>JARGFW010000163.1:0-4776 GCA_029211085.1 Deferrisomatales bacterium | reverse complement strand
CCCTTGCGCTTGGCTTCGCTCAGCTCGGAAGAGATGATGCCGGTGGGCACGGCGATGATGCTGTAGCCCAGCACCATCACCGCGGCCGCCAGGGTCTGCCCGGGCACGGTGTGTGGCGCGATGTCGCCGTAGCCCACGGTGGTCATGGTCACCACCGCCCAGTACAGGGCCCGGGGGATGCTGGTGAAGCCGTTGGCTTCCCCCTCGATCAGGTACATCGCAGTGGCGACGATCACCAGGACGGTGAGCACCGTGCCCAGGAACACGGTGATCTTCGGCCGGCTGGTGCGCAGCGCACCGAGCAGCACGTTGGCCTCCCCCAGGTAGCGCCCCAGCTTCAGCACCCGGAACACCCGCAGCAGCCGCAGGGAGCGGACCACCATCAAGGACCCGGCGCCGGGGAACAGCAGCCCCAGATAGCTGGGCAGGATCGCCATCAGGTCCACCACCCCGAAGAAACTGCGGGCATAGCGCAGGGGAGAAAGCACGCACACCAGCCGCAGCGCGTACTCGACGCTGAACAGGAGGGTGAACACCCACTCCGCCGCCACCAGCCACGGGTGGTAGCGAGCCTGGATCTCGGCCACGCTGCCGAGCATCACCACCACCACGCTGGCGACGATCAGCCACAGCAACACCACGTCGAACGCCTTGCCCGCGGGGGTGTCGGCTTCGAAGATGACCTGGTGCAACCTCTGGCGCCAGGCCGCCGCGTGGGCCGGGTGGGGTGTCTTGCCCATCTCTCGGTCTCCCCTGTCGCGCCCGGTTTGGAAGGGGCGGGTTCGTCGCAGGAGGCTACGCGGTCCAGCGCCGGTTGAAAAGCCCCGGGAGACTTGACGCAACGGGCCCGGCTTGGCTAGAAGGGGCAGGTCTGGTCGACCACCCCGTCCCGGAGCTCCCATGCAGATGACCAACATCCACTACCTGCCCGGCCACCGCATCGTGGAACACTACGGCCTGGTGCAGGGCAGCACCATCCGCGCCAAACACCTCGGTCGGGATATCGCCGCGTCCCTCAAGAACCTGGTGGGAGGCGAGCTCAAGGGCTACACCGAGCTGCTCAGCGAGTCTCGCGCCGAGGCCACCGCGCGCATGGCCGAGCAGGCGCGTCAGTTGGGGGCGAACGCGGTGATCAATGTGCGCTACGCCACCAGTTCGGTGGCCCAGGGGGCCGCCGAGTTGTTCGCCTACGGCACCGCGGTGAAGGTGGAACCGGAGCGGCAGCCGTGATCGACCTGTTGGTGTTCGTGGCCTTGCTGGTGCTGGGCTACGTGGCGGGCAGCATCGCCGAACGGCGACACTTCCGCTCCATCGAAGAGCGGGAGAAACGCTTCCTGCGGCAGCCGGCGGTGACCTTTGCCCAGGGTGACGAGACCCAGCCACCGGGCCGCTGCCGTCTGGTATCGGGCAGCGTGGTGGTGTCGGTGGACTACTTCAAACGCTTTCTGGCCGGCCTGCGCATGATCTTCGGCGGCCGGGTCAGTTCCTACGAGAGCCTGCTCGACCGGGCGCGCCGCGAGGCGCTGCTGCGCATGCGCCTGCAGGCCGCCGGGGCACGGGAGATCCTGGGGGTGCGGGTGGAGACCGCCACGATATACGGGCGTCGCCGGGGCAAGGGGTTGGGTTCGGTGGAGGCGTTTGCCTACGGCACCGGCGTCTGGCCCCCGAAGGATGCAGTTCCGCCCCCGGCCCCTTGAGGGCAACGTCAACGTCGCCACCACCCAGCCCCTGGTGGAGCTCGCCTGGCTCGCCGGGGGGCTGGCGGGGCTGTTGTCGGTCGCCTACCTGCTCCTGGGGCTGGCGGTGGACTGGGTGGCCCCTCGGGTGCCCTACGCCATGGAGAGGTCCCTGGGCGAACGCCTGTGGCCCGCACCCGAGGGGGACCCAGACCCCCGCAGGGCCGAAATCCAGATGCTCCTGGACCGGGTATCGGCCGCCGCGCCCCAGGAGCCGGGCCCGGTGCGGCTGCAGATGGTCGTCAGCCCCACGGTCAACGCCGCGGCGCTTCCCGGGGGACGGGTGCTGGTGTTCTCCGGCCTGTTGGAGCAGGCGGAGTCGGAGAACGAGGTGGCGATGGTGCTGGCCCACGAACTGGGGCACGTGGTGCACCGCGACCCCCTGCGCGCTCTGGGGCGCGGTCTGGTGCTGGCGTTCCTGGCGTCGTCCCTGGTGGGTGAGGAGCGCTCGGTGGAGACCTTCGTCGGCGGCTCCCTCACCCTGGGGCACCTGCGTTACTCCCGGCGGCAGGAACAGGCGGCCGACCGGTTCGCGGTGGAGACCCTGGTGGCGCTCTACGGCCATGCCGGAGGGGCGACCGCGTTGTTCCAGAAAATACAGGTTTCCGGTCGGGACGGCCACGGGCCCCGGGCCTTGTCCACCCACCCGGGGTCCGGTGCCCGGGTGGCGGCGATCGAGGCCCTGATCGCGGAGGGCGCCTTCCCCGTGTCCGCCCCGGCCCCGCTTCCCGGGCACTGGGGGATCCCGAAACCCCGGGCCCCCAAGACAGAAAAGGAGTGAACCGTTGCGGATCTCCCTGATCCTCGCCCACCCCCACCCGGACAGCTTCAACCACGCCCTGGCCGCCGCCGCCGCGGGCGAGCTCCGGGGTCGCGGCCACGACGTGCGCTTTCACGATCTGTGTGCCGAGGGGTTTGACCCGCTGCTGCCCGCCGGGGAGATCCCCGCCGGGGCGCTGCCCGGGTCGGCCGTGGCAGAGCACTGCCGCGAGATCGCCGCAGCCGACGGCATCGTCGTGGTCCACCCCAACTGGTGGGGTATGCCCCCGGCGGTCCTCAAGGGCTGGGTGGACCGGGTGCTGCGCCCGGGAGTGGCGTACCGGTTCGACGATGACGGCGGGGGGCGGCCGGTGGGGCTGCTGAAGGCCCGCAACGCGGTGGTGATCAATACGTCGGACACCGCCCCCCGGCGGGAGCGGGAGACCTTCGGTGATCCCCTGGAGACCATCTGGAAGAACTGCATCTTCGGGTTCTGTGGGGTGCACTGGTTCCACCGCCGCACGTTCGGGGTGGTGTGTGTGAGTACCGCCGACCAGCGGGCCACATGGCTGACGGAGGCCCGGCAGCTGGTGGGGGAGGTGTTCGGCGTTCGGGGGGAGGCGTGACGCAGGCGGCGCGGAGGGAGCCCCCGCTGGAGTTGCTCGGCGGTGGTGCGTGTGGGCTGGACCCGGGGCGGCGCCCGAAACCGGGCGGGAGCGAGGTGTCTGCCGCCGTGCTCTGCATGTCGCCGTGGTATCCCCACCGGGGTGCAGTTGGGGTATGCTCCCTGGAGGGCTTCCGGAATTCCCGGGCGCTGGGAACGCGGGCAGAAAGGGAGCGGATGCTATGAGTACCCCAAAGGGCCGCACGGTGGCGGAAACGGCGGTGCAGGTGGCCCAGATGATGCAGCCCAGCCACGCGAATCCAGCGGGCAACGTGCACGGCGGGGAAATCATGAAGATGATCGACGACGCCGCCGGCGCCGTGGCCATCCGCCACGCCCGGGGTAACGTGGTCACCGCCAGCATCGACCGACTCGACTTCCGGGAGCCGGTGTACGTGGGCAATCTCGTATTCCTCAAGGCTTCCGTCAACTGTGTGGGGCGCACCAGCATGGAGATCGGGGTGCGCGTCGAGGCGGAGGATTTGCGCTCCGGCGCGGTGCGCCACACGGCATCTGCGTATCTCACCTTCGTGGCGCTGGACGAAGTCGGCAACCCGGCTCCCTTGGCGCCGTTGATCGTGGAGACCGACGAACAGCGCCGCCGCTGCGAGGCGGGCGAGCAGCGCAAGCAGGAGCGGGCGCGGTTGCGCCGCGAGTTGCAGGGGGCCGCCGGCGGTACCCCGCCGTAGTCGGAGCCCGCGGCCGCCGCGCCGGTTTCCCCCGGGCACGGAAATGTGCGCCCCACCGCCCCCGGATTGACCTATACTGTTCTTTTCCCGTCCTGATCGCCTGGCCCGCCCCGGCCGCGGTGCGGTAGCCCCGTGGAGTCCCATGAAGGTATCGATAAACGGAAGGCCGCGGACGCTGCCGGCGGGCATGTCCCTGGCCCGCTTGCTGCAGGAGTTGGAGTTGGAGGCGGCGCGCGTGGTGGTGGAGCGCAACCGGAGCATCGTGCCCCGGGAGGAGTTCGCAGCCGTTGCCCTGGGCGACGGGGACGTGTTGGAGATCGTCCATTTCGTGGGCGGCGGTTGAGAGAAGAGGGAGCGACGTGGGAGACCAACTGATCATCGCCGGCAGGGCGTTCAACTCGCGCCTTCTGGTGGGCACCGGCAAGTTCTCCTCCAACGAGGCCATGGTGGCGGCCATGGAAGGCTCGGGCTGCGAGATCGTCACCGTGGCACTGCGCCGGGTGGACATCGACCGGCCCGAGGACGACCTGCTGCGCCACATTGACCGGCAGCGCTACCTGCTGCTGCCCAACACCAGCGGGGCCCGGGACGCCGCAGAGGCGGTGCGCCTGGCGCACCTGGCGCGGGCTGCGGGTTGCGAGCCGTGGGTGAAACTGGAGGTGACCCCGGACCCCTATACCCTGCTGCCCGACCCGGTGGAGACCCTCAAGGCGGCCGAGGTGCTGGTGAAAGAAGGCTTCATCGTGCTTCCGTACATCAACGCCGACCCGATCCTGGCCAAGCGCCTGGCGGAAGCGGGCACCGCCACGGTGATGCCGTTGGGTTCCCCGATCGGCACCAACAAGGGGCTGCGCACCCGGGACAGTCTCCAGCTCATCATCCAGCAGGCCACGGTGCCGGTGGTCGTGGACGCTGGGCTCGGGGCCCC
>JARGFW010000162.1 GCA_029211085.1 Deferrisomatales bacterium | reverse complement strand
CCAGCGGACACTTCACGTGCTATTACCGACCGGACAGTTCACTTGCTCCCGACAGGATGACGATTCGCCTGCCCCTGTTGGCCGCCTGCTGCCTGCTCCTGACCGGCTCCACCCATGCCCAGTCGGAAGACGCCTCCCTAGTCCTGGACGAAGAAGCCCTGCTGTTCGAGGAGATCCCGTCGGTGTTCGGCGCCTCCAAGTACGAGCAGAAGACCACCGAGGCCCCCGCGTTCGTCAGCATCGTCACCGCCGACGAGATCGCCAGGTACGGCTACCGCACCCTGGCCGACATCCTGGGCGCCACCGTCGGGTTCTACTCCACCCAGGACCGCAGCTATGCCTACCAGGGGGTGCGGGGATTCGGCATCCCGGGGGACTACAACAGCCGCATCCTGCTTACGATCGACGGACACCGCACCAACGACAACGTGTACGACTCGGCCATGGTGGGCCCCACGTTCCATCTCGACCTGGACCTGGTGGAGCGGGTGGAGATCGTGCGGGGCCCCAGTTCCTCCATCTACGGCAGCAACGCGTTCTTCGCGGTGGTCAACGTGATCACCCGGCGGGGCCGGGACATGCAGGGGGTGGAGGTGGCCGGGACACTGGGCAGCCACGACACCCGCCAGGGCAGGCTCTCCTACGGGAACAGCTTCGGCAACGGGCTCGAGGTGCTGGTTTCGGGCACCCTGTTCCGCAGCGACGGGGACGACGATCTGTACTACCCGGAGTTCGACGACCCCTCCAGCAACGACGGGCACGCCGAGGACAGCGACGAAGATCGCTTCGGCAGCCTCTTCGGTGAGCTGAGTTTCCAGGACTTCACCCTCCAGGGGTCCTGGGTGAATCGCAAGAAGGAGGTTCCCACGGCGGCCTGGGGCACCGTGTTCAACAGCGGCGATGACGAGAATACGGACAAGACCTATTACCTGCTCCTGAAGTACGACCACAGCTTCGCGGACCTGTCCCGACTCAGCGCGAAGGTCTCCTACAACGGCTACGAGTACGACGGCGACTACATCTACGACTGGGACGAGACCGAGGACGGCAGTGAGCCCTACCTGGTGCCGAACCGGGACGGCGCCGAGGGGCGCTGGTGGGGGGCCGAGGGGCAGTACGACAAGCGCTTCTTCGAGGACCACCGGGTCGGCCTCGGCGGGGAGTACCGGGACAACTTCCAGATCGACCAGTGGAACTACGACCAGGACGGGGCCGATAGATACGACTACCTGGACAGCCAGAAGACCTCGACCATCTGGGCCCTCTACGCCCAGGACGAGTGGAGCATCACCGAGTCCCTGATCCTCAACGGCGGGGTGCGCTACGACCACTACTCGACCTTTGGCGGCACCACCAACCCCCGGGTCGCGCTCATCTACAACCCCCTCGTCCAGACCACCCTCAAACTGCTTTACGGCCAGGCGTTTCGGGCGCCCAACGCCTACGAACTCTACTACGACGACGGCGAGCTGGAGACCCAGAAGGCCAACCCCGACCTGGACCCGGAGACCATCCGCACCTACGAGGTGGTCTGGGAGCAGGGCATCGGGGCGCACCTGCGCAGCGTGGTCTCCGGTTTCTACTACGACATCGAGGACCTCATCGTGATCACCGAGGACCCCGCCGACGAACTGCTGGTGTTCGAGAACGTGGCGGAGGTGAAGACCCGTGGGCTGGAGGTGGAACTGAACGGCCACTGGGCCAACGGTCTGCAGGGCCGCATCAACTACTCCTACCATAAGGCGGAGGATGCCGACACCGACCAGTGGTTGGTGAACTCCCCCAAGCACCTGGCGAAGTTCAACCTGACGGTGCCTGTGTGGACTGATACCCTGTTCGGCAGCGTCGAGACCCAATACTCAGGGAAGCGCAAAACCCCCCAGGGCGGCACCGCGGATGCCTACTGGACCACCAACCTGGGCCTGCTGGCTAGGACGGAGTTGGGCTCTTGGCTGCAGGGGCTGGAGTTCTCGGCCACGGTGTACAACCTGTTCGACGAAAGCTACGACCATCCCGGTTCCGCGGAGCACGAGCAGGACGTCCTCGAACAGGACGGCCGGACGTTCCGGGTCAAAGCCGTGGCGCGGTTCTGAGCGGAGATGGGGGAGGATATGCGACGATGTCGGACCATCTCCGCAGTGTGCATTGCTGTGCTGCTGGCGGGATTGATTGTCGGCGCCCAACCCGCCGTGGCGGGCCCCGCCACCATCCTGGTGCTCGGCGGCAAGGACGCGCCACCGTACCGCGAGGCGCTCCAGGGCTTTCGTGACACCCTCGCCCAGCAAGGGGTGGCGGCGACCTTGGATGTGCAGTTCTTCGGCGACGACGAAAAACAGGGGCGCACCCGGGTCGAGGCCGCCGCGGGGCGCGGCGACCGGTTGATCTTCGCCCTCGGGTCGGCGGCGACCCGACTGGCTTCCGCACAGGCGAAGGTGCCGGTGGTGGCCACCCTGGTGCTCGACGCCGCGGCCATCCGCGGCGCTGCGAATGTCACGGGCGTTCCCCTGGGCTTCCCGGTGGAGGCGGAACTGCAGTGGGTGCAGCGGCTGTTGCCCGACAGACAGCGGGTGGGTGTGCTTTACAACACCGCCCAGAACGGCGAGATCATCGCCGAGGCGCGGCGCCAGGCCCGGAAGCTGGGACTGGAGTTGGTGGCCCAGGAGGTGCACACGGCCAAGGACCTGCCGGACGCCCTGGAGAGCCTGGCCAACAAGGTGGACGTGCTGTGGGGAGTGGCGGACAGCGTGGTGCTCTCGCCGGAGACCGCCAAAGCCATCCTGCTGTTCTCCTTCCGCAACCGCATCCCGTTCGTGGGGTTGTCCGAGGCCTGGGTGAAGGCGGGGGCCCTCTACTCCCTGGAACGGGACTACGCCGACCTGGGTGCCCAGTGCGCGGGCATGGCAGGGCAGTTGCTGCAGGGGAAGGGCGCGGCCGCGGTGCCGGTGGAAGCGCCGCGGCGCGTGCTGTACTCCCTGAACCAGAAGACCGCGGAACGGATGAAGGTGGAGATCCCGCAACCACTGGTCCGGGATGCCAAGAAGATCTACGACTGACCTGCGACACCCGTTGCGGGACGAGGGGAACCGATGCAACTGCGGCTGGCGACGAAGTTCAACTTCCTGACGATCACGCTCATCGTCACCACCGCCCTGGGGATTGCCTTCTACCAGACCCGCGGTGAGCGGGCCGCCAGTTACGCGGACCTCCTCGGCCACGGCCTGGCCCTGGCCGCGATGGTCGCTCAGAACAGCGAGTTCGCCCTGTACACCGAGGACGAGGACGCGCTGAACCAGATCGTTGCCAGCACCTTTCAGGAGGGGGCGGTGGCCTACGCGGCGGTGTTCTCCGGTGCCGGGCAGGCACTGGCCGCCAAGACCCGGGGACCGGAGGACGCGCCTGCCGCCTTCGCGTTGGCCCGGCGCCGGGACGCGGCCACCGGCGCGACCTTCGCGGAGTACCACCCGAACGCCTCCGATGAAGGCTATATCGACATCTTGGCGCCGGTCGCCAGGCAGGAGTCCGGGGGGTTTGCCGGGCTGCTCGGGGACGACGGGGGCGTTGAGCCGCCTGCGAAGCTGGGCTTCATCCAGATCGGTTTTTCCCTGGAGCCGTTGGCGGCGCGGGCGCGCAGCAGCCTGTTCTCGGCCCTGGTGTTTACCGCGGCGGTGATCTGCGTCGGCGGGGTGCTGACCCTGATGGTGACCCGCCGCATCACCGCTCCGATCCAGGCCCTGGAGCAGCTGGCCAACGCCATCGCGGAGGGGGAAGGGGACCTGACCACCACCTTCGTCGCGCAGACCCGTGACGAGGTGGGGGCGCTGGCCACCGGCTTCAACCGGTTCCTGTCGAAACTGCGGGAGATGGTGGACCGGATCCGCTCCACCGCCGCTGAGGTGGGCCGGGCCACCGACACGATCCGCACCGCGGCCGGCGCCGTAGGTGACGGCACCCGCCAGCAGTCGACCGCCCTGGACGAGGGGTTCCACTCCATTCGGGCCATCGACGAGGCAGCGGCCGGCATCGCCGGCAGTGCCGCCACCCTGCTGGAACGGGCCGAGGAGAGCTCGGCGACCACCGAAGAGCTGGATTGTGCCAGCCGGGGCATCGCTGCCCAGATGGAGAGCCTGTTCGGCAGCGTGGACCTGGTCACGGGGGCCATCGGCGAGATGTTCGGCACCGCGCAGCAGATCACCTCCAGCGTGGAGAGCCTGAGCGCCGTGACCATGCAGACCGCCGCCTCGGTGCAGGAGATGGCGGCGGCGGTCGTCTCCATCCGGGAAAACGCGGAGCGCACCAACCAGTTGTCCGAAGAGGCCGCCGCGGACGCCGAGCGGGGGCAGCGGGCCGTGGAAGAGACCATCGCGGGGATCGGCGGGCTGGAGGAGATGGTGGACCATGCCAGCGGGACCATCCTCGACCTGGGCGAGCAGTTGGGAACCATCGACCGCATCTTGGAGGTGATCGGCGAGGTTACGGACATGACCAGTCTGTTGGCGCTCAACGCGGCCATCCTGGCCGCCCAGGCGGGCCAGCACGGCAAGGGGTTCTCCGTGGTGGCATCGGAGATACGCGACCTGGCCGAGAGAACCGTGGCGTCGACGACGGAGATCGGCTCCATCGTCGAGAGCTTGCAGCGCAAGGGAGCGGAGGCGGTGGCGGCGATGGCTTCGGGCGGGGACAAGGTCAAGCAGGAGGTGGCGCGCTCCCGGGTCGCCGGCGCGGCGCTGGACAAGATCCTCGCCAGCACGGCCCGCTCCACCGATGAGGTGCGCAACATCGTGGTAGCCACCCAGCAACAGGAAAGGGGCACCTACGACATCGCCGAGTCGATGACCAGCGTGAGCGCGATGCTCGACTCGATCTCCGCCTCGATCCAGCAGCAGACCGCGGGGCTGCACCAGCTCCTGGAAGCGGCCGCGGGCATGCGGGACATCGCCGCCGAGGTGAAGGGGAGCACCGTGGAGCAGGTCCAGGGGAGCGAGCAGATCGCCTTGATCACCGAGACCATCCGTTCCCTGGTGGAGGGCATCGCCGAAGCGACGCGGCACCAGATGGCCCAGACCGGCCAGGTGGTGGAGGTGGTGTCGGGTATCCGCACCGTGGCCGAGGGCAACGCCAGGCGGACCGAGGAAATGGATCGGGCCTTGGAGGAACTGGTTCAGAACGCAGGGGAACTGGAGGCCCAGGTCGGGGCTTTCAAGACGGCATGACCATGGCGGATGGGACGACATTCACAGGGGGGACGAACGCGACCCGCGGTGCCCAGCGCACGACCTCGAAGAGGGCGGGGCGCCGGGGCTTGGGGTGGGGCATTGTCTGGAAATTCAATCTCCTGACGATCGCCGTGGTGGTGCTCAGCGCCGGTGGAATCGGCTGGTTCGTGATGAGCCGCACCGTGGCGACGTTCGAACGGCAGCTCGAGAACCACGGTGAGAGGGTCGCCGCCATGGTGGCCCAGAACAGCGAGTACGGGGTGTACGCGGAGTCCCGGGACACCCTGGCCCGGCTGTTGGACAGCCTGGCCGCCGACCCCGATGTGGCCTATGCCCAGGTGGTGAGCACTACCGGGGAGGTGTTGGCGGAGAAGGTGATGGAGCCGGGGTCGGGGGACGCCGTCAACCTGAGTGGTGCGTCGGGCGCCACGCCGCTCATCCGGGGAGGCATCACGGTTCGGGAGGTGGGTGGCTATATCGACATCCTGGTCCCGGTGGAGGCCGGGGCCGGCGAGTTCGACGGTTCCCTGTTCGACGAGTGGGCCGTCGCTACCGTTTCCACCGAGGTGCTGGGCTACGTGCGGCTGGGTTTGACGCGTCGCAATATACGGCTCGAACTCAAGGCCTTTGTAGCCTCGGCCCTGGCCGTCATTGGCCTGGTGGTGGCGTTCGGAGTCGCCTTTGCCGTGGTGATCGCCGGGCGCATCGCCCGGCCCATCCGCCAGTTGGTCGGCGTTGCCCAGGAGGTGTCGCGAGGCGAGCTGGATCACCACATCGACATCCGCACCGGCGACGAGGTGGGGGAACTGGCCGTGGCGTTCGACGAGATGCTGGTGCGACTGCGCGACTATCGGGCCGAGGTGGAGAGTCACAGCCGGACCCTGGAGAAGAAGGTAGAAGAACGCACCGTGGAACTACAATTGGCCACGGGTCGAGCCTACGACCTGGCCGACAAGGCCGAGGCGGCCAACCGGGCCAAATCCCAGTTCTTGGCCAATATGAGCCACGAGATTCGCACCCCCATGAACGGGGTGATGGGCATGACCGAGCTGCTGATGCACACCCGGCTGACCGAGCGGCAGCGCCGCTTCGGCCAGACCATCCGTAACTCGGCAGAGGCGCTCCTCAACGTGCTCAACGACATCCTCGACTTCTCCAAGATCGAAGCGGGGCGGCTGGAGCTGGAACTCCTCGATTTCGACCTGCGCCAGGAAGTCGAAGATGTGGCGGACCTGTTTTCGGAACATGCCCACAGCAAAGAGCTGGAATTCCTGTGCTCTTTCTCCCCGGACGTCCCGTCGGCCGTGCGCGGCGACCCCGGCCGTCTGCGCCAGATCCTGTCGAACCTGCTCAGCAACGCGATCAAGTTCACAGAGAAGGGGGAGATCCTGGCGCGGGTTCTGTTAGAAGAAGAGGACGACGACACTGCCACTGTGCGCTTCGAGGTGCGGGACACCGGGGTGGGGATCCCGGAGGCGGTGAAGGACAGGATCTTCGAGTCTTTTTCCCAGGCGGACGGCTCCACCACCCGCCAGTACGGGGGAACCGGCCTGGGGCTGACCATCGCCCGGCAGCTGGTGGAGTTGATGGCGGGGGAGATCGGCGTGGAGAGCACCCCGGGCAGCGGATCCCGGTTCTGGTTCACGGCACACTTCGCCAAACGCGCGGCGGATGCCGGCCGCGACCAGCACCTGCCCAGCCGCATCCTCGGGCTGCGCGCCCTGCTGGTGGACGACAACCAGACCAACCTCGAGCTGTTGGGAAGCGAACTCGAAGAGTGGGGGGTCCGGACCGACGCGGCGATGGGGGGCATACAGGCGCTGGAGTTCCTGCATGCCGCGGCGGCCCGGGGAGAGTTCTACGACGTCGCCCTCCTCGACCTGATGATGCCGGGCATGGACGGGGTGGAACTGGCCCGGGCCATCCATGCGGCCCCGGAGTTCGGCCCCGTGCACCTGGTCATGCTGACCTCGGTGGGAATGCCCGGAACCATGGAGGAGCTGCGTGCCGCTGGAATCGAGGTGTGTCTCAGCAAACCGGTGCGCCAGGCCCACCTGTATGACGCGCTGCTGACCGTGCTGAAGGAGCCGGAGGCAGAAGACGGGATCTCCGGCGCAGCGGCGCAGGTTCCGGCCGATGGGGCTGGAGCCGGCGATTTCCATGTGCTCCTGGTGGAGGACAATCGGGTCAATCAGGAGGTAGCCAAAGATCTGCTGGAGTTGCTGGGCTGCCGGGCGGAGGTCGCCGGCAACGGCCGGGAGGCCGTGGCAGCCGTGACCGGGACCCGCTACGACCTGATCCTCATGGACTGCCAGATGCCGGTGATGGACGGCTACGAGGCCACCCGCCAGATCCGCCGCCTGCAGGAGGAGGGACTCGCCCCGGGGCCGCGGACCCCGGTGGTCGCCATGACTGCCCATGCCATGCACGGGGACCGGGAGCAGTGCCTGGCCGCCGGAATGGACGACTACCTGGCCAAGCCGTTCCGCTATGCCACCCTGGAGGAGATGCTGCAGCGCTGGCTGGGGACTGCGGGGGGAGAAGAGGTGGGTGTCGCTCCAGAGCGGGACGGGGTCTCCGGACGGGCCTCCACCACGACCGATCCCCGGGCGGCAACGGTGCTCGATGAAACGGCGCTGGAGAACCTGCGTCTGCTGGAGAGCCAGGGAACGGATGGAGCCGTGCGGCGGACGGTGGGTATCTACCTGGAGGATGCGCCGGTTCTCGCCGACATCCTTCGCCAGGCGGCAGCCGCCCAAGACGGCGACGCGCTGCGCAAGGCGGCTCACAGCCTGAAGTCCAGTAGTGCCAACGTGGGCGCCCTGGGTTTTTCGGAGCTGTGCCGGAAACTGGAGGCCGTGGGCCGCTCCGGAAGCTTGGACGCGGCGGGGGAGCTGCTGGCGGAGTTCGACCGGTGCTTCGAGGGGGTTACCGGCGCCTTGTGCACCCTGCTTGCCCAGGAGGGGGGGTGACGGTCGGCTCGGTGCGCTGCAGGCGGACCACCGGCGCTGGACAATTCGGCCGTTGCATCGGCACCCGAAGGGGCCCGCAGAGCGGGGCCCTTTTTTGTTTTCTTCGGATTTGAGGATGGATGAGGTGGACTCGGAACCAGAACCCAAAAACGCACCTTTTTGTGATGCACGGACGCTGGCCAAGCGGGGTCCTTGTGAATTTGGATTCCTGACCGGCGCAGTCATTGTAAAAACCTAAATCCGGCTTTCGCAACGCTTTCGAGCCAGTCTTTCGAATATCCCCGTTAAATGGCGACGCCAGGTTGGCAGGGGGACTGAACCACATAGGAACCTTTTCGATCGACGCCGGGTCGCATTGCCCTCTAGCCCCGGGGACGCCTCGTCGAGGCGGTGGTATTCCCCGAGCTGGTGTTCCCCGAGCTGGTTTGCTGCTTCCTTCGGATGTGATATCATTGCAATCATTCCAGAGAGGAGGTGCATTCATGCCCAGTCTTACCGTGCGGAACCTTACCCCGGAGATCGTGGATGCTCTCAAACAGCGAGCTGCCTCACACGGCCTCAGTGCCGAAGCTGAGCACCGTGAGATCCTCCGGGCTACCTTGCTTCTCCCACCCCGACGGAGCTTTGCGGAAGTTCTACGCTCGATGCCGAATGTAGGACATGACCAGGACTTCGAGAGAGCGGAAGACGACGGGGAAGCGCCAGATGTACTTAGTTGACACGAACGTGGTCAGTGAAGCGCGAAAGGCACATCGAGCGGATCACGGGGTACAAGCATTCTTTGCCCGCGTTGTGGAGGATGAATCGTCGCTCTACCTGTCAGTGGTGACCGTAGGGGAATTGCGCAGGGGGGTTGAGTTGATCCGCCACAGAGGAGACGAGCTTCAGTCAAAGCTACTTGAGGACTGGCTTGAAGGAACGCTCGCCGAGTACGGCGATTGCGTCCTTGATTTCGACGCCGAGATGGCTCAGGTCTGGGGGCGGCTACGTGTGCCACAGCCCCAAAATGCACTAGACAAGCAGATCGCTGCCACCGCGCTGATTCACGACCTAATCGTGGTGACTCGCAATGTGGAGGATTTTGCCGATACTGGGGTCCGATTACTGAATCCGTTCAGTGCATGAGCAGCAGGAAGTCCCAAATTCCTCCCGGTTTTGTGCTCCCCGATAGATACCCCCAAAGATATCTTTTCGCCGGCCCCCGCCCCTCGGTCTCGGCTGTGAGCCCATGAGTTCGGAAGTCTGACCGGCCCGATCAGGGCCAAAGGCAATTCTGACTTTCGCCGGGGCGTCATCCGAGGCCGGACACAATCCTCCCTTTTTGGAACCCCTGTGCCGGACCCCAGCTGTGAGCTTGTGATCACGGAACCCTGACCGCTCTGGTCGTTGCAAAAACGTCAGAACGACTTTTGGGACGCCTCCGAGGACGCCAGCCAAAATCCCCCGATTTCGGTCGACCCAGAGTCGCATGGGGAGCCGCCGCATGGGCAGGCAGGAGGAACTTTGATTAAAGGTTCAGCTAAAGAAGAGCTGTTCTTCAGTTCACCACAGGCAGGTCCTCCCAGCGGGTTGTGTAAGCAGGAGAAAGGTGTGCTCGTCTCATGAACCAGTCCTCTTTAGGTCGCTGGCCACCAAACCATACCTTCCCTCGACCCCCCTCATTGATCTGGTCTATGGCGGACATAAGACCCTCGTTGGCACTTTGAGTTGACGGCTGAGAAAACAGATCCAGCTGCACCTTGTCCTTGTCGCAAAAGTCCCCGAGCATCACCCCTGACTTGGCATACCGGTGACCGTCCTTCCAGATGGATTCAAAAAGGTCGGTTGCCGCCTTCAATATGATTCGAGTATCAGAGGTCGGGACAGACAATTTTGCCGTAGCGGAATTTGAATATTGAGGGTCAACCGAGCTGAACACTCCGGTTCGGATGAACACGTTGACCACACTACAGACCTGCCCATCTCCCCGCAGACGTTCAGCAACCCTGGCAGCAAACTCGCAAATCGTCTCCCGCACCTGCTCCTTGTCGGTCATCCGTTCCGCAAACGATCGTGAACACATGATCTGTTTCTTGGAGACGGGATTGTCCTCCAGGTCAAAGCGGACCGTGCCATTGAGCTCCTCAATGGTCTTCACCATGAGAATCGAGAAGCGTTTGTGAGCCCTGTCGAGATCCATCTGCGCGAGCTGCAAAACCGTCTTGATGCCGATCTTCTTCAGCTTTTCGGCGCTCTTGCGACCGACACCCCAGACCTCATCGACGGGAGTGATCTCCATCAGCTTTCGTTGCCGTTCAGGATCACTTAGATCAACAACACCCCCAGTGGCTGCATATTTCTTGGCCGCGTAATTTGCGAGCTTTGTCAGTGTCTTCGTCGGGGCCATCCCCACACAGACGGGAACACCGACATGCTGACGGACAGTCTTTTGAATCTTCTTGCCATAGTCCGCCAGTGAGCCCATCAGGGTGAAACCGGACAGGTTCAAAAAGGCTTCGTCGATCGAATAGACCTCAAGCTCCGGTGCCAGGGTTTCAAGAGTCGCCATGACCCGCGATGAAATGTCGCCATAGAGAGCGTAGTTGGAGGAATATACGTGGATATTGTGCTTCTTGATCACACTCTCAATCAGAAAAGCAGGGACAGCCATCTTGATCCCGAGGTCTTTCGCTTCCTGACTCCTGGACACGACACAACCATCGTTGTTCGACAAGACGACAATCGGGGAATTTTTTATGGATGGGTTAAACAGGCGTTCGCAGCTGACATAGAAGTTGTTGCAGTCAACAAGAGCAAAGAGGGAACTCATAGGTTTTGTAGAGAGTGTATTGCTGTGGTGGCCACGCCGAAAATCTCAATGTCTGTTTCTTCCGGTATATCAACGGAAGCGTACTTACTATTCATAGGAACCAAACGCAACGTAGGTTTCGTTTCTAGCTTCTTGACTGTCAACTCACCATTCAGCGCAACAATCACTATATCGCCATGCTTTGCTGTGAGTGAACGATCCACGACAAGTACATCGCCAGAGTAGATGCCTGCATCGATCATTGAGTCGCCTTGTGCGCGAACAAAATAGGTTGCGGCAGGGTGTTTGACGCAGAGTTCATTTAGATCGAGACGCGACTCACAGTAATCGGTAGCTGGACTAGGAAAACCAGCGGCAACTGACTCCGTGAAAAATTGTACCTTGCGATTGGGTTGCTGATCCGGCACCTGGATGGCTCCTGGTTACGCAATTATTTTCAATGAATTGCCATAAACCTGTGTGGCACATGCAAAAGGTTGAAAGGAGGTTCAGCAAGCCAGAAAAGTAGGCGAATAAACCAGATCTTGACCAGCTCATGTCTGGCTTCTCGACCTACTGATTCTTACTGCCTCTCGATCCTGATCTTCGAGTCGTCACTGCAATGTATAAACAACTCCCCTTCACCACTGTCAGGTGTTGGGAATTCAAACCACCCTCGACCACATAGGTCATCCCCTTCGGACACGCCTTGCCAAGAGAATTCCAGGAATGGCCGCCTCGACGATACACGAACATCTATCCACCCATGAACTGACCCGAAGACAAACTTCCCAAGGCCCTTCTTATCAAATTCAAAATAGCCTGGTTCCTCCAGGTCTACGTAATCCTGGTCCCAATTCTCCATCCAGGTGATACGCCAT
>JARGFW010000161.1:8924-11965 GCA_029211085.1 Deferrisomatales bacterium | reverse complement strand
CGCACTTGCCCACCTCGCCCCGGCTCAGGGGGTGGTCGGAGTTGACGCCCTTCAACGTGGGGAAGTGGAACGCCACGCTCAAGCCCGTCTGGCCGTTGGCCAGCAGGTACTTGTAGCGCTGGTTGGTCTCTTCGGCGCTGCCGAAGCCGCTGAACTGGCGCATGGTCCACAGCCGGCCCCGGTACATGGTGTCCTGGACCCCCCGGGTGAACGGGTACTGCCCGGGGAAACCCAGGTCCCGCTCGTAGTCCAGCTCCGGCACGTCGGCCGGGGTGTAGAGCCGGCGCACGTCCTGGTCGGAGAGGGTCTGGAACTGCTCCAGGCGCTCGGGCCGCTTGGCCAGGGTCGCCTCGGTGGCCTGGGTCCACTGGTCCGCCGCCTGGCGGATGGAATCGAGCTTCGGGTCTGCCATCACAAGTTCCCTCTCGGCTGTAGGGCGCGGATCAGCCGGCCAGCAGGTTGCGGGATATGACGATGCGCTGCACCTCGCTGGTGCCCTCGTACAGGGTCACGGCCATGGCGTCGCGCAGGTAGCGCTCCACCGGGTACTCGCTCACGTAGCCGTAGCCGCCGTGGATCTGCAGCGCCTCGCGGCACACCCGCTGCACCATCTCGGTGGCGTACACCTTGGCCATGCTCGCCTCCTGGGTGTAGTTGCCGCCCTGCTGTTTCTTGTGGGCAGCGCGCAGGGTGAGCAGCTCGGCGGCTTCGAGCTGGGTGGACATCTCGGCGAGCTTGAACTGGATCGCCTGAAAATCCGCGATGGCCCGGCCGAACTGGCGGCGCTCCTTGGCATACGCGGTGGCGGCCTCCAGGGCCGCCCGGGCCAGGCCGCAGGAGTTGGACGCGATGCCCACCCGGCCGCCGTCCAGGCTGGAGAGCATGACCTTGAAGCCGTCCCCCTCCTGCCCCAACAGGGCCGATGCCGGCACCCGGCAGTCCTCCAGGTTCAGCTCCACCGTGTCGGAGGCCCGCTGTCCGAGTTTCTCCTCCGTGCGCCCCACCTTGAGCCCAGGGGTGCCCTGCTCCACCAGGAACACGCTGATGCCCCGTTTGCCGGCGTCTTTGTCGGTCTTGGCGGCGACCATGGTCACCCCGGCGTGGGTGCCGGAGGTGATGAACACCTTGGTGCCGTTGAGCACGTAGCCGTCGCCGTCGCGCACCGCCGAAGTTCGCAGGCTGCCGGCGTCGGAGCCGGCCCCGGGCTCGGTGAGGGCAAACGCCCCGGCGGCGTACTCCCCGGAGGCGATCTTGGGGATGTAGCGGGCCTTCTGGGCCGGGTCGCCGAAGCGGTAGATGCCCTCGCACACCATGTTGGTGACCGAGGTGGTCACCGAGTGGCTGGCGCAGGCCCGGCCGATCTCCATCAGGGCCAGGCTGTACGCCACCGCCCCCATGCCGGTGCCGCCGTCCTGCTCCGGCACCAGCATGCTCATCAGACCCAGCTCCGCCATCTTGGCCAGGGTGGCGCGGGGGAACTCGTGGCTGCGGTCGATGGCGTCGGCGATCGGCGCGAGCTCGTTCTCGGCGAACCGCCGCACCATGTCGCGCACCATCTTCTGGTCTTCGTTCAGTTCGAAGTTCATGGGAACCCCAGTGATCAGTGAACGCACAGAAGCAACCCGGAAAATCTTAGAATTCTTTTTGGACAGGATTAACAGGATGGACTGGATTTGAAGCTCAAGGCCGAAAACCCTTTCTTGGACAGGATCGCACGGATTTCACGGATGGGAACCCCTATAGGGAAAGGCCCGGGTTTGGGGTTGCTCTTCCATCCTGTAGATCCTGTTCATCCTGTCAAGAATGCGTTTGCCGTTGACCTTGCCTTTCCATCCGTGTGATCCGTGCGATCCTGTCCAAGAAAACCTTTGCCGTTGCCTTTCACCCGGCCCGTCTAGTCCCGCAGCAGGGACCGGGCGATGACCATCTTCTGCACCTCGCTGGTGCCCTCGTAGATCTCGGTGATCTTGGCGTCCCGGTAGAAGCGCTCCACCGGGTACTCGTCGATGTAGCCGTAGCCGCCGAACACCTGGATGGCCTCGCGGGTGGCCTTCATGGCCACGTCGGAGGCAAACAGCTTGGCCATCGCCGACTGGGTGCCGTAGCTCTTCACCCCGGCGTCCTTCAGCCACGCGGCACGCTGCACCAGCAGCCGGGCGGCGTCGATCTCGGTGGCCATGTCGGCCAGCTTCCACTGGATGGCCTGGAACGAGCCGATGGACTTACCGAACTGGACCCGCTCCTTGGCGTAGGCGGTGGCGGCGGTGAGCGCCCCCTGGGCGATGCCCACCGCCTGGGCGGCGATGCCGATGCGGCCACCGTCGAGCGTGGCCAGGGCGATCTTGAAACCCTCGCCCGGCTTGCCCAGCAGGTTCTCCCGGGGGATGCGGCAGTCATCGAACACCAACTCGGCGGTGGAACTGGCGCGGATGCCCAGCTTGTGCTCCTCCTTGGCCACCTTGTAGCCGGGGGCGTCGGACGGCACGATGAACGCGCTCATCCCGCGGTGGCCCGCGCTCTTGTCGGTCATGGCGATGATCACCCCCACGCCGGCGGGGCCGCCGTTGGTGATGAAGATCTTAGAGCCGTTGAGCACCCACTGGTCCCCGTCGGCCACCGCGGTGGTCTTCTGGTTGCCGGCGTCGGACCCGGCGGAGGTCTCGGTGAGGCCCAGACAGCCCAGCATGCGGCCGCTGGCCAGGTCCGGCAGGAACTTCTGCTTCTGCGCCTCGGTGCCAAACTTGTAGATGGGGTCGCAGCACAGGCTGGAGTGGGCGCTCACCACCACCCCGGTGGAGGCGCACACCGCGCTGAGCTCCTCCACCACGATGGCGTAGCACTGGTAGTCCATACCGCCCCCCGCGTACTCCTCGGGGAACGCCACCCCCATGAAGCCCAACTCGCCCATCTGCTGCACCAGTTCCATCCGGAACTTGGCCTGTTTGTCCATCTCGGCGGCGTAGGGCCCCACCTCTTCCCGGGCGAACTTGCGGGCCGTGTCGCGCACCATGGTCTGGATGTCGGTGGGTGCAAAGTCCATC
>JARGFW010000161.1:0-8824 GCA_029211085.1 Deferrisomatales bacterium | reverse complement strand
CCCTGGCCGGTCTTGCGGCCCAGGTAGCCGGCCTCCACCATCTTCACCAGCAGGGGGCAGGGGCGGTACTTGGAGTCGCGGAAACCGTCGCTCAACACTTCCATGATGTACAGACAGGTGTCCAGGCCGATCAGGTCAGCCAGGGCCAGGGGCCCCATGGGGTGGTTCATGCCGAGCTTCAGCACCTCGTCCACCGCGGCGGCGGTGCCGACGCCCTCGTACACGCAGTAGATCGCCTCGTTGATCATCGGCAGCAGCACCCGGTTGGAGATGAACCCCGGGGAGTCCCCGGCCAGCACGGGCACCTTGCCGACCTGCTCGGTGAGGGCGTGGATGGCGTCGTAGGTGGCGTCCGAGGTCTGCAGGGCGCGGATGATCTCCACCAGCTTCATCACCGGCACCGGGTTCATGAAGTGCATGCCGATCACCCGGTCGGGGCGCTTGGTGACCGCGGCGATCATGGTCACGGAGATCGACGAGGTGTTGGTGGCCAGCAACGCCCCGGGCTTCAGCGTTGCATCGAGTTCGGCGAAGATCTTCTTCTTGATCGCCGGGTTCTCCGTGGCCGCCTCGATCGCCAGGTCCACGTCGGCCAGCGCGGAGATCGCCGTGGTGGTCTGGATGCGGGCCAGGGTGGCGTCCCGGTCCTCGGCGCTGAGCCGGCCCTTGCCCACCAGGCGCTCCAGATTCTTACCGATCTGGGTGTAGCCCTTCTGCACGAACTCCTCGGAGATGTCGCGCAGCACCACTTCGACTCCCGCCGCGGCGAGCACCTGTGCGATGCCGTGCCCCATCTGCCCCGCGCCGATCACGCCAACCTTCTTGATCTCCATCGCTCCACCTCCCTCGGGACGGTGCCCGTTTCATGTCATGAGTTCCCCTGCTGCGGAACCCGAAAACCCTTTTTCTTGGACAGGATTAACAGGATTGACAGGATTTGAAGTTCAAAACCGCAAACCTTCTCTTGGACAGGATCGCACGGATTTCACGGATCGGGACCCCACTGCGAAAGACCTGGGCATGGGGTTGCTCTTCCATCCTGTACATCCTGTCAATCCTGTCAAGAAACGCCTTTGCCTTGGCCCCTGACCTTGCCCTTCCATCCGTGCGATCCCGTCCAAAAAGGCCTTTGCCTTTGTCTGGCTTACCCCTCGCGCTCCACCACCATCGCCACGGCGCCGCCGCCGCCCAGACACAGGGTGGCCAGACCGCGCTTGGCGTCCTTCGCCTGCATGGCGTAGAGCAGGGTGGTGAGGATGCGCGCCCCGCTGGCGCCGATGGGGTGGCCCAGGGCGATGGCGCCGCCGTTGACGTTGACCTTGCCCCAGTCCCATCCCAGTTCCTTGCCGTCGGCCAGGCACTGGGACGCGAACGCCTCGTTGGCCTCGATCAGGTCGAAGTCCCCGATGGCGTGCCCCCCCAACTCCATCACCTTGCGCACCGCGTCGATGGGGGCGAAGAACACATCCTTGGGAGCCCTGTGGGCGGCTGCGTACTCGCGGATCGTCGCCAGGATCGGCAACCCGTTGGCCTCCGCATAGGCGCGGCTGGCCACTACCACGGCGCTGGCGCCGTCGGTCAGCCCCGGAGCGTTGCCGGCGGTGACGATGCCATCCTTCTGGAACGCCGGGCGCAGCTTGGCGAGCACCTCGGCGGTGGTAGAGGGTCTGACCGCCTCATCCTTGTCCAGCACCAGCGGCGCCCCCTTGCGCTGGGGAATCTCCACTGGCACGATCTCGGCCGCGAAGGCGCCCGCCGCCGCGGCCTCTCCCGCCTTGCGCTGGCTGTCGGCGGCGAAGGCGTCCAGTTCCTCCCGGGTGAGCCCGGCCTTCTCGGCGGTATACTCGGCCAGATTGCCCATGTGCACGTCGTTGAAGGCGCACCACAGGCCGTCCCGGATCAGGGCGTCCACGGTGGTGAAATCCCCCATGCGCACCCCGCCGCGCAGGCTGTACTGCACGTGGGGGGCGTTGGACATGCTCTCCATGCCCCCGGCCACGATCAGCTCGGCGTCCCCGGCCTTGATCGCCTGGGTGGCCAACATCACCGCCTTCAGTCCCGAGCCGCACACCTTGTTGATGGTGAACGCGTTCACGGTGTCGGGCAGGCCCGCCTTCAGGGCCGCCTGGCGGCCAGGGTTCTGCCCCTGCCCGGCAGGCACCACGTTGCCCATGATGCACTCCTGCACCGCAGCGGGCTCCACGCCGGCTCGGCGAACGGCCTCGGCCACGGCCACGCCGCCCAGGTCGGCGGCACGCAGGGGCAGAAGGGTTCCCAAATAGCCCCCGATGGGGGTGCGGCAGGCAGAAACGATGACGACTTCCCGTTGGCTCATGGGGTGACTCCTCGACAATCAGTGAACAGGGTTTCCCGGTTCGGGTGGGTGTTGCCTTGCAGGCGGTTGCGCCCGTGGGGGCTTGCCCACCCGCAGCGGGGGGCGAGGCGTGGGCGGGCACGCGGCTAGCCAAGTTGATAGTACGTACTATGCACAGTGTCAACACAATACTGCCCGCCGGCAGGAAAAATTGCCGCTCACTCCGGGGAGAATGCGCCGAGCCCCCCAGAGCACCCCGGGATCGAGCCCCAGGATGGCACGAACTCCACACCGCCCTGGGGACCCGGCACGGGGATCGGCAGGACGGCGGGGACCCCGGAGACGGGCGCCACCGACCTCAGGACACGAGCGCCTGGCGCAGCCGGTACAGCTCGTCCATCAGCGCCTCGAAGCCGGCGGCATCCAGGGACTGGGGGCCGTCGCACAGCGCAGCGCCGGGTTCGGGGTGTACTTCGATCATCACCCCGGCGGCCCCCACCACCAGGGCCGCCTTGGCCATGGGGGCCACCAGCGCCCGCTTGCCTACCGCGTGGCTGGGGTCGACGATCACCGGAAGGTGGGTGAGCTGGCGCAGGTACGGCACCACTCCCAGGTCCAGGGTGTTGCGCAGGGCCTGCTCGAAGGTGCGGATGCCGCGCTCGCAGAGGATCACCTGGGAGTTGCCCGCCAGCAGGATGTACTCCGCCGCGGCCAAGAACTCCTCCAGTGTAGCGCTCATGCCGCGTTTGAGCAGTATGGGCTTGCCGATGCGCCCGGTTTCCTTCAGCAGGTCGAAGTTCTGCATGTTGCGGGCGCCGACCTGGATGCAGTCCGCGGCCGCAGCTACCCGTTCCAGCTGGTCGATGCGCATCACCTCGGTGACCACGGGGATCCCCGCGGCGCGGCCCGCCTCGGCCAGGATCTCCAGGCCCTCGAAGCCCAGGCCCTGGAAGCTGTGGGGACCGGTGCGGGGCTTGAACGCGCCGCCGCGCAGCACCTGGGCGCCGGCCTGCTTGACGATGCGCGCCGCGGCCGCCACCTGCTCCCGACTCTCCACCGCGCAAGGGCCCGCGATCACCACCGGCTCCTGCCCCCAGCCGAAGCGCACCCCGCCGACCTCCACCACCGTGTCCTCGGGGTGGAAGTCGCGGCTGACCAGTTTGTACGGCTTGGTGACGTGAATCAGTTCGCGCACCCCGGGCAGGTCGCGGAACGGAGCTTCGTCCACGTACCCCTGATTGCCGAGCACCCCGATCGCGACCCGGTCGCCACCGGGGATGGCCTGGGGGGTGAACCCCAGAGATTCGATGCGCGCCACCACCGTGTCCACCAGGGGTTTGGCCGCGCCGTGGTCCATGACGATGAGCACGTTGTTCTCTCCTCTGCTGCTGTAGCCCGGGAGCGGGCACGCCGGCTCCTGGGGATCGGCTTCCTGGGTCAGCTCGGCATCTTACACCGTATCGGAGTGGGGTTCGAACGGGCTTTCCTGTCCACTGCGGGGCTGGCGCCCTCCGTCCCGACGTGATACTCCAATGCCAACCTGCGTTGACGCGATCCTTGATCAGCGACAAAGCCGGGCACGGCACCACGGCGTATCCTCCCTGGAGAGCGGTCACACCACACGTCGGGGCCCCCGCCCCTACAGTTTCCGCACCCCCGGGACGAAACGCTTCCCGTGCCCGGAACCGCCCATCGGCACGCCAAGGAGATCTACCCTGACCACCATCCGCCCCATCTGGTTCCTGTGCGTTCTGCTGACCGCTTGTTGGGCCCTGCCCGCCGGGGCTGCCGGGGTCAGCTGCCACTGCTTCCGGGACCGCAGCTTCGACGCGGCGTCTCCCGCGGCGGTGGACCCCTACGTGCTGGCCACCACCCAGAACTCCCTGCTGGCCGCAACCTTCGGCATTCCCAAGAAGGCTGTGGTGCAGGCCAAGATGACCGGCGCCGACGGCGGCCGGTTGTGGGTCTCCCAGTTCCTGGCCCGCAGCAGCGGCCGGAGTGCAGAGGCGTTGCTGGAGGCGCGGGGGAAAGCGGTTTCCTGGGCGGACGCCCTGAAGCAGGCACAGGTCGAGATGCCGGCGGCCCTGACCCCCGCCTCCCAGAGCGACGCGGCGTTGGCCGCCGCCGTGGTGGACCAGGTGCTCGCCACCCGCCTGGGGGCATCCGCCGAGGTACTCGGGAGCCTGCGCGCCGCCGGGGCTTCCGACGCCGAGGTGATCGCCGCCACCTACCTGGGCCTGCGCGCCGGGAAACCGTCGGTGGCCCTGCTTGACGCAGTGCGCGCGGGGGCCGCCACCTGGGGCAGCATTTTGGAGGCCAGCGGCCTGCCGGCAGACCAGATCGAGGACGATCTGGTCAGACGCTTGCACTGACCACCCTTCGCAACCCGTTGCCAAACGCCGCCCGCGGGGTATGTTGCACCGCGGGCGATGCTCGTCTCGCGAAACCCTCCCAGGCCTTCCACCTGGGACGTCATGAAGGAGGAGCACCATGTCAGTGCGCATAGCAATCAACGGCTACGGCCGCATCGGGAGGCTGGTCCTGCGCGCCGCGCAGCTCCGCAACAAGGACTTCGAGTTCGTCGCGATCCACGACCTGGCGGACATCGCGTCCCTGGCCAACGTCACCAAGTACGACTCCATCCACGGCCCGTTCCCGGGGGGAGTGGAGGTCAAGGACGACACCCTGGTACTGGGCCGCGACACCGTAAAGGTGATCTCCGGGCCCAGCCGACGCAGCGACGACCCCCTGGACCTGCCCTGGGCCGAGATGGGCATCGACTACGTGGTGGAGGCCACGGGGATCTTCCGCAAGGTGGCCCAGTTGCAGGGGCACCTGCGCTCCGGCGCCCGGCGGGTGATCCTCACCGTGCCGTCGAAGGACCCCCTGGAGGCGACCATCGTGATGGGCGTCAACGACCACGTGATCCGCCCGGAGCACACCATCATCTCCAACTCGTCGTGCACCACCAACTGCGCTGCCCCTGTGGCCAAGGTGCTCCACGACAACTGGGGCATCCAGAAGGGCTACCTGTCCACGGTGCACGCCTACACCAACGACCAACGCCTGTTCGACTACCCCCACTCGGATTTCCGCCGGGCGCGCATGGCCACCATGTCGATCATCCCCACCTCCACCGGCGCCGCCAAAGCGCTGGGATTGGTGATCCCGGACCTGGACGGCAAGATCGAAGGCCTCGCCTTCCGCGTGCCGGTTCCGACCGGCTCCCTGGTGGACCTCACCGTGATGCTGGACAAGGCCACCACCGCCGAGGAGATCAACGCGGCGATGCGCGAGGCCGCGGACGGGCCGATGCGCGGAGTGCTGGAGTACTGCACCGACCCCATCGTGTCGGTGGACATCATCAACAACCCCGCCTCGTCCATCTTCGACAGCCTGCTCACCCACGTGCGCAAGGACCGCATGGCCAAGGTGGTCACCTGGTACGACAACGAGTGGGGCTATTCCTGTAGGGTCACCGATCTGATCGAGAAGGTGGCAAGAATGGACGGGCTGCTGTAGGGCCACCCCTGGCGGGCACAGACAAAGGCCCCGGCGGTCGCGCGCCGGGGCCTTTGTCTTCGGTGCGCCCGGCATGGGCGCCGGCTCGGAGGTGAAACTCCGTGGATCGACTTTCCGCGAGGGGTGCCGACGCAGAAACGGCTCCCCGAGGGGAGCCGTTTCTGCGTTCTTCAGGGGGGCCCGGGATACCGTCCTTCTTCCCGGCGCCCGTAGCTAGAGGATATTCACTCCGACCTCGACTTCGATGTTCAGTCGGAACTGCACGGTGAGGTGGAGGTCCGGATCGTCCGGGGCGGCTTCGGCGCAGAAGGCAAACGCTGCGTCGCGGTGGTTCAGATAGTGCTCGACGATCGCCACGCCCCCTTCTGCAAAGGGCATCGGCGTCCACCCCTCGACGTCGGTCGCCGCAACGATGGTCGTTGCAGCCACCGGTGCCAGCAAGCCGGTGTCGGGGTCCGTCACCTGCAAAGCCAGACTCACGTCAACCGGCGTCGTGTTGTCGGTGATCTGGTAGGCCAGCTCCTGGATGCGGATGTCCTGCAGATAGTCCTCCCAATCCCGATCCCAGCTCCCGGCCGTCGCCAACAACTCGTTGAGACTGGTCTCCCCGGCAGGGCAGGTTTGCACCACCGCAAACGCCACACGACCGGCCTGGGTGCCGGTGAGGGTAATGGGATCCAGCTCGACGTCCACATCTTCGGTTCGGGTGGTGAGGTTGTTGATGGCGTCTTCGGCGGCACCGCACGCCTGTAGCAACAGCATCGCCGCCGCGGCCACGAAGATGAACCCGAAGAACTTGCGCATGGTGTGCTCCCTCCTTGTGCGGAATACGGCGGTGAACCGGTCGGTCGGGCCCGGCGCCCAAACATGGCCGGGGGGGCCTCCAGCCCCCGATCGCCCCCCGGGTCCCGGGGTCCCTTCACGTCTGGCTCTTCCGTCTTCCCCGCCCGGAATCTAGGGAACGGCAAGCTCCGGAGCGATCTCCGGCGGCCCCTTGCGGGCCGGGGCGGGGTTCGCAGCCGCGGCTCTTGCCGGGTTCTTCAGCAGCGGAGCTGGGGCTTCCTGGGGCAGGGCCTCGGCCATGCGGCAGGAACCCCGCAGCACGCCTCCCTTGGCCACGGTGATCGAGGCCGCCTCCACGTCCCCCTCGATCACCCCGGTTTCGCCCACGTCGAGTTGTTTGCCGGCCTTCACATTGCCCAGCACCCTGCCGTTCACCGACAGGTACTCGGCGCTGACGTCGGCTTCCAGTACCCCGGAGCTGTTGAGAATCACCCGGCCCTCGCAGCGCAGTTTGCCGCGCAGGGTACCCTCGATGCACACACTGTTCTTGATGTGCAGGTTGCCTTCGAACACGGCGTCGGCACCGATCACCGTGTCGATGTTGCGCTTCGCTTCAGGCGCCGCGCCTTGTCTGGATTTCGACGAGAAGATGCCCATGGGATTCCTCACAGTTTCAGGCGGTGAAAGGGCCGGTCCCAGATGTAGTCCTGGGGGTCGACGTACTTGCCATCCACCGACACGCTGTAGTGCAGGTGGGTACCGGTGCTGCGGCCGGTGTTGCCCATGTACCCGATCACCGCACCCCGCTTGACCCGGGCGCCCGACTCCACCACGGCAGAGGCCAGGTGGCCGTACAGGGTCTTGATCTTGGCGGAGTGCTCGAGTTTGATGTAGTTGCCCAACAGGCGGTCCTTGCCCACCCGGATCACCCTGCCGTCGGCCGGGGCCAGGATCGGGTCTTTCCAGGGTCCGGCGATGTCCACTCCGTTGTGGAACTCGTCCCGGCCCGGGGAGAACGGGCTGGTGCGCCGCCCGAACGCACAGGACAGCCAGGCCTCCTCAGAGGTCACGGGCAGCAGCATGGGGTAGCTGCGGGCCGCTTCGCGCCGGCCCTCCAGGTGGTCCAGAACCTCCTGCAGGCTGGTCTGCAGGGTGCGGGGGTTCCCCAGGGACGCCACCACTGCCACCGGGGCTGCGGTTGCGGAGAGATCCTCCTCCGACAGGCCGCGCGCGCCCCGCTCGTCGGAACCCAGCCCACCCTGGTGAGAGGTGTCGGCGTCGTAATCCGGTGCGTTCAGCCCCAGCAGTCGGCGAATCTTCTGGTCCACATCCTGGATGCGCAGCACCTCTGCCTCCAGGGCCTGCTTCTGCTGCCGCGCACCCAGCACCTCGGCCTGCTGTTGTTCCAGAGTCTCACCCTGGGACACCAGGTCCCTCTCCAGGGCGAGCACCGCGGCACGCTCCCGCTCCACCCGGGCGTGCAGGCTGGTCCCCCACCAGAATCCCGCCAACGCTGCCAGCAGGAAACCGAAGAACCCGCCCACTAAGCCCAGCACCACGTTACGCGGGATCTGAAACACCCGGGTCGCACCACCGTCTTTGGACACCCAGATCAACGTCGCCTTCGCCACCTCAACCCCTCTTTGGATTCCCCTGCGCCCCCCTCCGGTCACGCAGCGAAGGGAGTGTGCAGGATCTGTTCCGCCCACCCATCGGCCGTTCGTCCCCATATCCTGAGGGTAGAATCGAAATTCAGCGTTCTGCCGCCGCCGAACGCGGCATCGGTTACGAAATCGCAATCTGCGCGGGTACCGTAAGCCGCTCGCAGCCTGGCGTCCTCTCGAGATCCCGTTACACTCGAAGCAAACCCCCGAGGCGGATGGACCGACGGCGCCCGACCCCGCAGAAAGGAACTCCCCATGCGCAAACAGATCCTTACCCTCCTGGCAGTGCTCATCGGAACACCGGCCGTGGCGTTGGCCGCCGCCGGCACCCCGGTCCGCTACGAGGTCGGCGGACAACCCTACGAGGGCTACTTCGTTTCGCCGGCGGCGGCCGCCCCCCTGGTGGTGCTGATCCACGACTGGGACGGCCTGACGGACTACGAAGTGAAGCGGGCGGGCATGCTGGCGGATCTCGGCTACGCGGTGTTTGCGGCCGACCTGTTCGGCGCCGGGGTGCGCCCCACCGAGATGAAGGACAAGA
>JARGFW010000160.1 GCA_029211085.1 Deferrisomatales bacterium | reverse complement strand
TCTCGATGCCCGAGGTGGTCAGGAACTCGGGTTTGCGTTCGGGGCGCTTGGACAGAGTCTTGGCGACCATGCCGTCCTGCCAGCCCCTCACTCCCTTTTCGATCCCTTCGCGACTCATGGGTCTCCTCCCTCTTGGTTGGTGCTCGGCGGCGCGCGGCGGGAACGCTCCCACACCGCACTGCGACCGCATCTCTGCAGCGTCACTCTAACGGCCCCTCCCCGGGACGCAAACGCGCACGGAGTGGGCGCCGAAGGGTAGCAAGGGGGTGCCGTCTTTAGCAACACTAAAAAACTTAAGGCAGGCTAAAGCGGGCCGCCGGCAACACGCCATTCTCCGTGTGCGGTTCTCCGCGACGGCCAAAACTTGGCATCGGCCAGTTTACAACTCCGGAACCCCTTCTATGCTGTACACGACCCGGCCGCCGGGAGGCGACGACCATCGACCGGCGCAAGGGGCTCGCCAGAGCATCCTCGTGACGCCCTGTGCGGAGAGTTCCCACGCCCCGACGGGCAGCCTCGCAGAGCCGCAGGGTCGGGCCGGACGGCCCGGCAAACCAGCACGGACGCCCTGAGCCGGGGAACACCCCCCCGGGGAGGGTCCGATGGGGAAGCACATCTGCTTTGTGGTCCACGGGGTCGGCAAACACGGCCCCGGCTGGGCCACGGAGGCCGGCGGGCCGGTCGAGACCCTGCGTGCCGCCAGCAGGCAGTACGGCTACTTCCAGGACAGACCACTGGAGGAGAAGGTCGAGTTTGTCCCGGTCCGCTACGACGACGTCTTCGATGCCGCCGTCACCCAGTGGCAGGGAGACATGGCGGCGATCCAGGGCCTGGGGCTGTCCGGGCCGGCCGCGAGCCTGTTCTCCTGGCTGCCGGCGAGCGATGCCGAGACACGGCAGTTCTGGTGGACCCACGTGGCCGACGTGGCCCTGTACCGCCTCACCCTCATCTACCGCCAGCGGGTGCGCACGCGGGTCCTGGAGCAGATCGCCGCCCGCATCGAGGCGGAGGACAGCCCCCCTCGCTGCTCGGTGCTGGCCCACAGCATGGGCACGGCGGTGGCCCACGACTGTCTGCACCTGCTGGGCACGGTCCGCTGGGGCAGCCTC
This sequence comes from Deferrisomatales bacterium, assembly GCA_029211085.1. Classification (GTDB taxonomy): domain Bacteria; phylum Desulfobacterota; class Deferrisomatia; order Deferrisomatales; family JARGFW01; genus JARGFW01. The sequence goes on along the minus strand of JARGFW010000160.1, from coordinate 10,938 downwards.
ACCAATCCCCTTAGCCCCCGCCACTGGCGCTTCGAGCACCTGTTCATGGTGGCCAACACCAGCCGACTGCTGCAGACCGACGATGCACAGATGGCCAAAGCGTACCAGTCCATCGTCCACCCCGGGGGCGTGGAGGACCCCGCCTCCTACTGCGCCAGCTACTGGAATTTCCGCCACGAGGCCGACCCGGTGCCGTTTCCCCGACCGTTCGAGCCGGTTGGATGGAAGAACTACAACACCGTGCTCATCCGCCACTACCACGACCGGAACATCCACGGCTTTGCCCACTATCTGCTCAACCCCAGGGTGCACATCCCCATCCTGCGCAAGCTGGTGCACTCCCGGGTAGTCACCACCGAGGAGGAGGTGGCGGCGGTCAATCCAGACACCTTTCCCATGTTCGGTGGCCGGTTCGCGGCGGTACAGGAGGCCCGGGAACTCATGGGCGATCTCGGCAGCCTGCAGGCGGAACTCGGGGATGACCCAGCCTTCGGGGACTACCTGGGGGTCCTCGTCCGCTACTATCGGCGGGTGAAGGAGGCGCTTTGATGGGGTGCCCCACCCGCTGGCTCTTCGCGGCAGCCCTGGTGCTGGCTGGCTGGGCCCTCGCCCCCGCCCCCGCCCGGGCGGCGTTCGACCCCTTCGATTGGGCGGCCAAGCCCGGCGACTCCCGCTCCTACGAGAGCGTCACCCGGCGGTTCGAAGACCTGCTGCAGGTCTACGACTACCCCGCCGTGTTCCGCGCCCTGCAGCAGGATGCCCGGGCGAGTTCGGCCTGGCGTGGGGACGAAACCACCCACCGCCACCTACTGCAGGCGCTGGAGGTACTCAACGGCCGCTTCGCCACCTTCGCACGCTACCGGGACGCGGGCTCCGGCGGGGCGCCGGACCTGGACCGCCTGCTCGACGACATACCCACCGGGCTGTTCCAGTGTGTGGACGAACGCTGCTTCAGCGGAACACCATTCGAGGTCACCTACGAGGAACTGGCCGGGCTCCCCGCGGCCCAGGGTGAAGATTTCCTCTACCGCGTGGACTCCGTCCACCGCCTGTTGTGGAACCTCAAACAGCCGGCCATCCGGGCCAGCGTGCAGGGCATCCGCCGGGCCCGCCAGCGCTGGGACCGGTTCGTAGAGCAGGGCATGGCCCAGTACCCCTGGGAGGCGGTGGGCAACGACCTCCTGGCGCCAGAGGGGTCCATCGAGTTCCCGCCGCAGCGGCAGTGGATCTTCCTGCACCCGCAGCTGGGGGTCGAGGTGAGCACCGACGGTCTCAATGACCTGCGTGTAAAGGAGTCCCTGCTGGTGGAGGTGGTCGGCCACGTCTGGTACCGCTGGCAGGACACCGACCCGGCTGCCGGCCTGCGCTGGTGGGGTGTCTCCGGCGCCCTCAGCCTGCGGGACGACCTGCGCCCCGGCATCGGGGTGGTGGGCCACTACGGCAAGCTCGTCACCCTGGGGGTGCTGTGGCACGACCGGGACGAGGACGACAACTGGTTTGACCAGGCACCCCATCTGGTGTTCGGGGTCGATCTCTTCCGCCTGGTGGAAGACCGGGCGCCGGCCTACCAGGAGGCGTGGCGCAACGCGCTCGGGGGAAGCCACGAAGCGCGCGCGCACCGCTAGGGAGAGGCACCACCCCCGTCGTTCAGGTGGATTCGCGAACCGTCAACCTGCATCCGGGAGGTCATCAGATGCCACGCGCAGAGGAACTTCTCACGCATCCGGGAATCGCCGAGTGGATGCAGACCCACCAAGGGTCGGCCACTGAGGTGCAACAGGCCGCCAAGCTCCTGGCGGAAAAACCGGACGGCCTGGCGGCGCTGCAAAAGATCTTGCCGGCGCTGAGCAAAGGAATCATCTCTGGTTTCGTCAGCTACAAGACGAAGGACGAGATGGCTGCTCGGGTAGTGGTCGAGACGCTGCGCACGTTCTCCGCCGGCAAGCTGAAGATCACCTATCAGGCCGAGTTCACCAAGAACATCACGGGCCAACCCTATCGCCAGGCGATCAAGACTGCCGTGTGCGGGGCGAACTGGTTCATCCTGCTGCTTCCCGACCCGTCCGACGATTGGGACTGGTGCCTGTACGAGACCGGGGTGTTCGACTGCCAGCCGACGTCTGCCGACCGGCTGATCTGCCTGCATCACCCGGACACCGAAATCCCGGACCCGATCAAGGACTATCACGGGGTTCCCGCAACCCTCCCCAAGGTGGAGGAGTTTCTCCGCATGGCCTTTCTGGAGGCCAACCCCATCCCCGGGCTTCCCCCGATCAACCCGGGAGCAGCGAGGGAGATCCCACGCCTGGCGGCGGAGATCGTCGAAGCGATCCGCGCACCGAGGAAGGAGCTGGATCGGCATGTCTACGAGCCCTGGATCTCATTGGGGGTACCCCATGCCAAGCAGCTGGAGCACATGGACGACCTGGACACGGCGACCATCCTCTCCGCCAATCCCGAGGCGTTGAAGCTGTTCGACCTCGCCCAGCAGCCCGCCACCTGGGGGAACCTGCGCCGCTACATCCAGGAAGCGGAGGGAGATTCCCGCTGGCGCAACGAGATGTTCCACGTCATTCGCAAGATCGCCCAGGGCCGCCTGTTCCATCCCATCCAGGCGGTGTTCCACGCCTCGGACGGCAAGATGTACCGCCCCGTGGCGTGTGCCGTAGATCGGGAGGGCAAGAGCGGGCCCATCCACCGCTACCACATCACCTTCACCGAGGAAGTGGGCACCATGGACAGCCGGGCGATGCCGCAAGAACTGTCCTCCCTGGCAACGCTGCTGCGCTTCGTGTTCCGCTTCCGCTGGGAGGTCCTGGAAACCTTCAGCAAGGGGTCCCTGGGAATGGGGGACGTGGAACGCCTCGACAACGCCTTCCGGCGCATGAAGAAAGACTGGGAGTCGCGGGGCATGGGCCAGCCGGAGAACATCGTCGAATTGTTCCCGGCCCAGCACCGGCAGCGGGTGGGCGAGATACTCATGGCCTGGCAAGGGGCTCGCAACCCAGAGGGCACGGGGGAGCTGGATCTCGCCATCGCCAGGAAGGACCCAACGCCGGTGCCGGAGATCCTCAGGAGGTTCATGCCCCTGAGTCAGGAATTCCTCGAGCTGGCGGCGGACCGTTTCAGCGAACTGATCGCCGCGGGTCGCTAGCACCCGCCCGTGCACAGCTGATGGGGGCCGCAGGAGCCTTCGTCGCCGGGTGAGACGCCAACCAAAGGAGGCCCCATGCCCGTGAACGCCCCGAAAACACCCAGGACGATCCTGGGCACCCTGCCCTGGGACGAGAACAGCCGGGAGGCGTCGCTGGAGTCCGTCTTCCACCACGCGGTCACGGAGGCGGAAGCGGCGCTCCGCTGGTACCAGCCGAGGATCCGCAACAAACGGCTCTGGGCCCAGGGCCTGCGCCTGGGTGCGATCGGCTGCGGCACCTTCGCCGGCCTGCTGCCAATGGTGGCCCAGCTCCCGAGCCTGCGGGAGGCCATCGCGCCGGTGTGGGCGTCCATCTCCCTGGCCCTGGCCGCGGCCATCCTCCTGCTGGACCGGTTCTTCGGGTTCTCCTCGGGGTGGATGCGCTTCATCCACACCGAGATGCAGCTCAAGGACCTGTTGGAGGAGTTCCTGCTGGACTGGGAGGTGGCCCGCTCCCAGTGGTCGGGCCCACCCACCGAGAAGCAGGTGGCGGAGATGCTCAAGAAGGCGCAGGGGTTCCTGGCGGCGGTCCACGGGGAAGTGCGGCGCGAGACCAGCGCGTGGGTCCAGGAGTTCCAGAAGGCACTGGGCGAGATCGAGCGGGTCACCAAGCGCAGCCCCGCTGCCGCCCCTGCGCCTGCCCCCCGGCCGGGCGGGGGGAAGAAGGGGGCCTGATCCCTCCGGTTTCGGCCCGCGGGAAGGGCGGCGTCAACGGGCCAAAGGACCCGGTCCTGCATGGCACTGGGCTTGCTCGACCCATAGGAATCTTGCACGAAGGCGGCCGGCCGCCCAGCCCCGGAGGCCGCCCTCTGGCCACCCGCCCGTGACCCCAGCAACCCAGAAGGAGACCTCTACCATGTCCCCCGTCTGCTTCATGGTCATGCCTTTCGGCACCAAGCCCGTGAGGCCGCCGGTCGCCGGAGCGCCGGACACCATCGACTTCGACACCCTGTGGAACCGGGCCTTCGAGCCGCTGCTCCGGGAACTGGGCTACACGCCGGTGCGCGCCGACCAGGAGGTGGGGGCGCTGATCGTCCACGAGATGCTCGAGCGGTTGTATTTCTCGGATCTCGTCCTCGCCGACATGACCATCCCCAACGGCAACGTCTACTACGAGGTTGGCATCCGTCACGCCTGCCAGCGCACCGGGTGCGTGCTGGTGGGTGCGGGCTGGTCGCGGCCGCTGTTCGACCTGGACCAGATGCGGCGGCTGGTCTACCCGCTCCCCGAGGGGTCGGTCACCGAGGCCACCGCGGCCGGGGTCCGGGACGCCCTGCGCGGGGGCCTTGCCGGCCTGGCCCAGGGCGACTCGCCCCTGTTCCAGGTGCTCCCCGGCTTCCCCGCGGCGGTGGACCCGAACCGGGCGACCAGCATCAAGAACCAGCTGGAGGAACTCTCGGCCTTCCAGTCCCGGGCGCGGAAAACGCGCCTCACCCGGGACCAGGGGGAACGCCGCCGCCTCGCCCTGGAGTTGCAGGCAGCGTGCGGTCCCCCTGTCCCGGTGTCCCGGCCGGTGGCCCTGGAGCTCGCCATGCTGCTGCGCGACTGCGCCGGGTGGCAGGAGGCCATCGCGTACATCGACGCCCTGCCTGCGCCCCTCCGAGACCTCGACCTGGTGCAGGAGCAGCGGTGCCTGGCGCTGTCCAAGACCGGCGACCCCCGGGCCGCGATCGGCGCCCTGGAGGAACTGATCCGCCGCCGGGGAGACAGCTCGGAACGCCAGGGCCTGCTCGGCGGGCGCTACAAGATGCTCGCCGACGAGGCCCGTGCCGCAGGCGACGACGCGGGTTGCCATGACTACCTGGACCGCGCCATCGAGCACTACGAGCAGGGCATGCGCCTGGACCTGAACGACTACTACCCCTCCTGCAACCTGCCCCGCCTCTACCGGGAACGGGACGAGGAAGGGGACACCGACCGGGCCGACACGGCGGCACGGATCGCGCTCCTGGCCTGTGAACGCTCGCTGGCGCGCAATCCCGGGGACGAGTGGGCCAAGTCCACACTGCTGGGGATGGCGTTCGACAGGGGAGACGTGGCGGCGGCCCGGCGCTTGGCCAAGGAGGTCCGCCGGGAGGGCGCCGCCGTGTGGAAGCTCGAGACCACCCTCGCCGATTTGGAGCGGAGCGTGCGCCACCTTTCTGACACCGCCCGGCAGGAGGCGCTGGGTCAGGTACTCAGCGACCTGAGCGGACTTCTCTGACACCGGGTCTCCCGGCGCAGCGACACCTCCCAGACGAAAGGAAGCCCCATGAAGACACCCCTGGTTGCCGCCCAGATTCTCTCCATCTACCGGTCCTCGGGCCAGCGGGTGCTGCTGCCCAAACGCATGGCCCCCTGCACCCCGGACACCAAGCGGGCCCTCCAGGCGATCCAGGCCGAGGTGGAGGCGGCCGGCGGGCGCCTCTACCTCTCGGACCTCTTCCGCAGCCACGACATGCAGTTCCAGGCGCACCTGGACTGGAAGACCAAGAAGAAGAAGGCCTACAGCCCGCCGCCGGGCAGCAGCCTCCACGAGGCGGGAAGGGCCTTCGACCTGGACCTGGGGGCCCTCAAGGTAACGCTCGAGACCTTCTGGGAGATCGCCGCTAGCCACGGGGTGCGCCCGATCATCGCCGCCCCGAACCCGCGGGCCAGCGAGGCATGGCACTTCGAGCGGCGCGGCAGCCACCAACTCGTCTACGACTACTACCAGGCCGGAAAGGCCAGCAACTTCACCAGCCCCTACCGGGCCATGGCGGCGAGCACCATCCTCGCCATCGGCGAGCCCCTGGACCTGTTCGAGGGCAAGGCAGACGCGGCCTACGTGCAGTCGGCACTGATCCGCCTGGGCCAGGAGATCGGCAACCTCGACGGGGCCATCGGCCCCAAGTCGCGCAAGGGCCTGCAGGGCCTCGGCGTACCGGCGGGCCCGCTTGCCGACGTCGTGGCCGCCCTGGACGACCTGCTCCAGGCCCAGTTCCCCGAGGAGTTCTACGACAAGACCCCGCTGGACGCCCGCGACCCGTTCGACCAGACCGCACCGGCGGCGTTGGTGGCCTGACCGAAGGGGCGCGGGGGCGGCTCCTGATGGTCCCGGGCGACCGCCCGAGGATGGAGACTGGGGGCCACCCCATCCGCTCCGTCGGCACTACCACCTCCTCTGGACGGGGTTGCACACCTCGACCCCCGACCGTTTTCAGTGCTCCGTTCCCAAAGCACTGCAGACACGAGGGGACCCCGCCCTCTTCAAGCCGGACCGGGAATGGGGCGTCCGGATCATCCTTGAAGTCCGGTTGGTCACTCGACGATCTTAACGGCCTACCGGCCGAGGCTTTTCCAGACAACGGCGGCGCAATGGTGCCCTTGATTCCCGGACCTCGGCAGGTAGGATAACCCACGGGCGCTGAGGCTGTTTCGGGACGGGAATAGACGGGAGACACGATGTCCAAGATCTTCGTCAGCTACCGCCGCGACGAGACCAGCGGCTACGCGGGCCGGCTGATCGACCGGTTGAACGAGCGCTTCGGGGCGCAGCGGGTGTTCTTCGACCTGCAGACCCTGGAGCCGGGGGTGGACTGGGTGGAGAGCCTGGAGCGCGCCCTGGACGAATGCCAGGTGCTGATCGCGGTGATCGGCCGGAACTGGCTCGACGCCGTGGATCGCAAGGGCCGGCGCCGCCTGGACAACCCCAACGACTCCTTGCGCCGGGAGGTGGCACGGACCCTGGAGCGCAATATCCGCGTGGTGCCGGTGCTGGTGCAGGACGCGGAGATGCCCGAGCCCCGGGACCTGCCCGACGATCTGGTGCCCCTGACCCGACGCCAGGCCATCGAGCTGACCAACAGCGGCTGGCACGATGACGTGACCCGTTTGATCAAGGCCCTGGAGCGGATCGTGGGGGAGGACGGGACGCACACTCCGCCGCCCGACCCGCCTCCGGAACCCCCGGAGCCCGCGAACCTGGCGACCATCCTACCCGGAACCTGGCAGGTGCAGATCATGCACCCCATGGTGGGGGTGGGCACGCTCAACATCCAGTTCGACCCCGCCGGCTGGTTCCGCGGCCAGAAGATGGTCCCCGGCATGGGCATGAGCGCCGTGCAAGGCCAGTGGCAGGTCCTGCCCGGCAACCAGGTGGCCCTGCAGGGGCAGGAGACACTGGGGTTCCAGGTGGGGCCGTACTCGGTGCTGGTGCAGTTCCAGGAAATCGGCTCCGCGCGCCTGGTGGGGGTGACCAGCGGCGGGGAACAGGTGGTCTGCCAGCGCGCCGGGTAGGCGGTGTGCTCGCCCGGCGGGCCACCCGCGGTCAAGAGCGTTACGCAGCAGGGGCGGCCTCGTCGAGGCCGCCCCTGGTTTGCGCTTCGGTTGCGACCGTCTCAGCCCAGCAACGACCAGAGCACGCCGGCGGCGATGGCGGAGCCGATGACGCCGGCCACGTTGGGGGCCATGGCGTGCATCAGCAGGAAATTGGTGGGGTCTTCCTTGGCGCCGACCATCTGGGCCACCCGGGCGGAGTCCGGCACCGCGGACACCCCGGCGGCGCCGATCAGCGGGTTGATCTTGTTCTTGGAGACCAGGTTCATGAACTTGGCGAACAGTACCCCGGCGGCGGTGGCGACGGCGAAGCTAAAAGCACCCAAGCCGAAGATCTTCACCGACTGGGGGGTCAGGAACGTCTCGGCCGAGGCGCTGGCCCCCACGCTCACCCCGAGCAGGATGGTGACGATGTCGATGAACGCCGACTTGGCGGTGTTCGAGAGCCGGTCGGTAACCCCGCACTCCTTCATGAGGTTGCCGAAGAACAGCATTCCCAGCAGGATCACCGCCCCCGGGGCGATCAGGGAACAGATCAGGAACGAGGCGATGGGGAAGGTGATGCGCTCCAGTTTGCTGGCGCTCTTGGCCGGCGGCATCTTGATGCGCCGCTCCGCCTTGGTGGTGAGCGCGTACATCACCGGCGGTTGGATCACCGGCACCAGGGCCATGTAGGAGTAGGCGGCGATGGCCACCGGGGCGATCAGGTGCGGCGCCAGCCGCGACGCCAGGAAGATCGAGGTGGGCCCGTCGGCGCCGCCGATGATGCCGATGGCGCCGGCTTCCGCCGGGGTGAAGCCCAGGTACATGGCCCCGGCCAGGGCGGCGAAGATGCCGCACTGGGCCGCCGCGCCGAGCAGGATCAGTCGCGGGTTTGCCAACAGGGTGGAGAAATCGGTGAGCGCCCCGATGCCCAGGAAGATCAACGGCGGGTAGAAGCCCTTGATGACCCCCATGTAGAGGTAGTCCATCACCGAACTGGGTCCGGCGCTGCCCGCCATGAACTCCTGGCTGATCAACTGGAAACCCGGCGGCATCGGGATGTTGGCGATGAGGATGCCGAACCCGATGGGAATCAGCAGCAGCGGCTCGTAGTGCTTGCGGATCGCCAGGTAGATGAAGGTGCAGGCCACCACGATCATCGCCAGGTGGCCCAGACCGAAGTTGGCGAACCCCGTGCCGGCGAGAAACTTGTGGAAGAAGACGCCGAGCTGATCCATGCCGCTAGCCCCCGAGGACCGCAAGCACCTCGCCGACCCCCACGTCCTGTCCCTTGCTCACCTTGATCTGGACGACGGTGCCGGCGACGTGGGCCTTGATCTCGTTCTCCATCTTCATGGCTTCCATCACCAGCAGGGTGTCCCCCACCTCCACCACATCGCCGACGGCGACCAGCACGTTGAGGATGTGCCCGGGCATGGGCGCGCTGATCACCTCGCCGTCCGCCGCCACGGCAGCCGCGGGGGCGGGCGCCGCCTTGGGAGCTGCAGCCGCCGCGGCGGGTGCCGTCGGGGCGGCCCGGGGGGCCGGTGCCGCGGGCGCGGGCGCGGATGTGGGAGCGGTCGCCGGGATGACTGCACCCTGGGGCAGCTCCACCTGATAGGTCACGCCGTTCACGGTCACGGTGGCGGCTGCGCCCGACATCTCCACGATGTCCACGCTGTACTCGGTGCCGTTGATCACCAGGTTGGTTCTGCTCATGGTTGCAAGCCTCCTCGTCGCCAGGGGAGAGCGACCGGTACCCCTACCACGGGGGGCACCGGCCGATGTTTCCCGAAGGAAAAGTAAAACCCGTTCGGATGGGTGGTGGCCCCGGTCCGGTGGGAGCGCGGAATCAGCGCTCCTGGCGCCGAACCCGGGCGGCCATCATCTCCAGCCGACCGGCCATCTGCCAGGGGGCGGCGCTGCGAACCGACGGCAGGGCGGCACACACCCGCGCCCGCTGCAGGGTGAGCGCGGTGGCGATGGCCGCCGCCACTTCCCCGCTGGGCGCACCACCCGCCCCGTGAAGCCGCAGCCCCACCGCGATAGCGGCAGCCACCCGAGCGCCGTCTTCCTCCGCCGGGGCAGCTCCAGGGACGGGGTCCAGCCGTGGGGCCGCCGGGGCAACGCGCTTCTTTGCCGCCGGCTGGCTCAACGCGTGGCGCGCCTCCACCCGGGCGATGAACACCTTGAAATAGTGCATGTACACCGACAGCAGAAACAGCGCTACGAACACCACCCCCATGCCGATGGCGGCAGTGGTGCTCGCCAGCATCCAGACGGACTGGCTGGACTCGGTCACTTTCGGGGCCTCCCCTCCGCGATTACAGCGGGATGTTGCCGTGCTTGCGCGGCGGATTGGTGTCGCGCTTGCCGCGGCACGCGTCCAGTGCCTGGATGATGCGGATGCGGGTATCCTCCGGGAGGATCACCTCGTCGATGTAGCCGCGCTCCGCCGCCTGATAGGGGTTCGCGAACCGCTCGCTGTACTCGTCGATCTTTGCCTGGCGGGCAGCCTTCTTGTCCTCGGCGCCGTCGATGTCCTTGCGGAAGATGATGTCCACCGCACCCTGGGGCCCCATCACGGCGATCTCGGCCGTGGGGTAGGCCAGGTTCACGTCGCCGCGCAGGTGCTTGGAGCTCATCATGCAGTAGGCGCCACCGTAGGCCTTGCGGGTAATCACCGTGATCTTGGGCACCGTGGCCTCGGAGTAGGCGTAGATCATCTTGGCCCCGTGCTTGATGATGCCGCGGTACTCCTGATCGGTGCCCGGCAGGTAGCCGGGCACGTCCTCCAGGGTGATGATCGGGATGTTGAAGGCGTCGAGGAAGCGGATGAAGCGGGCCCCTTTCATGGAGGCGTCGCAGTCCAGGCAGCCGGCCAGAAAATTGGGCTGGTTGGCGACGATGCCGACCGGCATCCCCCCCATGCGCGCAAAGCCGATGACGATGTTCTTCGCGTAGTGCGCATGGACCTCGAAGAAATCGCCGCCGTCCACCATCGCGTGGATGATGTCCAGGATGTCGTACCCCTTGTTGGGGTTGTCCGGCACGGTCTGGGTGATCTCGGGGAGCTTGCGATCCACCGGATCCTCGCAGGGCGCCGCCGGCGGGTCTTCCAGGTTGTTGGAGGGCAGGAACGATAGCAGCCGCTTGATCTGGTCCAGGCAACCCCGGTCGTCCGGGCTGACGAAGTGGGCCACGCCCGAGGTCGCGTTGTGGGTCATGGCGCCGCCCAGGGCGTCCATGGTCACATCTTCATTGGTCACCGACTTGATGACCCGCGGGCCGGTGATGAACATGTGGCTGCTGCCGTCCACCATGAAGATGAAGTCGGTGAGCGCCGGGCTGTACACCGCGCCGCCGGCGCAGGTGCCCATGATCCCCGCCACCTGGGGCACCACCCCGGAACTCATCACGTTGCGCTGGAAGATGTTGGCGTAGCCGGCCAGGCTGCCGATGCCCTC
>JARGFW010000159.1 GCA_029211085.1 Deferrisomatales bacterium | reverse complement strand
TTCGTGGGATAAAAGAGGGTTGTGGGGGCTTCCTCGGAGCGCGGGGCGCGGCACCGCCAGCTCACAGCGCATCGTTCTATCGCGCACCGCCGGAGAGGGAGCCCCCGCGACCCGGCCTCCGGCACCGTGACCCCCAAGAGCGACTTTTGTCACACGAACTTGTGCATCGGCGTACTAGGTCAAACGCGGGAGATGCGCCGGACCCAAAGAACGGGTGCAGGTCCGCTTTCCAGGCAGTCGCCGCCGCCTCGGGCGGGGCGCCGCCGTCGGAAAACCGGCGCACCTCCCCGGTCACGGCAGCTCTTGGGCGAAGCGGCGGGCCGCGCAGCGGGCGGCCCCGTAGAGCGCGGCCTTGGGATCGAGGATCACCCGCACGGGTATGTCCGCGAGGAGGCCAGAGAGCCTTCCCTTGGCCCGAAAAGCCTCCAGGAAGCCTCCTTCCCGCAGCTTGGGGAGCACCTTGGGGGCGATGCCCCCGCCCAGGTAGACGCCGCCGGTGGCCAGGGCGGCTAGGGCGAGGTTGCCGGCCTCGGCGCCGAAGGCCCGAAGCCAAAGGTCCAGGGCCCGGACGCAAGCCTCGTCGGCTTCCCCCAAGGCTTCGCCGGAGATCACCGCAGAAGGGTCTTCCGATTCCATCCGTGCCCGCACCCGGGGGCTCTCCGGGGCCTGCCCGGTGGCGGTGAGGAAGCGGTAGACGTTGCGGAGCCCCGGGCCCGATACCACCCGCTCCGCGCTCACCGCCCCGAACTCGGCTGCCAGAAAGCGCAGCAGGTCCAATTGCAGGTCGCCGTTGGGGGCGAAGCTGGCGTGACCCCCTTCCGAGGCCACCGGTACGAGGTCGGTGCCACACCGGATCAGGAGAGCCTCCCCGAGGCCGGTGCCGGGGGCGATGAGGGCGGCGTTGCCGGCGGGGTCGGGCTTTCCCTCCTGGAGAACCTCCACGCCCTCCGGGGGCAACTCGGCGATGCCAAGCGCGGTCGCCACCAGATCGTTCTCCAGGGTGACGGCGACAAGGCCCAGGTCGGCCTGGAGCCGGCGGGCATCCACCACCCAGGGGAGATTCGGCGTGCTGACCGTGGTGCCGCGCACCGGGCCGGCGATGCCCAAGCAGGCAGCAGCGATCTCCCGCGATTCGTCTTCCAGGAAGGCGCGCACCAACTCGGACACTCCCGGGTAGTCGGCGCTGGGCAGGGTGGCTGTCTGTTCCGGTGTCAACCGCTCCTGGTGCACCGAGAACAGGGCCAGATTGGCCTTGGTTCCCCCCAAGTCTCCGGCCAAGACGAGGCGGCTCACGGGGTCCGCCACGCGCGGCCGTCTCGGACCAGCAGGGCGTCGGCCTCGGCCGGGCCCCAGGATCCCGCCGCGTAGGGGTGCAGGTGGCAGCCGGTTGCACAGCGATCCCCCGCTTCCCAGGAATTGAGCAGCTTGTCTAGGATGGTCCAGCCCGCTTCCACGCCGTCGGTGCGCACAAAGAGCGTCTGATCCCCGAGCATCACGTCCAAGATGAGCCGTTCGTAGGCCTCGGGCGGGTCTTCCCCGAACACCGTGCGGTAGTCGAAGTGGAGGGTGAGCGAGCCCATGCAGAGCTTGGGCCCCGGTCGCTTGGCCTCCAGGGTGAGCGAGATGCCCTCTTCCGGCTGCACGTTCAAGGCCAGCACGTTGGACGCCAGGTGATCCACCCCCAACGCGCCGAAAATAGAGTGGGGAACGGGTTTGAAGGTAACGGCGATTTCGCTCACCCGCCGCGCCAGCCGCTTGCCCGAGCGCAGGTAGAAGGGCACCCCCGCCCAGCGCCAGTTGTCCACCAAGAGCTTGGCGGCCACGTAGGTCTCGGTGCGTGAATCCTTGGCCACACCGGGTTCCTCCCGGTAGGCCGGCAGCGGCTCACCGCCCACGGTACCCGGGCCGTATTGGCCCCGCACGATCCAGCTATCCAGCGCCTCCGGGTCGTCGGGAAAGGGTCGCAGCGAGCGCAGCAGTTGGACCTTCTCGTCCCGGTACCGTTCGGCCTCGAAGGCGGCGGGGGGTTCCATCGCCACCAGGGAGAGCATCTGGAACATGTGATTCTGGAACATGTCGCGCAGGCAGCCGGCCTGATCGTAGTAGCCGGCCCGATGCTCCACGCCCACCGCCTCGGCGGCGGTAATCTGCACGTGGTCCACGTATTCCCGGTTCCACACCGGCTCAAAGAGGGCGTTGGCGAAGCGGAACATGAGGACGTTCTGCACGGTCTCCTTGCCCAGGTAGTGGTCGATCCGGTAGATCTGCCGCTCCCGCAGCCGGGCGCGCAGGCTCTCGCTCAGGGTCTTGGCACTGGCGAGATTCCGACCGAAGGGCTTTTCCACCACCACCCGCGCCCAGCGGGCGCCGTCGTCGCTCTCACCGGTGAGCCCGGCCTCGGCCAGATGCGCCACGATGGGCTCGTGGAAGGTGGGAGGCACGGCCAGGTAGAACAGGTGGCGGCCGCCGCTGCCGTGGGCCGCGTCCAACGCCTCCAGCCGCCGCGCCAGGGCGGCGTAGAGCGCCGGATCGTCATGCTGCCCCGGCTGGTAGAAGCAGCGGGCGACGAAGGTGTCGAGGTCGGCAGCCGCGGCGTCTCCCTTGGACAAGGAGGCGCGCACGGTGTCCCGAAAGGCCTCGTCGGTGGTGGGACTGTCCCCATAGGAGAGGCAGCCGAGCACGAAGAAGTCTTCCGCCAGCAGGCCCCGCTGGAAGAGGTGCAACAGGGAGGGGAGCAATTTGCGATGGGCGAGGTCTCCGGAGCCACCGAAAATCACCACGCCACACCGGTCGGGTTGCTCTTCGACGCAGAAGTTCTCCCGCACCGCGACCTGGGTGCTCAAGGTGTCCATGGGTTCACTCCTCACGTTCGACGGCGTGGCCGCCAAACTGGTTGCGTAGGGCAGCCAGCAGCTTGTCGCCGAAGGGCGCGGCGTCGCGGGAGCGGAAGCGGTTTTGCAGCGCCAGGGTGATGACCGGCAGGGGCACGCCCAGCTCTACCCCCTCGTTCACCGTCCAGCGGCCCTCCCCCGAGTCGGCCACTTGGGCGCCGATGCCCGCCAGGGTGGGGTTCTCGGCCAGGGCCTGGGCGGTCAGATCCAGCAGCCACGAGCGCACCACGCTGCCCGTGCGCCACAGCTCGGCGATCTGGTGCAGGTCCAGGCCGAACTCGGTCTTGTGCTGCATCAGCTCGAAGCCCTCGGCGTAGGCTTGCATCAATCCGTACTCGATGCCGTTGTGGACCATCTTGACGAAGTGACCGGCGCCGCTCGGTCCCACGTGGCCCCAGCCCTTGTCGGGGGCCGGCGCCAGGGTCTCCAGGGCCGGCCGCAGCAGCGCGACGGCTTCGGGCGTGCCCCCCACCATCAGGCTGTAGCCCTCGGTCAAGCCCCACACGCCGCCGCTGGTGCCGGCGTCCACGAAGAGGAGTCCCTGATCCGCGAGGGTCGCGGCCCGCCGCTGGGAGTCCTTGTAGTTGCTGTTGCCGCCGTCCACCACCACGTCGCCGGGGGCGAGGCGGGTGGCGAGGGCGTTGATGGTCTCCTCGGTCGGACCGCCCGCCGGCACCATGACCCAGATGACCCGGGGCACCGTGAGCTTTTCGGCAAGCTCGTCCAGGGTCGCTGCCCCTTCCGCCCCCTCCGCCGCGGCGGCCTGAACCGCCTCCAGGTTCAGGTCGTACGCCACCACCCGGTGCCCACCCCGCAGCAGGCGGGTCACCATGTTGCGCCCCATCTTTCCCAAGCCGATCATTCCGATGTGCATGGTATGTCCTTTCGTCGTCAGCGGTTGAGGTTCCAGTCGTAGTCCAGGTACTCGATGTTCAGAGTCGCCGACTCGTGCTGCAGGAAATGCCTCACCTGTTCGTCTGCGACGTAGTCGTACAGGAAATCCAAGATTCCGACCCGGCCGCCGAAATCCGTCTCGTACCAGCGAAAGATCTCCGACAGGAGGAGGCGCCGCTCCTCCGGGAGTGCCACCACCTCCGAAGAGTTGACGAAGCTGCGGGCGGCCGCGTCGAGCTGCTCGCCGATCTGTGCGGCGTCGTAGGCGTCGATGGGGGCGCAGGAGCGGGAGCCGCACACCAGGGCGAAGTGGATGCGGGGATCCACCGGTTTCAGAGCAAACGCTCTCCGGGCATCTCCCGGGCCGAACTGCCGCAAGGGCCGGAGCGAGGAGAGGGGGGGCCGTACGTTGGCTCGCAAGATGCCGTGCTCGATGTCGTCGGGGGTAAAGCGGTGCTCCCCGATGCGGTAGCACACCCGCCGGAAGAGTTCGGGCACCTCCTTGACCGAGCGTTTCACCCCCAGCGCGACGATGGCGTCCACGACGATGGTGTTGTAGAGATTCACCCAGAAGGCCAGCTTTTGCCGCCGTCCGACCAGGAGGTTCAGGTCGAAGGAGCGCAGGCCGCCGGTCAGGCTCCGGTAGCGGCGGTACTCCTCCGACGCCCCCAAACGGTCGTAATCCACGCGGCCCCGCCGGGTGTCGTAGAAGGCTTGTCCCAAGGCCCGGATGGACCGCATCAGCTCTGCGGCGAGATCCTCGGCCGGGGTGTCGCCCCCGTCTTGCCCCTCATTGAGTTCGCGCACAGGGCTCAGCAAGGCCTTCACTCGAGGTCCCAGCCCGAAGCCTTCTTTTGCAGGGCGGTAGAAGGTCTCCACCAGGTCGAGGAAGAGTGCGGCCGTCCAGCTAAAATCGCTGGAACCGTAGCCGGTGCCGTCGAAGGAGTCGTAGTACTCGTAGAACCCGAAGCGGATGGGCAGCTGCAACAGGTCCTTCTGCAGGGAGTCGGCCTTCAGCGTGTACCCGTAACGGCGTAGGCCCTGGGCGAGCATCCAGTTGACGTTGATCCACACCGGCCCCCGCCAGTAGTTGTGCCGGTCGTAGTCTTCCCGCCGGGTGTCGTAGTTGGGCACGGTGAAGCAGTTGCCCTGGTGCAGGGCGCAAAACGAAGCGGAGTTGAGCCGTTCGTAGAGGGCCTCGGCCTGCTCGGGGGACGCCGCACCCCCGTAGAGGGGCAGAAAACCGGCGGCGGTGTCCACCTCGATGGGACCGTTTGCGACGAGGTCCCAGGCGTCGAAGATGCGGTGCTCCGGGTGCCAGAGCTTTTCGCGGATGGCGCGCTGGGTACGCTCCGCCCACTCCAGGGGCTGGTCGGGGGATTCACCCAGCAGGCCCGCGATCTCGGCCAGGGCCTCGTTCGCGCGCGCCAGCACGCTGTTGAACAGGGGGTCCTGGACGAGGAAGGGGCACTCGGGCCGGATGGCGGCCTCGTCGTAGCCGTGCCGGCGGAACAGGTCCACCAGGAACACGTACCGGTCGTAGTCGTCGTCGCTGGGCCGCATGCTGGGGTCGACCCCGTGGGAGAGGTCGCGGCGCTCGTAGGCCGGCAGGCGCCCCCGGTCGATCCGGATGCGCCCCAGGGGACCGTCCCAGGTGGGGGAGTTGTCGATGCCCGACTCCCAGGGGTGGCGGATGTACGCCAGACCCTCCCCCTCCGGGTCCCGCTCCCGGTAGAGGTAGGCGTGGAGGGCCAGCAGCTTGGGGTAGATCCGCTCCAGAAAGGAGAGCGCGGACGTGCGGGCGTTGCGCCCGGCGTTCCTGTAGACCGCCTCTGCCGCGATGGCGTGCACCGGCGCCATGGTGATGCCCGAGGTGAGCACCCCCGCGGGGGCGTCGGGGGAGCGCTCGGCCTGCCAGAAATCCGGCTCGGGGAAGTAGTGGCCCAGGGCCTCGGGGTCGAAGACGATCTGGGGCACCATGCCGTTCTTCCACTGGGCGGAGAACAGGCTCTCCAACTCGGCCATGGCCCGGGACGGGTCGGAATGGGACAGGCCGATGGCGATGAACCCCGAGTCCCAGTTCCACTGGTGGGGGTAGAGCCCCGGGGCGGGTTTAGTGGACCGGCCGGTCCAGTTGGCGTCGAGGATGGCGTTGGCCTTGCCGACGGCGTCGGAGAGCAGGCGGGACACGGTATCAACCTCCTTCTTCCTGGCTGCTGCTTTGGGGGCGGGTGAGGCGCCGCACGCCGTATTCTCCGGCCACCACCACCTCGTCGGCGATGCCCAGGAACAGGCCGTGGCCCACGATGCCGGCGCGGTCCGAGAGCCGGGCGGCAAACGCCGCGGGGTCGGACAGGGGGCCTACGCGGCAGTCCACGATCCAGTTATTCTGGTCGGTGACGAACGGGGCGCCTCCGTCGGTGCGCAGGACCGGCCGCGCCCCCAGCGCCTCCAGCCACGGCCGCAGGGCGGCCCACGCGAAGGGAAGCACCTCCACCGGCACCGGGGCACGGCTGCCGAGGGCGGGGGAGCACTTGGTCTCGTCGGCCACAATCACCACCCGGCGGCTCGCCTGGGCCACGATCTTCTCCCGCAGCAGGGCGCCGCCGCCCCCCTTGATGAGGTGGAGGTCCGGGCCGACTTCGTCGGCGCCGTCGATGGTGAGGTCCAGCAGCGGGTGGGAATCGAAGGTGGTCAGCGGGATCCCCAGTTCCAGGGCGTCGCGCTCCACCGCCCGGGAGCAGGGCACGCCCCGCACGTCGTGCAGCTCACCCCCGGCCAGGCGCCGAGCGATGTGCCGCAGGGCGAAGATTGCCGTGCTTCCGTGGCCCAGGCCCAGCACCATGCCGGAGTCCACGGCGTCGGCGGCCGCTTCGGCGGCTTGTCGTTTGAAAGCGTCGCTCATGGCTGCTCCGCCGCGGCGGCGATCCGGCGCCGCACCACGTCCGGCAGGGTCTCGGGGTCGTCCACGATCCATTGCTCCGCCAGCACATTCGAAGCGTGCATGGAGCGGCGGGTGAACGGCGTGGGCACCGCTACGCACGCCGTGCCCGCGGCCAGAGCCGCCCGGACGCCGCTGGGGGAGTCCTCGATCACCAGGCACTGGGCCGGCTCCACCGCCAGCTCTGCGGCCAGCAGGTGGTAGATGGCCGGGTCGGGCTTGCCGTGCTCCACGTCGTCGGCGGTGGCCACGAAGTCGAACAGCCCCCGCAGGTCCAGGACCTCCAGCACCCGCAGGGCCTGGTGGCAGCCCGACATGGTGGCCAACCCCACCTTTGCGCAGGTCTTGCGGGCCTGGCGCAGCAGGGCCATGTTGTGGGGCCACACCCCCCGGCGCAGCAGCACCGGGTCCGCCAGCATCTGCTCGTAGATCGGCAGGCGCACCTGCACCAAGGCCTGCCACGGGGCCATCACGCCGAACTCCCCCATGCGGCGCCGGGCCGCCTCCTCCAGGCCGAAGCGCTCCAGCAGCCCCACGGCCACGTCCCGCCGGGACAGGCCCACCAAGTCCTTGTACGCCTCCAAGATCTCTTCCTCGGGAGGACCGTCCGCGGACAGCTCGCGAACCGCCCGGGCGTAGGAGACCGCCTTGAGGCGCTCGGTCTGCACCAGGGTGCCGTCCAGGTCGAAGAGCATGGCCCGGATCATCCCAGCGCCTCCCGCCCGGGATGGGGGGAGTACAGAGCCCCGGCCTTCACGATGTCGCCTGGAGCAGCCGGCGCAGTTCCTCCGGGCCCCCGCTGCCGAGGTGGATGCGCAGCACCGGGCGCCCCTGGTCCGTCAGAGCCTGGGCGTCTCCCAGGGCCTGGGCCCGCTGGAGCACCCCGAAGGTCACTCCCCCGTCCTCCCCATCGCCGGGGATGGCGGCATCCTCCGGGGGGTCGGCGGTGAGTTGCAGGAACAGGCCGGTGGCGGGTCCTCCCTTGTGAAGCTGGCCGGTGGAGTGAAGGAACCGGGGGCCGTAGCCCAGGGTGGTGGCCCGTTTCGTCCGGTCGCGAATCGCGGCCTGGAGGGGGCGGCCGGGTCGTAGTGCAACGCCCCCTGCCACAGCGCGTAGCCCACCGGCGCCATGGCCATGGGCGTGCCCGGGTGGCCGGACCGGGCGGCCTCCACCATGCCCGCGGCAAGGAAACGCAGGGTATTGATGCAGAGCCGGTCGGCGGCGGTTTGGCCCATGGAGCCCCCTGTCTCAGTCCTCAACGGATGCTTCTCCCGAGTAGTCGCAACCGGGCCGGATTGCTTTCACCGAATCTCGATGACGGGCCCGTATGGGGAAACGACTCTGGCATGCTCTGTGCCCTCCGAGGTCGTTCAGTGCGGCGGGGTGCGCCCGCCGTCCCTTTGCCGAGCCAGGGCGTCGCCCAGCGAGCGGTCCCGGCCGTACACGTCGTCGCGGAACTGGACGGTGCCGTCCGGGTCGGCCCAGGCGGTCCAGTACACCAGGAAAACCGGCACCGGCTCCGGCAGCGAAACCACCCGGCGCGCCCCTGTCTCGATCCCCGCATGGATCGAGACGGCGTCCCACCCCGGGGCGGCACGCAGGACATACTCGGCCAGCACCTCCGGCTCTGCCAGGCGGATACACCCCGAACTGAACGCCCGCACGGTCTTGTCGAACAGCTCGCGGTGGGGTGTGTCGTGCAGGTACACGTTGAACTGATTGGGCAGCATGAACTTGATGCGGCCCAGGGCGTTATTCGGCCCGGGATCCTGCCGGAGTTTGTACGGGAAGCTGCGGTGGCCGACCGTCTCCCAGTCGATGGAGGAAGGAGCGAGTTCCCGGGCGCCCACGTTCCAGTCGCTGAAGACCCGGAAGCCCTCACGCGCCAGGAAGTTCGGGTCCTTTCGCACCTTGGGCAGGAGGTCGCGCACGGCGATGCTGGGGGGGACGTTCCAGTAGGGGTTCAGGACCAGATAGCGGATCGGCTCGCTGAAGGCCGGCGTCTGACGGTACTCGCGGCCGACGATGACCCGCATGTACAGCACCGGTTGCTCTTCCTCGATGGCCTGCAGCTCGAAACCCGCCATGTTGACCAGGAGGTAGCGGCCGGGTAGGTCCCGGGGCATCCAGCGCCACCGCTCCAGGTTCCAGAGGAGTTGGCGAATCCGGTCCGCCACCGGAAGGTCCAGTGCGGCACGGGTTCGGGGCCCGACCATCCCGTCGGGATCCAGGCCGTGGCGCCGCTGGAACCCCGCCACCGCCGCGGCCAGGGCGGCGTCGAACAGCTCTCCGCCGCCGGGCGCTCCGAAGTCACCGGTGGCCCGCAGCCGGTGGCGCAGGTCGCTCACCACCGGGTGCGTCACGTCCAGTTTCAGCACCGGCGAGGGGGGCAGTGCCGCCCATCCGCCTGTTGCGGCGATCCGCCGGTAGCGCTGCAGCGCCCCGCGCAGCCGCTCGTAAGCCGGAGCGCGGGGGGAGAGACTGCCGAGTGCACGGTCCAGGTCGTGGGCCGCCAGGGCCTCTTCCAAGGCCTCCAAATGGTCGATCCGGTCCGCGACGACGAACCACTCCGGGTCCGCCTGGCGAGGATCTGCCCGCCCGGAACGCACGTCGACGCAGTAGCGGAGAAAGCCGTCGGTGAGGAGGACTTCGAGTTCGGCCAGGGAGGCCGGCGCCGTTTCCGGAAGGCGCGACACGATGGGGCCGAGGTGGTAGTCCTCCGGCACCAGGCCCTGGTCGCCGGCCCGGCGCAGCACTTCGATCAGGTGCTCGGCGTCCCCGGCCAAGCCCTCCGCCCCGATCCAGGCGGGCGCATAGTCGCGCTTCTGGTAGAACAGCCGCAGGCGTTCGGTGAGGGCCTCGCGCTCTCCCACCGCGACCCGAGCCGCGCTTTCGAACTGGGTCTGGAGGATGGGCCGGACCCCGGCCGCAATCCCTGTGACGGGGCCGTGGGACGCGTGGGTCAGAGGCACCGACAACAGTGCCATCCCCAGGACGAACCAGCGGATGAGAGTCCTCATGCCGTCGGTTCCTCCGGCCCAAGATCTCCCGACCGGATCGGGGCCACAGAGGCCGGCTCGCCTCCAGCAACCGCATCGGCCAGGTGCGATGCCTGCAACGAGCAGACGCTGGCGATCGCTTTGCTCAAGAGGGTCAGGTCTCCCGACTTGACGAAGCAGGCATCGGCTTCCGCGAAGTCGGTCCTGTCGGGAAAATCGCCGAGCACAGTGTAGAAAAACACGGGCAGAGCCGGGTTCAAGGCCCTGAACGCCCGCAAAACCGCGAGTCCATCTATCCCCCGAAGCCGAAAGTCCAGGACCACCAGGTCCGGAGGATGGTGCAAAGCCACGGCCAGCCCGGATGGCCCGTCGGGAACCGCCGTCACCACATGGCCGGCCGACGCAAGTTCGAGTTCGAGGAGTTCCCGAATGAGCGCGTGGTCGTCGATCACGAGCACGTGGGCCATGGCTGACTCTCCTTGAAGGTCCGTCCGGCGCAAGAGGGCTGTCAGGTGCTGAGTCGGAGGCGGAGACCCGTTTCTTTCACCGAGACTGCCTTCCGGCCCGCCAGGCATTGCAGAGCACCGCTCCGCACGCCAGGACCGGCACGGGCTTTGAGAGTTCAGGATGGGTTCAGACCGCCGGACAGCAAGGCCCACGACGTGCGCGGCCAGGGGGCGACCGTCCCGGGCGGAACGGTGACTACCTGGTCGGGGGGCGCTCCGGTATCCATCCAGGCTCACCTAGTCCTCTTCTCGGACGCGGAACAAACCGAAGACAGCGACCCGAGCAGGTGAATCCATGGGCCGGTGGCCTTTCTCCAGTCGCGTAGAGCGCGGGGCTAAAAGCGGTTGCCGAACGCGTCGTCCCCGACGCGACCCGGCGAGGATCCGGATACCTAGGCAAAGGAACGCCCCTGGAGGCCGGCTTGGCCGGCCCACCGTGGCCCGCGGCCCACTACCTCAAGACACCGGTGAACAGGTAGTCGTTGTCCGCCTTCGCACCGTGGCAGCCGAGGCACATGGCTACCTTACCTTCAGCCTCCACCTTGCCCTGGGGAGTGTACTTGGCCCAGAACCAGTCCCCAGACGACGGGTTGTAGCCCTTGACCTTGTACATGACCGTGATGGCGGCGAGCATTTTGTCGGGCATGTAGTTTTCCTTCACCACGATGGCACCCGCGGTCATGGTGCCCCTCTTGCCCTGGATGGCGTCCAGTGCCGCGCCGTTCACGTAGGTGGTGAGCAGGGCGCCGTGGGGTTCGGTGCCCTGGTAGAGCGCAGTCTTGCCCGGCCACATCTTCCAGGTCGTGTATTTCTGGGCCTGAAGGGAGGACCACAGTGCCGTCCCAGAGAGATCCGCTCCGGTCGGCGTGGGCTGGGCACCTGTTTGGGCAGCGCAGGCCCAGAGCAACGCTCCCGCTCCGAGGGAGGCGACCAGCGTGACGATCATTCTCTTCATGACAGTATCCTTTCCGGGGAACTTCGTCCCCTACGGGTAGTTCTCCCGGGAATTCCGGGCCATGCCGAAATGAATGCGCCGACCGGGGCGCTGGTAGTGCCGCGCTCCACTGGTTGGAAGGGGCGCTTCGGTCTTTGCGGCGCGGGGCTCAGGAAACGTGCGGCGCCATGTTCTCGGGTTTCGCCAGGTGCATTTCGCCGTGGGCTCCGTCCCTCCTACCGCTCACACCTTCTTTGCCAGCGCCGCCCGGGCGATGCGGGTCACGTACACGGTCACGGCCACCGTGGCGGCCAACCCCACGCCGTAGAGGGCCCACTCCCCGGCCGTGCGCGTGTGTTCTCCGGCCCCGAGGCGGGCCAGGTCGCCGGCCAGGGAGCCGAGGTAGACGTACATCACCGTGCCAGGGAGCATGCCGATCCAGGAGGCGAAGAAGTAGTCCCGCAGGGAGACCCGGGTCAGGCCGTAGGCGTAGTTCAGCAGGTTGAAGGGAAAGACCGGGGAGAGCCGCGTGAGCCCCACGATCTTCCACCCCTCCCGGGCCACCGCCTCGTCCACAGCCTTGAATTTCGCGTTCCCCTCGATCTTGCGCGCCACCCAGTCGCGGGCCAGGTAGCGGCCCACCAGGAAAGCGGCCGTGGCCCCCAGGGTAGAGGCCACCGAGACCAGCGCCGAGCCCTGGACCACCCCGAAGACCACACCCGCACCTAGAGTAAGAATGGAGCCGGGGATGAAGAAGACGCACGCGGCAATGTAGAGGAGAACGAACACGACCATGCCGGTCGGCCCCAAGCCCTCGATCCAGCCGAGGGCGCTGCGCAGCAGGTCCTGCACGTGGAAGTAGCGCGCCGCGACCAGGGCCGCGACCGCTGCCACGACGATGGCGGCTAGTTTCAGCGTCGATGCGCCGCCTTTGGGCTTCGGGTTCTGATTCACGATCTTCCCTTCCTGTC
>JARGFW010000158.1 GCA_029211085.1 Deferrisomatales bacterium | reverse complement strand
CCGAGTTGCTCCAGGAGTTGGTAGCGGCCGATGGTCTGCTCCATGGGGATCCTTCCGGCTGGGGCGGGGCGGGGGGTTACTCGATGACTTCCACGAAGCGGCCGGTGCCCAGGTACTTGAGGCTGGGGCCACCCTCGGCGAAGGTGATCACGTCGTTGGACTGCAGCGGGGTGGGCGAGTGCAGTACGCTGCCGTTGAGCAAGGTCTGGCCACTCTCGGTCAGGTCGCGCAAGAACACCTGATTGGTGTGGTAGAACACCTCGGCGTGGGTGCCGAACACCCGGTCGTGGTTGATGATGAAGTCATTGCCCGCGTCGGCCCCCAGGCGCACCGAGGCCTGCTCCAGTGACTTGATAGAGGTGCCGTACTGGAGGGTGAACGGCCCTGCCGTGCCCGCGGCGGGCCCTGGGGCGGCGGGGCGCTTCGTTTGGGGTGGCGGCGGGGACGACCGGGGTGGGGGGGGAGGAGGCGAGGGGGGGCGGGGGGCGGGTTGGGCGGCTCCCGTAGTCACGGTGTAGAGGAAGCTCACCTTCGGCCCTCCATCGGCGAAGGTGATCACGTCTCCCTGCTTCAAGTAGGTGCTGTCCGCCGGTTGACCGTTTACGGTGCAGCCGTTGGGACTGTGGTTGAGTAGCAGAAAACGGTTGCCCTCGCGCTTGATCTCGGCGTGATTGCGGGAGACGAAGCGCAGCTCCGCGGGAAACCTGACGTCCGCCGTGGGAGAGCGGCCGATGGTGACCACCGGCTGACAGAACTCGTCGATCTCCCCTTTGCGGGGTCCGTCGATGTGCACGATCTGCAGATGAATGTCCGGGATGTTCACGTTCCGTCCCCTGGCGGGTGGTGTTTCCGGGATTGATCTCGCACCAGGGTAACCAGCTTGGCTTTGGCTGTAAAGCATGCCACCGTTGCCTTTCGATGTCGCCTTGCGGCCCTGGCCGGCCGGCGCGGGTTCCGGTCTCTCCGTGCCGGAGCTTTTGCCCCAGCTCCCGAAGAGTGTGGTACGATCCCGACCAAAAAGTTTCAGGAGGTCCGGTGCGCGCCGTAGCCATCATCCCCGCCCGCTTTGCGTCCACCCGTTTCCCCGGCAAGCCCCTTGCCCCCTTGCTGGGCCGCCCGATGGTCGCCTGGGTGGTGGCGGCAGCCGGACGGGCTGCGCGCATCGACCGGGTGCTGGTGGCCACCGACCACGAGGGCATCGCTGCTGCGGCGCGGGAGGCCGGCGCCGAGGTGGTGATGACCTCGCCGGCTTGTGCCAGCGGCACCGACCGGGTGGCGGAGGCGGCGGCTGGGGTGGCCGCCGAGGTGGTGGTCAACGTGCAGGGGGACGAGCCCCTGCTGGATCCCAAGGAACTCGACGCCCTGGTGGCCGCGTTCGACGGCGACCCGGGTTTGCAGATGGCCACCCTGGCCCGGCCCATCGCCGACGCCGAGGAGTTCGCCGACCCCAACGTGGTGAAGGTGGTGTGTGCCCTGGGAGGAGACGCCCTGTATTTTTCCCGGGCACCGATCCCCCATGCCCGAGACGGGCAGGCTCCAGACCTGGGGGGGGGTGACGGGGCAGGGGCGGGCCTGCCGCCGGGCGTGCCCCTGGCCCACCTGGGCATCTACGCTTTCCGCCGGGCCGCACTGCTCGCCTTCCCCGGGTTGCCTCCGGGCGCCCTGGAGCAGTTGGAGTGCCTGGAGCAGTTGCGCGCCCTGGAGGCAGGGTGGAGAATCCGGGTGGTGCGAGCCAGGGGGCAGGCGCTGGGGGTGGACACCCCGGCGGATCTGGCCCGCGCCGAGGTCCTGCTGGCGGAACGGCTGGGAATCTAGGACCTGCTCCGAAGGCCCGGTCGGTTTTGGCCGGCCTCCATAGGAGCCGTACCTGCCACCTTCATGAATAGTTACCCCCTCCCCGTTGGGGGAGACCGCGAGGAGAGGAACGACACGATGCGCACCAAGTTTATCTTCGTCACCGGAGGAGTGTTGTCCAGCCTCGGCAAGGGCTTGGCCTCGGCCAGCCTGGGAGCGCTCCTGGAGGCCCGGGGCCTATCCATCACGTTGGTGAAGATGGATCCGTACATCAACGTGGATCCCGGTACCATGAACCCGTTGCAGCACGGGGAAGTGTTCGTCACCGATGACGGCGCCGAGACGGACCTGGATCTGGGCCATTACGAACGCTATACCCGGGCGCGACTCAGCGTGCGCAACAACTTCACCACCGGTCAGGTCTACGACAGCGTGATCAGCAAGGAGCGCCGCGGCGACTACCTGGGGGGCACCGTCCAAGTGATCCCCCACATCACCGATGAGATCAAGCGCCGCATCCGCGAGGCGGCTCAGGGCGTGGACGTGACCATCATCGAGGTGGGCGGCACCGTGGGCGACATCGAGAGCCTGCCGTTCCTGGAAGCGATCCGTCAGTTCCGGGTGGAGGAGGGGCGCAAGAACGTGTGTTTCCTGCACCTCACCCTGGTGCCCTACATCGCCACCGCGGGCGAAGTGAAGACCAAGCCCACACAGCACAGCGTCAACGAGTTACGGCGCATCGGTATCCAGCCGGACATTCTGCTGTGTCGCACCGACCGCACCCTGACTGCGGACATCAAGCGCAAGATCGCCCTGTTCTGCAACGTGGATGCCGACGCGGTCATCACCGCCAAGGACGTGGGCAACATCTATGAGGTGCCGGTCAACTACCGGGAAGAGGGGCTCGACGACAAGGTGGTCGAGGTGCTGGACATCTGGACCGGACGCCCCAAACTGGACGAGTGGACCCGCATCCTCGACGTCATGCGTCACCCCCGGGAAACGGTGCGCATCGCCATCGTCGGCAAGTACGTGGACCTCATCGAAAGCTACAAGAGTTTGTCCGAGGCGCTGATACACGGCGGCATCGGCAACCAGTGCAAGGTCGAGTTGGAGTACCTGGACTCCGAGGAGATCGAGACCGACGGGGTTCCCGAGGTGTTGGGGCAGGTGGACGGCATCCTGGTTCCGGGGGGCTTCGGGCAGCGTGGCACCGAGGGAAAGATCCGGGCCATCCAGTATGCCCGGGAGAACAACGTGCCCTTCTTCGGCATCTGTCTCGGCATGCAGTTGGCGGTGGTGGAGTTCGCTCGCCACCTGGCCGGACTCGACGGGGCCAACTCGACCGAGTTTGCGGAACACTGCCGCTACCCGGTGATCGACCTGATGCCCGACCAGGTGGGTGTGACCGCCAAGGGGGGCACCATGCGCTTGGGTGCGTACCCGTGCCGCCTGCAGGAGGGCACCGTGGCCCACCAGGCCTACGGCAGCAAAGAGATCAGCGAGCGCCACCGGCACCGCTACGAGGTAAACAACGCCCACCGAGAGGCCCTGCAGGAAAAAGGGCTGGTGCTGTCTGGTTTGTCCCCCGACGGCAAGCTGGTGGAGATGGTGGAGATCCCCGGTCACCCGTGGTTCGTGGGCTGCCAGTTCCACCCGGAGTTCAAGTCCAAGCCCATGGATCCCCATCCCCTGTTCCAGGCGTTCATAGCCGCCAGCCTGGAGCGCAAGCGGGGTGCGGCAGCCTAGATGGCCTCCTCTCCCGTCATCATCCGAGGCGTCCGTGTCGGGCGCGGCTCTCCCTTAACCGTCATCGCCGGACCATGTGTGATCGAGAGTGAAGACCTGGTTCTTTCCGTAGCGGCGACGCTGGCCGAGATCGCGGAGCGCCTCCACGTGCCCCTGATCTTCAAGAGCTCCTACGACAAGGCCAACCGCACCAGCGTGGATTCCTTCCGGGGCCCGGGGTTGGAGGAGGGGCTGTCTATCTTGGAGAAGGTGCGCGCCGGGACCGGCCTGCCGCTGCTCTCCGACGTTCACAGCCCGGAGGAGGCCCGGGCCGCGGGGCAGGTGCTGGACTGCCTGCAAATTCCCGCGTTCCTGTGCCGGCAGACCGACCTGCTGGTGGCCGCCGGGGGGACCGGCAAACCCGTCAACGTGAAGAAGGGGCAGTTCCTGGCCCCGGAGGACATGGCCCAGGCCGCGGACAAGGTGCGTGCCGGTGGCGACGGGGGGGTGCTGTTCACCGAACGCGGCAGCATGTTCGGGTACCGCTACCTGGTGGTGGACTTCCAGGGCATGGCGCGCATGGCTGCCCTGGGCCATCCAGTGGTGTTCGATGCCACCCACTCGGTGCAGCGGCCCGGTGGCGGCTGCGGGGTGAGCACGGGCGACCGAGAGCAGGCGGTGCCCCTGGCCCGCGCCGCGGTGGCTGCGGGAGTCGATGCGGTGTTTTTCGAGGTGCATCCGGATCCGGACCACGCCCGCTGCGATGGCCCCAACTCCCTGCCCTTGGCGCGCTTCGAGGCGGTGTTGCGCCAGGTGCTGGCGGTGGACCGGGCGCGCAGGGAGACGGCGTGAGCCTGCTGGAGGTGGGCCGCGAGGTGCTGCGGGTGGAGGCCCGCACCCTGGACCGGCTGTGCGCCTGCCTCGGCGCAGAGTTCGATGCCGCGATCGAACGGCTGGCTGCATGCACCGGCAAGGTGGTGTTCACGGGCATGGGCAAGAGCGGCATCGTGTGCCGCAAGATCGCGGCCACCTTCTCCTCCACCGGTACCCCGGCGTATTTTCTGCACCCCGCCGAGGGGGTGCACGGCGACCTGGGCATCCTCTCTCGGGGCGACGTGGTGGTTGCCGTGTCCAACTCCGGAGAAACCGAGGAACTGGTGGAGATCCTGCCCGTGGTGCGACGCTTGGATTTGGTTCTGATCGCCGTCACCGGCAAACGCGACTCCACCCTGGCGCGGCGCAGCGAGGTGTTGCTCCATGTGCCGGTGGAGCGAGAGGCCTGTCCGTTGAACTTGGCGCCGATGGCGTCCACCACCGCCACCCTGGCCCTGGGGGACGCCCTGGCCGCGGCGCTGATGCACCGCAAGGGGTTCACCGCCGACGATTTCGCCCGCTTTCACCCGGCAGGCATCCTGGGCCGGCAACTTACCCTGCAGGTGTGCGACCTGATGCACGACGGCGATGCGGTGCCCCGGGTGGGAGTGGACACACCCATGCGGGAAACCCTGCTCACCATGACCTCGAAACGGCTGGGCCTGGCGGGGGCGTTCGATGCTGCCGGCGAGCTGGCGGGGGTGGTCACCGACGGCGACCTGCGCCGGGCCCTGGCGAGGGGTGGAGATGTACTGGGGGCGAGCACCCGCGAGGTGATGACCCGGGACCCGAAGACCGTGCCCGCCACCATGCTGGCGGTGGAGGCCCTGCGGCTGATGGAGGAGTTTGCCATCACCGGCCTGTTCGTGGTGGACCCCGAGGGCAGCCGCCGGGCGTGCGGGGTGATCCACATCCACGACCTGGTGAAGGCGGGACTGCGATGACCCTGGAGCAACGCTTGGCGCGGGTGGAACTGCTGCTGCTGGACGTGGACGGGGTGCTCACCGACGGCCGGGTGGTGCTCGACGACAACGGGGTGGAGAGCAAGTTCTTCGACGTGCGCGACGGCCATGGCCTGAAGTTGCTGCAACGGGCCGGGGTCGGCGTGGGTCTGGTCACCGGCCGGCGCAGCCGGGTGGTGGAGCTGAGGGCCGTAGAGCTGGGTGTCGACGAGGTGCACCAGGGGGTGAAGGACAAACTGACGGTGGTGCGCCGGGTGCTGTCTCGCCGGGACCTCTCCCCCGAGCGCGTCGCCTACGTGGGCGACGACGTGGTCGACCTGCCGGTGATGCTCCAGGTCGGTGTCGCGATCACCGTGGCCGACGCCCCCGGGTACATACAGGAGCGGGCACACTGGGTCACCACCGCCGGAGGCGGCCGGGGTGCGGTGCGCGAGGTGTGCGAAGCCCTGCTACGCGCCCGGGGCTGCTGGGAAGAGATCACCGCGCGCTACTTCTCGCCTGAGCCACTGATGTCCCGTGACGCGTAAGAACGTGGGGCGCCGGCAATGGGGTGTGGCCCATCTGCTCGGTCCGATCCAACGGACACCGCGCCTCCGGTGGGGCACGGTGTTTGTGGCAACGGCCCTGCTCCTCGGCTGCCTGGTGCTGTCCACCCCGGCTGGGGCGCTGTCCCGGCGGCCGCCCGAGCCGCCTTCCGGGCCTGTGGAGGCAGAGGTCGCCACTTCACGCTTCGAAGGGGTGGAACTGGTGGGGGAAGACGCCGACGGCACGGTGTGGAAGCTGCGCGCCGCGGAGGGCTGGGGCCGGGAGGGCGAGCGCACCGGGACGCTGCGAGGCGTGCAGGCGACCCTGCGCAAGGGGGATCGAGATGTCGTGTTGTCGGCGGAGCGGGCCGTGGTGGAGGAGGGGAGGGCGTTCCACTTTTCCGACGGGGTGCGCGTCGCCTGGGGCGACTACGAAGTGCAGTTGGAACGGGCAGCCTATCAGATGACCCGGGGGGTGGTTACGTCGGACAGTCCGGTGGAGTTCACCGGGCCCGGGCTGCGGATCAGCGGAGTGGGCGTTCAGGTGGAGGTGGCTCGGCGGGTGGTGCACATCCGTGCTCGGGCCCGGGCGGTGCTCGGAGAGGAGGCGAAGTGAAGACCCTGTCGCATGCCTTCGGGTTTCTGCTGCTGGGGGCAGTCCTGGCCACTGGGACCGGCGCCCCCTGGGCGGCCGACCTGGGCCAGTGGACCGATGGCGGCAAGCCCATCCAGATCGACTCCCAGAGCCTGGAGGCACGGGCCGACGAAGGCCTGGTAGTGTTCCGCGGTGAGGTGGTGGCCCGCCAGGGGGAACTGACCCTGCAGGCCGATGAGGTGGCTGTGCAAGCCGACCCGGCCACCAATGAGATCCGCACCGTGGTGGCGCGAGGCAGCGTGCGCATCCAGCGGCAGGACCTGGTGGCCACCGGGCAGCAGGCCGCGTTCGACGTAACCGGCGGGGTGCTCACCTTGTCCGGGGAGGCCAAGGCCTGGCAGGGGCGCAACGTGGTCGCCGGGGAGCGCATCATCCTCCACCTTGCGGACAACCGCACGGTGGTGGAGGGGGCCCGGGCGGTCCTGTATCCCGGCACACAACAGCTGCCGCGATGAGCCCCCGCGTCCCGCCCGAGGGCCTGGACCGCCTGGAGGCCCAGCGCCTGGTCAAGCGCTTCGGCAACAAGACCGCTGTGGCCGGGGTGGACCTGTGGGTCGATCGCGGGGAGGTGGTGGGGTTGCTGGGGCCCAACGGCGCCGGCAAGACCACCACCTTCTACATGGTGGTGGGGCTGATCCGTCCCGACGCGGGGCGGGTGCTGCTGGGCGACGAGGACATCACCCGCCTGCCGATGTACCTGCGGGCCCGCCGAGGGGTGGGTTACCTGCCCCAGGAGGCCAGCGTGTTCCGTCGCCTGACGGTGCGGCAGAACGTGTTCAGCGTGCTGGAGGCCCGCGGGGTTCCCCGCGCCGAGGCCGAGGCGCGCACCGAGGCGGTGCTGGACACCCTGTCGATCCGTCACATCGCCGACCGCAAGGGGCATTTCCTGTCCGGGGGGGAACGAAGGCGGGCCGAGATTGCCCGCGCCCTGGCAACCAAACCAGCCTTCATCCTGCTCGACGAGCCGTTTGCGGGCATAGACCCGATCGCCGTCGCCGACCTCCGGGAACAGATTCTGCATTTGCGCACCCTCGGCATCGGTGTCATACTCAGCGACCATAACGTACGAGAAACCCTCAGCGTTTGTGACCGCGCCTATATCGTTAACGAGGGGGCGGTGCTCGAGGAGGGGACTCCCCAAAAGATCGTCAACAGCCAAAAGGCGCGGACCGTGTACCTGGGGGAGGGTTTTCGCCTTGACTGAGTGAGCATGGCCCTCGAGATACGCCAGAACTTACACCAGGATCTGCGCCTGACCCAGGAACTGGTGATGACTCCCCAGCTCCAGCAGGCGATCAAACTGCTGCAGTTGTCGCGGCTGGAGTTGGTGGATCAGGTGCAGGAGGAGCTGGAGGCCAACCCCCTGCTGGAGGAGGTGAAGGAGGAAGAAACCCCCGTCCCCAGCACGGACACCCCGGCCGAAGATGCCGCCAAGGAACAAGACGACGCTGAGCGCCAGGAGCCGGAGATCGATTGGGAGCAGTACCTGGCCTACTACGACGTGGGCAGCCTGCCCGATTCCCCGATTGACTCCGACGACGATCGCCCTTCCTACGAGAACTTCCTCACCCCCGACGTCACCCTGCATGACCACTTGGCGTGGCAACTGCTCCTCGCCGACCTGACCCCGGAACAGAAGGAGATCGGGGCGCTGATCGTCGGCAACGTGGACGATGACGGCTACCTGCGCACTACGATCGAGGAGTTGGCTGCCGCCGCTGGTGCGAGCGAACCGGAGGTGGCGGCGGTGCTCGCCGAGGTACAGGAGTTCGACCCGCTGGGTGTGGCGTCCCGGGACCTCACGGAGTGCCTGCTCAAGCAGGTGAAGGAGCACGGCCTCGGCGAGGTGGTGGCGTGGGTCGTGGAACACGGCCTCAAACTCCTGGAGACCAAGAACTACAAGAAGATCGCCAAAGACCTGGGGGTGAGCTTCGATGAGGTGGTGGAGGCGGCCCGCCACGTGGCCTCCCTGGAACCGCGACCCGGGCGGAACTTCTCCATGACCCGAGTGGACTACGTGGTGCCCGACGTCTACGTGGTCAAGGAGGGTGACGATTACGTGGTGCGCCTCAACGAGGACGGCGTACCCAAGTTGCGGGTCTCCCCCTACTACCAGAATCTGTTGCAGGATGGCACCCCGGCCGGCAAGGAGGCCAAGGGCTACATCCAGGAGCGGATGCAGGCGGCGCTGTGGTTGATCAAGAGTATCCACCAGCGACAGCAGACCCTCTACAAGGTCGCCCACTCCATCGTCAAATTCCAACGCGATTTTTTCGACAACGGCATCACCCAGCTGCGGCCGCTGATCCTCAAGGACGTGGCCGAGGACATCGAGATGCATGAGTCCACGGTGAGCCGGGTGACCACCAACAAGTACATGCACTCCCCCCAGGGTACCTACGAGCTGAAGTTCTTCTTCTCCAGCGCGATCCAGCGCAGCAACGGGGAGGATCTGGCGAGCCGCAGCGTCAAGGCGCGCATCCGCGAGGTGGTGGCCCGCGAGGAACCCACCCAGCCCCTGAGCGATATCCAGATCGCCGCGATTTTATCCCGGGAGTTCTCCCTGAAGATTGCCCGGCGCACCGTGAGTAAATACAGGGAGGCGCTGGGCATCCTGCCCTCTTCGGCCCGGCGCAATTACTTCTAACGCACCGGGAGGCCAGCAGCCAGTTTTCGCCCCTCCCTGGGCTCCGCGGCACTCGCACATTCCTGGGCAGGGGCAAATTGACAGGGGGGCCTTGCTCTGTTAGATTTCGCGGCTCATTTCATCGAAACGAGCAGCCGGAGGCTTGCATGAACCTGAACATCACGTTTCGCCACGTGGACCCCAGCGAAACTACCAAGGATTACGCCGCCGAGAAGATCGGGCGGCTGAAGCGCTACTTCGACGGCCTGGTGGAGGGCAACGTCGTGCTTTCCCAGGAGAAGATCCGCCACCTGGCGGAGGTCACCCTGATCGCCAACGGGGTGCGCCTCAACGCCAAGGATGAGACGGTGGACTTCCACACCGCGATCGACAACGTGGTGGACAAGCTGGAGCGCCAGCTCAAGCGGTACAAGGAGAAACTCAAGCGCCACAAACCCCTGCGCAACCGCGAGCGGCGTGGCCTGCAGGAGACGGTGTACGCCTACGAGAGTTTCGAGGAAGAGACGCCGCGGGTGATCCAGACCGAACACTACACCACCCACCCTCTGACCGTGGACGAGGCGGTGATGGAAATGGATCTCACCGATCGCCCGTTCCTGGTGTTCACCGACGTGGACGAAAAGGTGAAGGTGGTGTACCGCCGTGAG
This sequence comes from Deferrisomatales bacterium, assembly GCA_029211085.1. Taxonomy (GTDB): domain Bacteria; phylum Desulfobacterota; class Deferrisomatia; order Deferrisomatales; family JARGFW01; genus JARGFW01. The sequence goes on along the minus strand of JARGFW010000158.1, from coordinate 2,308 downwards.
GACGGCAACTACGGCCTGATCGATCCGGAGTAAGGCGCGCGGCCGACGCCCCGGCCCACTGCCAATGACGGGGACGACCCGCATGAAGCTGCTGGATTTCCTGCAAAAAGAAGCAATCGCCCCGACGCTGGCCGCCACGGACAAGGCTGGCGTGCTCGCGGAACTGGCCCAGGTGCTGGTGGCCACCGGCAAGGTGGCTTCCGCACCGGCAGCGGTGCAGGTACTGCAGGAACGAGAGAAGTTGGGCAGCACCGGTATCGGCGAGGGCATCGCGATTCCCCACGGCAAGATCAAGGAACTCGACCAGGTGGTGGCGGTGTTTGGCCGCAGCACCAGCGGGGTGGAGTTCGACAGCATGGATGGGGCGCCGGTGAACCTGTTTTTTCTGCTCATGGCCCCGGAGAACTCTGCCAGCACCCACCTCAAGGCCCTGGCCCGCATCTCGCGGTTGCTCAAAGACCGCTCCTTCCGCGAGGAACTCCTGCAAGCCGCCTCCCGCGACGACCTGTTCGAGATCATCGCCCGCGAGGACGAGAAATACTGACAGGTTGTCTCTATGCCCGAGATCACCGTAGCTGACCTCCTCGGCGATCGAGGGTACCGCCTGGAGTTGGAGTTGCTGGGCGGTGCGGCCGGCACCGGCAACCCCATCCGGGTGCCGCGCATCCAGAAGCCTGGCCTGGCCCTGGCCGGCTACACCGAGCAGATCCGCCCCCACCGCGTTCAAGTCCTCGGTGCCACCGAGATGGACTTCCTAGACACCCTCCCCGCAGACATTCGACGCCAGCGGGTGGATCGGGTGTTCGGCCTGGACATCGCGTGCGTGGTGATCACCCGGCACCGGGAGGTGGAGCGGGAGTATCTGGAGGCCGCCGAACGGGCGAGGCTGCCCCTGCTGCGCTCCAGTCACCCCAGTTCGGTGTTCATCGAGCGGGTCACCCGGTTCCTGAAGGATCACCTGGCCCCGGTCACGCGGGTACACGGGGTGCTGGTGGACGTGATGGAGGTGGGTATCCTCATCCTCGGCCGCAGCGGCATCGGCAAAAGCGAGTGCGCCATGGATCTGATTCTACGTGGCCACCGCCTGGTGGCTGACGACGTGGTCCGCATCCGTCACCTGCCGCCGTTCCGTCTGGTGGGACGCGGAGAAGACCTGATCCGCTACCACGTGGAGATCCGCGGGGTGGGCATCCTCAACATCCAGGACTTGTTTGGGGTGAGCGCGATCCGCGACGAAAAGGACATCGAGTTGGTGGTGGAGTTGGTGCCGTGGAGCGAAGACGAGGGGTATGAGCGCCTGGGCTTCGACGAACAGACCCACGCGATCCTGGACTGCGAGGTGCCGTACCTGCGCATCCCGGTGGGGCCGGGGCGCAACATCTCCTCGGTGATCGAGGTGGCGGCCCGCAACCACCTGCTCAAGAGCATGGGCCATAACTCAGCGATCCGCCTCAAGGAGCGCCTGGATAAGGCGATGCAGGGGGAGACCTCGTGAAACGGGTGCGGCTGGTGGTGGTCACCGGCCTTTCGGGTTCCGGCAAGACGGCCGCCCTGAAGGCGTTGGAAGACCTGGGTTTCTACTGCATCGACAACCTGCCGGCGCCCTTGCTGCCCCAGTTCTTCGAGTTGAGCGTACTGGCCGGGGGTGAAATCAGCAAGGTGGCGGTGGGCATGGACCTGCGGGAACGCCACTTCCTGCGCACCTACCCCGAGGCGTTCGAACGCCTGGAGAAACTCGGCATTCGTGCCGAGGTACTGTATCTGGAGGCCAGTGACGAGGTGCTGGTGCGGCGCTTCAGTGAAACCCGTCGGCGCCACCCCCTGGCCGAGGAGCGCTCGGTGACCCACGGCATCCGCGAGGAGCGGCGGCTGTTCGAGGCCCTCAAGGGCCGCGCCGACCGGGTCGTCGACACCACGGAGTACAACGTCCACGAGCTAAAACAGGCCCTGTGGAAGCACTTCAAACGCGGCCCCGAAGACCAGACCCTGCGGGTATACCTGACCAGCTTTGGCTATCGCTACGGCATCCCCCACGAGGCGGATTTGATGGTGGATGTGCGGTTCCTGCCCAACCCCTACTTCGTACCCGAACTCAAAGGCAGTACGGGTTTGGATGCTCCGGTGCAGGCGTTCGTGCTGGCCAGCCCGGAGGCCCGGGAGTTCAGCGACCGCTTCGGATCCCTGGTGGAGTTCCTGGTGCCGATGTACGAGAAGGAAGGCAAGACCAGCCTCACCGTGGCGATCGGCTGCACCGGGGGCAAACACCGCTCGGTGACCCTGGTGGAGGAACTGGGTCGGCGCCTGTCCA
>JARGFW010000447.1 GCA_029211085.1 Deferrisomatales bacterium | reverse complement strand
GAATCAGTGGACGGCATGCGTCGGAATCGGTGGTCGGCTTGGACCGGTACACGCATCGACACCTCTTCTGAAAAGACCAGTCTGGGAATTCCGGGGTTATCCATCAGGAGGCCTAGATGCCGCTCCAAGAGCAGGCGAAGTCTCTCCAGGGGGTCCCGGCTCAGTTTGCGCACCGCATCGACGTTGGCGCGGAGACCTTTTGCAACGAGACCCAGGACCGCATCCACCACACCAGCACGCCCCTCGACGTGCCGGTAGATCGCCGAAGGAACGATGCCCACTTCTTCTGCTACGGCGGCGATACTTAAACCGTGGAGCCCATCGCGCGCGACGACCTTGAGGGCGGCACGCGCTATCTGATCCTGACGGATTTGGGTGTCGAGCTTCTCTCGGGCCATGAAAGGTTTCCTTTGTGATTGTGAAGTCACATTCACATTAGCCACAAGCCCCTGCCATGTCAATAGTGCAATCTCCACTTCCTGGGTAAATGTTTGATGGAGCGGCAGCCTTTCGGAATCAATCAAGCCGATATGGGGCCGGCCGAAGAATCCGTAGGCTGCGGGAAGGGGCCGGGCGGGCCAAGCCCCATGCCTGTGACCTTATGCCACCTGGCGTCTGCCTATAACGTTGAGTTCAGACAAGAATGCCCGGCCAGTGCCGGGCATTCGCTATGGGGGATTTTTTGGAAGAGGGCCCCTGATCAGGCACATCGCAGGAAAAATAGAACCGCCCCCAGGGTGACGGTCGTCACCGCTGGGGGCAGAGCGCAGCTTGGATATTCTAACACGGGATATTCTGCCGAGTCACATCCGAGTACTTTCAGGTGAAGTGAACCCCAAAGCACCCCGTCGTTTCCCGAAAACGTTGGATTTACCAACGACTCTTCACTTGTCTGGGAAATTTTCGAAAAGGGTAGACTTCTGAAACCTGAGCGGAGGAGCGGCCGGCCAGCGTCTAGCGGTCAGTTCAGGTACACGTCACAACCCCTGAACGCCAATGTCTCCAGCGCCATCCATATGCGTTCTTGGGCCGAAAACCGAGGTTTTATAAGAGAGCAATACTAATTATCTGCGAAAACAAACTTCTGATTTTGTGAAATATGTGCATGCAACTGTTCAACTCGGGTGCCACAAACGGGATGCGGTCGAGAAACCGCCGGGAGGGACGGACCATGAACTTCCCCTTTCGCCAACCGTTCGACCCATCCGGAAAACATCCAGATGGGCACTGGCTTTGCGTCCCCGCGTTACCACGGGTTTGCCTCTTCGTGGAACCCAGCGTTGCCTACGGCCTGAGGGGAATCATCCCCGCATTCGTCACGGATCGGCCAAGCCTCCCAATTTCTTTAGTTAATAGGTAGACATTAAGGATAGAGACGCTTTACGAGGGCGGACTTCGACCCAAAACGTTGCGTTCAGACAGCAATGCCCGGCCAGTGCCGGGCATTGCTGTATCGGGGGATTTTGGTTGGTGCTGCTGGAAGCGTCCCGAAAGTCATCTGAACGATTCCGGTGGGTGTGTACGCTGTGTTTTCACCTCTTGAGGCATTCAACAACCAAGAACTCACAGGATGGGCCACCCAGAATCTAGCACCCTCAACGGTTGTTGTATCCGATGGGCTGCCGTGCTTCTCGGCTGTGACCCAAGCTGGTTGTGCCCATGAGCCAAACATCTTCGGGAAAGGCCGGCGGAGCACCTCCATGGAGTGCTTCACCTGGGTGAACACGAT
>JARGFW010000157.1 GCA_029211085.1 Deferrisomatales bacterium | reverse complement strand
CAGCCCGGGCAGAAGGTGAGCAGGCGGCCGCTCCAGGGTGGGGTGTGCCGCGGTTCTTCCGCCACGAGGGCGGGCGGACGAACATCCTCTCCGCGCAGGGCGGTCCACGCCTTGCCCACGATCTCCGGAGAGAAGTCCCCCACCGGCGAGAGCAGACCATCCCGCTTGCCGAGGATCGTTGGCGCATGGGCGAGCTCCGAGGCCAGGGCCCGGCAGCGCTCCTCGATGAGCGGCTCCAGTTCCTCGATCACCAGCACCCGCCGGCAGTGGCCCAGCAGTTGGCAAAGGCGCTCGTCGGGCAGGGGATTCATCACCACCACCCGCAGGGTCGAAGGTCTCTCCGCCGGGTCGAGTTCCCCCAACACCTCCTCCAGGTAACTCCACGTGGAGGCCGACGCGATCACCCCCAGGGGGCCACTGCGCAAGTCCAGGCGGTTGTGCTTGTCCAGCAGGCGGCCGGCCTCCGCCAAACGCTCCAGGGTCTGGCGGTGCTGTTCGAGGCAGCGGGCGGCGCCGGCCTTGGTGTAACGGTCCAGGTCGAACGGCACCGAACTCGCGCAGCGCTCCGAGTGGATCTCACCCGACTCCACCGGCCCGAACGTGTTCGCCGTGGTGGTGGTACCGCGCACCAGCACCGGGGTCTCGGCGGCTTCCGAGACTTCGAACGCGTCACGGGTAAGGCGGCGGGCCTCGTCCACGCCCCCGGGTTCCACCACCGGCAGGGCCGCCATGCGCCCCCACAGGCGCGAGTCCTGTTCCACCATGCCGTAGTACATCCCCGGGTCGTCCCCCACGTACACCACCAACCCCCCACGGGTGCCGGAGGTGGCCACCGACAGCAGGGAGTCGGAGGCCACGTTGAGGCCGCTCATCTTCATCGCCACGTAGCTGCGCTGGCCCGCCCAGCTATGCCCGGCCGCTACCTCCAGGGCCACCTTCTCGTTGATGGCCCACTCCACCCGCACCGACCCCGACGCCTCGCGCAGCAAATACTCCAGCGCCGCCGTGGCGGGGGTGCCGGGGTAGCCGGTGGCGAGGCGAATCCCCGCCTCGAGCGCACCGCGAGCGGACGCCTCGTTGCCGCAGAGGCACGTGAGGGGTGTGGCGGCTGGGGTTTGGGGTTGGAATGGGGGCATGGGAGGTGTCTGCCGATGGGGCAGGGGAGTTAGGTACCACAGCAAGGCCAGCAAGGTCAAAAGGGACCGACACGCCGAAGTGCCAATCCGGGGCGCAAACATCCGATGCCGGGAAAGAATCCCGGCCCTTGATGACTACAAACGATGTTTGTCCGTATCCTTACATTGCAGTCACTCTTTTACGTTGACATAGCGCGTGCACTTTTATATGTTCCTGCAACACTGGGCGCAACACCGACCGGACGGGTCGAAACACTGTGTGCAATCTGTGATTCCCTAGATCTGAGCGGATTTTTTTCCGGGGAACTGTCGGGTCTCGAATTTTCGGCTATGCTCGCAACTTCCGCGCGTGTCTCAAAGGGGTGGAGCCCTTGGGGGTTCCTCCGCTGGGTTCGGACTGATTTCGCGCACAGCAATGAGGAGGGTGGCAATGCAAAGATCTTGGCCTTTGCTGGCTCTGGCCGGCGCGCTGCTGCTGTTCGGCTGCGGCGGTGACAGCGACGATTTCGACACGGTTGCCGCCGGCAGCCCGGGGGCGACCACCTCGAGGGGGTTCCTGGCGAACTTCGACCTGACCAAGAAGCTGATTCCCACCGCTACGGATCTGCTTCTGAGCGGCACTACGGACCTCACCCTCAACATCCCTGTGCCCGACCCCACGGACTTCTCCAACCCGCGGGTGGCGATCAACGCCCTGGACGGGTTTTCCACCGTAGCCCCGATCACCACCACCTTCGCCAGTGCGGTTGACCGCACATCCTTGACACCGGCGACGGTGCGTATGTTCGAGGTGACCCTGAGCACCGTCGGCGGCACCAAGCCGGTGGGCGGCCCCGTCAGCGGAGTCACCCGGGAGTTGACGTTTGGGGTTGAGTTCGTCGCCACCCTGTCCTCGGTGGATCCCACCGGTTCCACACTGGCGATCGTCCCCCTGGCACCGCTCAAGCCCCGCACCAGCTACCTGGTGGCACTAACCAGCGGGATCAAGAGCACCGACGGGCGTTCGGCGATGTCATCGGACAACTACCTGGCGGCGAAGGGCACGCCCCACTCCCTGGTAGGCAGCCCCGCGGCGGCCCTGGAACCGGTGCGGCAGTTGGTGCAGGCCCAGGAGGCAGCTCTCGCGGCGTTCGGCATGGATCCCACCCCGGTGGTGCTGAGCTGGTCCTTCACCACCCAGTCTGTGGGAGTGGTGCTGAACACGGTGCGTTCGCTGGTGCAGGCGGCGGCACCAGCAAAATCAGTTTTTGAAGTGCGGAATCCGGCAGATCCTCGTGCCACCTCCCCCAAACAAGGCGCAGATATCTACTGGGGCACCCTAGAAGTTCCCTACTACTTAACCGCTGCAGTGACAACAAATGACCCGAGGCCGCTTCGCACCTGGTGGCAAGCTGCGAACACGGTGGGGGGGGCGACCAATCTGACTTTCGCCAATCCGCTGCCGGCGGTCACCAGCATACAGACCATTCCCCTTTTGGCGTCAATCCCCAAGGGCGACAAACCGGCAGCGGGCTGGCCGGTGGTGATCTATCAGCACGGTATCACCAGCAACCGTGCCACCCTGCTCGCCGTGGCCGACAGCTTGGCGGCAGCCGGGTTCGCGGTTGTGGCGATCGATCTCCCCCTGCACGGGCTGACGGGTGTGGCAAAACAGGATGACCCGTTCGGCGCATATTTTGGATTGGCGGGCCAGGAGAGGACCTTTGATCTCGATTTGATTGACAACACGACCGGGCTTCCCACACCCGACGGAAATGGCGATGGCCTTCCCGACGGGGACGGCATCGTGGACTCCTCCGGCACCCACATGATCAATCTGGCCAGCCTGCTCACCACCCGCGACCAGGGGCGGCAGGCGGTGGCCGACCTGTTTGTGCTGACCCGTGCCCTGCAGGCCATGGACTACGACGGCGGCGGGACGGACTTCAACACGGACGAGGTCTACTTCGTCGGGATGTCTCTGGGGGGTATCCTCGGCTCGACGTTCCTGGCCCTGGAGCCGGGGGTGAAGGCGGCTACTCTGGCGGTGGCCGGCGGCGGGTTCGGCAAGATGTTCGACGGCTCGGCCTCCCTCGGGCCGAGACTCGAGGCGGGGTTGGGAACCAAGGGTATCCTCCGGGGTACTGCCGACTACGAGAGCTTCATCGGCGCGTTCCAGACCGTGGCCGACTCGGTCGACCCGATCAACTACACCGCGGGGACCGTCGCTGGGCGCGGTGTGCTGCTGCTCGAGGTGCTCGGCGACACCGTGGTGCCCAACAATGTACCCGGCACCACCGAGCCGCCGATCATCGTCGGCTCGCCCACCGCCGGGACGGACCCTATGGCGATGTACATGGGGCTGATACCGGTGGACGAAAGCACCACGGGGACGGGCCTGCATACCTGGGTCCGCTTTACGGCAGGGCATCATGCCTCCTTACTGCGGGCAGCTGCCGATCCGGACACCAATCCCGTGCCGACTGCTGAAGAAACCTTGGTACAGCAGCTGATGCAGACCGCCATGGTCAGTTTCCTGGCCAGTGACGGTGCGGCACTCTCGATCATCCCCGACAGCGGCGTGGTGGAGGCGCAACCGTGAGGGGCCGGGACGGAAGGGGGATCGGGATGCGCGCCGCAAGCGGCGTCGATTCTACACATCATACCCTGGGGACACAGGGAGGGCGGACCGACATGAAACGAGAAGGCAGACGGTTCCTGCGCAGCGGGCTGGGCCTGGCGGTGCTGGCCGGCGCGGTGGCTTTCGCAGCCCCGGCCGGGGCGTTCCGGCTCTTTGACACGGACACCGTGCAGGCGGACTTGGACACGACCCTTTCCCTGGGTCTGGCGTGGCGGGTGCAGGATCGCGACGACGACATCATCGGCGTCGCCAACGGGGGCAATGCCTACTCCGTCAACGGCGACGACGGCAACCTGAACTACGGCAAGGGGCTGGTGAGCCGAGTGCTCAAGGTGACCAGTGAGCTGGAACTGCGCACCGATCAGTTCGGCGCGTTCGTGCGTGGCTCGGCGTTCTACGATTTCGAGGTGATGGGCGACGGGAATGATCGCACCGACCTCACCGGGGATGCCAAGAACCTTGTGGGCAGGCGGGTCGATCTGCTCGATGCCTACCTGTGGGGGAACTTCGATCTGGGCCCGATGCCGCTCCACGTACGTGTGGGCGAGCAGGTGGTGAGCTGGGGGGAAAGCACCTTCATCCAGGGGGGCATCAACACCATCAATCCCATCGATGTCTCGGCGATTCGGGTGCCCGGTGCGGAGCTGCGCGAGGCACTCAAGCCCGAGGGCATGGTGTGGGCCTCCCTGGGACTCACCGACAACTTCAGTCTGGAGGCCCTCTACCTCTACGACTGGGAGGAGACGGTGATCGACCCCACGGGCTCCTACTGGAGCACCAACGACTTCGCCGGGGATGGGGGCAAGAAGGTGATGCTGGGCTTTGGCGAGGCCCCGGACGGGGGCAACGCCTCGGTGGCCGACACTTTTCTGGCGGTGCCTCGTGGCGACACGACCTACGCCAATGACCAGGGCCAGTTCGGGGTGGCTCTGCGGGTGTTCGCCCCCGGCCTGAACGACACCGAGTTCGGCTTCTACTACCTGCGCTACAACAGCCGCCTGCCGGTGATCAGCGCCACCACGGGCACCGCGGCCGGGGTGGGTGCCGCCGGCTTGATCGCCGGAGCAGCTCCGACCATTATCGAAACGGCTCTGGTCGCTGGGGTGCCCGCCGCTGTGGCCGCTGGTGAAGCCGCAGGTGTGTCGACGGCGGCGGCGACTGCGATTGCGGGCAGTGCAGCGGCCGCTGCGGCTGCTGCGGCTGCTGCGGGTGGAGATCCCGTTGCCGCCGCCTCCGCGGCTGGCGGCAAAGCCGCCACCAGCTTCGCCACCGACGCCTACGCCAAGACCGCCCACTACCGCACCGAGTACCCGGACGACATCCAGTTGCTGGGGGTGAGCCTCAACACCCTGGAGCCCTGGTCGGGCATTGCGTTCCAGGCCGAGGTGTCCCACCGCCTGGACGTGCCCCTGCAGGTGGACGACCTGGAACTGCTGTTCGCCACCCTCGGCGGACTGAACGTCGGCCTGGCCCAGGGCAACCAGTTGGGCAACTACTACATGCAGCTCGATCAGGACATCGACGGCTACATCGAGCGCGACGTCACCCAGGTGCAGGCCACCGCCACAAAGATCTTCGGACCCGGGTTCGGGGCCGACCAGACCGTGCTGCTGGGTGAGGTGGGCTGGACCCACGTGCACGACATGCCCGACAAGGACGAACTGCGCATGGAAGGGCCGGCCACCTACATCAGCGGAAACCAGGACCTGGCCTATGCCCACGGTATCGGGGCCGACCGGTACGAGCCCGCCAGCGCCTTCGCCGACGCGGACTCCTGGGGCTACCGGGCCGTGCTCAAGATGGACTTCAACAACGCCATCGGGGCCGTCGCCCTGTCCCCGCGGGTGGCCTGGTCCCACGACGTGAGCGGCATCACCCCGGGGCCTGGCGGCAACTTCATCGAGGGCAGAAAGGCGGTGACCCTCGGGCTCGGCAGCAGCTACCAGAACGCCTGGACCACCGACCTGAGCTACACCAGCTTTTTCGGTGCCGGTCGTTACAACCTGCTCAACGACCGCGACTTCGTCGCGTTCAACATCAAGTATTCCTTCTAGGCCAGGGGAGAGCACGACATGCGGACAACTTCACTGATCTCAGTGGGCTGCGTTTGCGGGCTGGCCCTGATGATGACGACGAGCACCGCCGGGGCCAAGGCCACGCCGCAAGAGATCGCCCGCCTGGGCGCAGACCTCACCCCCCTGGGTGCCGAACAGGCCGGCAACGCGGCCGGCACCATCCCCGCCTGGGCCGGGGGCATCACCACGCCTCCAGCCGGCTACAAGCCGGGGATGCACCACCCGGACCCGTTCGCTGGTGACGCCGTCCAGACGACCATCACCGGCGCGAACGTTGGCCAGTACGCCGACAAACTCACCCCCGGTTACCAGGCCCTGTTGAAGACCTACGACACCTTCAAGATGAAGGTCTATCCCACCCACCGCAGTGCCTCCATGCCCCAGCGGATCTACGACGCGACCAAGCGGATAGCGCCCACTGCGGAGCTGGTCGAGGGGGGCGATGGAGTGGCTGGCGCGGTGAACGGCATCCCGTTTCCGGTGCCCCACAACGGTCTGGAGGCCATCTGGAACCACCTGCTGCGTTACCGCAGTGACCGGGCCTCCCGGCACATCGCCCAGGCCGCGCCCACTCGGGGTGGTGACTACACACTGGTGGAGTTCGACGACGAGTTCGACGTCGTTTACAGCCAGGCGGGGCAGACCGAGGAGTCCCTGGAGAACAAGATCCTCTACTTCAAGCAGGCCGTTACCGCCCCGGCGCGGTTGGCCGGCGGTGTGCTGCTGGTGCACGAGACTCTCAACCAGGTCAAGGAAGCCCGCGCGGCGTGGCTGTACAACCCGGGCCAGCGCCGGGTGCGGCGCGCGCCCAACGTTGCCTACGACAACCCCGGCACCGCTTCGGACGGCATGCGCACCACCGACCAGTTCGACATGTTCAGCGGCGCGGTGGACCGCTACGACTGGAAACTGGTGGGCAAGCAGGAGCTGTACATGCCGTACAACTCCTACCAACTCCACAGCGACAAGCTGAAGTACAAGGACATCCTCACCCCCCTGCACGTCAACCCGGAGGTCCTGCGCTACGAACTGCACCGGGTATGGGTGGTGGATGCCACACTGAAAGAAGGCGCCAGTCACATCTACAAGCGGCGCGTCCTCTACATCGACGAGGATAGTTGGCAGATTCTGGCCGTCGACCAGTACGACAGCCGCGACCAGCTGTGGCGGGTGTCCGAGGGGCACTGCATCAACTACTACGATGTGCCCATGTTCTGGACCACCCTGGAGGTGCACACCGACTTGCAGGCCGGGCGCTACCTGGCCATCGGTCTGGACAACGAGTACTCCATGTACGACTTCGGTATCCAGCGCACCAAGAAGGACTACACTCCGGCGGCCCTGCGCGCCCAGGGAACCCGCTAGCTCTGCGCCTTCGTAACGCGCGGCCGGGCCCCAGGCCCGGCCGCGCACCGTTTCCGAGACGCCCCGGCGTCCGCCCCCGGAGTCCCCATGATCGGCTCATCTTCCGGTTCGCCGGCCTGTAGCCACGGTTCCCGCCTCCGGCGGCCCGTGCTGGCTCGGTTCCCGCTCCTTTGTTTGCTCTCCTGCCTGTTCACCGGTCTGCTCGCCGCCCCCGCAGCCTCCGGGATGGAGGTGCGTCGCCCGGGCGACCAACGTTCGGTGCTAGCTCCCCTGGCCGACCGCTCCCTGCTGCTGGCGGGGGTTCTGGCCGGCCAGCGGTTGGTGGCGGTGGGAGAGCGGGGCCATGTACTCCTTTCCGATGACGGCGGGCGCACCTTCCAACAGGTGGAGGTGCCCACCCGTACCACGCTCACGGCGGTGTCCTTTCCCGACGCCCGGCGCGGTTGGGCCGCCGGGCACGACCAGGTGATCCTGCGTACCTCCGATGGCGGGGAACAGTGGGAACAGGTGTACGCCGATCCCGGTGACGAACGTCCGGTGCTCGACCTGTGGTTCCGTGATGGGCTCCACGGCTACGCGGTGGGCGCATACGGTCTGTTCCTGGAAACCGGGGACGGTGGCGCCACCTGGACTTCCCGCCGGATCAGCGAGGACGACTTCCACCTCAACCGGCTGGCACCCGCTGGCGGCGACCGGCTCTACCTGGCGGCCGAGGCCGGCATGGTGTACCGCTCCGAAGACGCCGGCCACACCTGGGTCGCCCTGGACTCCCCCTACGAGGGGTCGTACTTCGGCATTCTCTGGCTGAGCGGTGACACCCTGCTTCTGTACGGCCTGCGGGGCCACCTGTTCCGTTCCGAGGATGGCGGTGAGAGCTGGCAGACCCTGGCCTCCGGCACCGAGGCCAGTCTCACCGACGGGGTGGCCCTGGCAGATGGCCGGGTGGTGCTGGTGGGCATGGGCGGCGCCCTGCTGGTCAGCGACGACGGCGGGCGCAGCTTCTCCCCTCACGACCGGGAGGATCGCACCGGGATCGCGGCAGTGGTGCAGGTACCGGACGGTGGGCTGGTGACCCTGGGCGAGGCCGGGGCACGGCGAGTCTCCGATGTCCCATGACGGCCGGCCTGGACCGGCGGAACAGACGGGAGCGAATCCATTGATCGCGATGCTGGAACGGTTGGTTTTCGGGCGACGGCCGCTGGTGATCGCCGCGTTCGTGGGGTTGACCCTGTTCATGGGCTACTCGGCGAAAGACCTCAAGGTGGACGCCGGGTTCACCAAAATGGTGCCCCTCGAGCACCCCTACATGAAGACCTTCGTCCAGTACCGCGACGAGTTCGGCGGCGCCAACCGGGTGTTGGTGGCACTGATGGCGAAGCAGGGCGACATCTTCACCCCAGCGTTCTTCGACACCCTCAAACAAGCCACCGACGAGGTGTTCTTCTTGCCCGGGGTGGACCGCACCAAGGTCAGTTCCCTGTTCACACCCAACGTGCGCTTCACAGAGGTGGTGGAGGACGGCATCGCGGGTGGCAACGTGGTGCCCTCTGACTTCCGGAACACCCCGGAGGGGCTGGAGCAGGTCCGCAAGAACGTCCTCAAGTCCAACTACATGGGCCGGTTGGTCTCCAACGATTTCACCGGCGCGATCATCAGTGCCGAGTTGCTGGAGGTGGACCCCAACACTGGGGAGAAGCTCGACTACACAGCGGTGGCCCGGCAACTCGAGGAGAAGGTCCGCGGCCGGTTCCAGAGCGAGCAGGTGGATGTGCATATCATCGGCTTCGCCAAGGCCATCGGCGACATCACGGAAGGCGCCCACCGGGTGATCCTGTTCTTCGCCGTGGCGTTCGTGGTGACGGCGCTGTTGGTGTACTTGTACGCCCAGTCGTTGAAACTGGCGGTGGTGCCGCTGGTGTGCTCGCTGATGGCGGTAGTGTGGCAGTTGGGGTTGTTGCCCCTGCTGGGCTACGGGATCGACCCCATGGGCATCCTGGTGCCGTTCCTGGTGTTTGCCATCGGGGTCAGCCATGGGGTGCAGATGGTGGCTGCCAATGGCTCGGAGGTGTTTTATGGCGCCGGCTGCATGGAGGCCGCGAAGGCCAGCTTCCGCCGCCTTCTCGTCCCGGGCGGCATCGCCCTGGCCAGCGACACCATCGGCTTCGTCACCATCCGCCTGATCGAGATCCGCATGATCCAGGAACTGGCGGTCACCGCCAGCTTGGGGGTGGCGGCGATCATCCTCACCAACCTGGTTCTGCTGCCGGTGCTGCTGTCCTACCTGGACTGCGGGGAGGCCTATAAAGCCCGGCTCCACAGCCGCTCCCAGCGGGTGCACGGCAAGTGGACCCGGCTGGCCCGGATCACCCGCCGGCGCAACGCCGGGATGGTGATCGCGGTGGCTCTGGCACTTCTGGCGGTGGGGTTGTGGAAGGGCACGGACGTGAAGATCGGCGATCTGCACCGCGGGGTGCCGGAGCTGCGCGCCGAGTCCCGCTACAACATCGACACCGAGGTGATCAGCGAGCGCTTCGCGATCGGCGTGGATATTCTTTCGGTGATCACCGAGAGCCGGCCCGATGGGTGTGTGGATTACGAGGTGATGACGGCCATCGATCGCTTCGAGTGGCACATGGGCAACGTCGAGGGGGTGCAGTCGGTGGTTGGCTTGCCCGGCATCGCCCGGGTGCTCAACGCCGGCTGGAACGAGGGCAGCCTGGAGTGGCGGGTGCTGCCGCGCAACCAGGACGTATTGACACAGTCGGTGACCTATGTGCCCACCAGCACAGGCCTACTCAACGCCGACTGCAGCGTGATGCCGGTGCTGATCTTCACCCGCGACCACAAGGCGGAAACCATCGCCCGGGTGGTGGCCGAGGTGAAACGCTTCCAGGGGGAGTACGGCCTGGAGGCGGTGCGCTTCCGACTGGCGAGCAGCAATGTGGGGGTGATGGCCGCCACCAACGAGGCGGTGGAGGCCGCCCAGTTCCCCATGCTGCTCTACGTGTTCGGGGCGGTGATCCTGTTGTGTCTGGTGACGTTCCGCTCGCTGGGCGCCACCCTTTGCATTGTGCTGCCCCTGGCGTTGGTGTCCCTGCTCGCCTACGCCTTGATGAGCGTGTTGCAGATCGGGCTGAAGGTTTCCACCCTGCCGGTGGTTGCCCTGGGGGTCGGCGTGGGGGTGGACTACGGCATCTACATCTTCAGCCGTCTGCAGAGCGAGCTGGACGCGGGCAAGTCCCTGGAGGCCGCGTACCGCCACACCCTGGATATCACCGGCAACGGAGTGTTGTTCACAGGCATCACCCTGGCGTTCGGGGTCGCCACCTGGATCTTCTCGCCGCTGAAGTTCCAGGCCGACATGGGCATCCTGCTCACCTTCATGTTCCTGGTGAACATGCTCGGAGCGGTGCTGCTGCTGCCGGCGCTGGCCAGTTGGCTGCTGCCGTCCAAAGGACGGGGAGTTCCGTGATCAGGCGCCGCGAGGAGAAAGCCCGGGATACCCGCAACAAGATCCGGGTGGCGGCCACCCGACTGTTCGCCCGCAACGGCTTCCACCGCACCTCGATGGCTGACATCGCTTCGGCGATCGGCATGACCCAGGGGGCGGTGTTCCACCACTATCCCACCAAGGATGTCCTGCTCCGCGCGGTGATCGAACGCCTGAGCCATGGATTGGAGGCCTACCGGGACTGTGTGGAGGTGCCGGGTTCTTCCCGGGTAGTGGGGCGGGTGCTGGAGATGATGGTGGAGCACTTTCGCCGTGAGCCAGAGGCCACCATCTGCCTGGCCGTCCTGGCCACCGAGTTTGCCGGCAGCGACGAGCCGATTCTCGCGGAGATCGTGAGAGTGTACGATACCTTCATCGACGGCTTCGCGGTCGCCTTGGCCGGCCACCCCAAGGTGCGCAACCCCCGGGCCGCCGCCATCGCCTTCGTCGGCGCCGTGCAGGGCGGCGCCATCCAGGGCCTGCTGCGCGCGGGGGACCCGCCTATCGAGGCTCTGGCGGACGGCTGCTTGGATCTGTTGTTGGAGTGGTGAGGGGCATTGGACCAACGGTTGCCCGCCCCCTCCTCGAGTTGCGTTGTTGGTGCCACCCATCTTCCCCAACGAGGTGCAGGGAGAGTTCCCCAATGAAGATCGAGTTTCGCGCGGACAGCAAGAAGACCGAGCTCATCGACCCGAAGACTCCGGAGCGCAAGGCCATCCCCAGCCAGGTGCGCCACGATCCGCTCACCGGGCGGACCGCCCGGATCTGCCATTTCATGCCGCTGCAATGGGAAAAGCCCGATTTCGACAAACTCACCGCGGGGACCCAGTCGTGGTGCCCCTTCTGCCCCGACAAGGTGCTGGCGGTCACCCCTTCCTTTCCCCCGGAAATCCTTGTTGACGGGCGGCTCGTCCGGGACGACATGGTCCTTTTCCCCAATCTCGCGCCCTATGACGAGTTGGGGGCCGTCGCCACCCTGGGGAGCCGCCATTTCACCCCCATGACGGAGTTCACCCCGGAACAGATCGCCAAGGGCTTCGGGCTTGCCCTGGAGTTCTTCGAGAAAGTCCACGCCACCGGCCATCCCGAGTCGGTCTACCATCTCATCAACTGGAACCACATGCCGCCGGCAGGGAGCTCCCTCATCCACTCCCACCTCCAGGTGTTCGCCTCCGCCCACGCCCCCAACCTCATGCGCAGGGAGCTTGAGAGCGCCAGACAATACCTGACGGCCAACGCCAGCAACTTCTGGGACGACTACGTCGCCCTCGAGGAGCGCGCGGGAGAGCGGTTCCTGGGGCGCACCGGCAACACGGCGTGGCTGCTCGCCTACGCCCCCATGGGGGTGGCGGGTGACGTGGTGGGGGTGGTGGAGGGCAAACGCTCCACCCTGGAGCTCACCGCCGCCGACCTCCTCGACCTGGGAGAGGGGCTGTGCCGGGCCATGCGCGCCTACGACGGGATGGGGATCTGGGGGTTCAACGTCAACCTCTTCACCGGCGCCGCCGTCGGTGAAGAGCACGCCAGGGTGCACATCGTCTTCAGCCCGCGGACCTTCTTCAACGCGGCCCTCGGCGCCAGCGACGTGGGCGCGCTGCGCAATCTCTACAACGAGACGATCTGCATGGCGTTCCCCGA
>JARGFW010000156.1:6860-12394 GCA_029211085.1 Deferrisomatales bacterium | reverse complement strand
GTCCTTCGTCTGGACCGCTACGACGGAAGGGACCAGCTCTACCTCAGCAAGTTCGTGACGGTGCCGACGAACATGCTCGTGGTGCCCTGTTATTGAAAGGAATGCCCGCATTTTCTTCGCGGATCCCTGGCAATGGGTTGAAGAGAGGACTACGGAAAGGAGGACACATGTGGTGGGCAACTGCAATCCGGAGAACGATACCAGTATTCGTGGCGACGACATTGGCGATGGGTGCGTTGCCTGCGGGTGCGGATGACGGGGACTTGCTGCCATGGTACGGGATGGACTGGTACCCCGAGATACTGTTGTCTGATGCCGACGGCGGCGCCATCGTGGTCGAGCCGTGGTTCACCACTCAGATCGAACCGGATGAAATCCACGCCCAGCGGTTCGACGACGCCTGTACCCCGCTGTGGGGGTTCAACGGATCCCTGGTTTCCGATGTCAACAGTGCCACCTTCCCGGCAGCCACGGAGGACCTGTTCGGCGGCACGGTCGTCGCCTACTTCTCGTTCGGGAACGTCTATGCGCAGCGGTTGGACGCGGGCGGGAACAAGTCGTGGAACGGCGGCAGCGGCGTTTTGGTGTTGGCGCTCGGCGCCACGCCAACCGAAGCGCCGGTGATCACCCCCGACGGCGCCGGCGGTGCCTATGTCGGCTACGGCCGCAAGATCAACCACGTTCAGAATGACGGCACCGTAACAACGACCGCTGGCTACGAGTTCATCTCCGCGGGTGCCCTGCGTTTTGGCATGGTCTACGACGGGCAGCGCACCCGACAGCGGGTCCCCCCGTATGCGTGGTTGCCGGGCGGTGTGTTCCTGGCGTGGTACAGCAGCAGCACCGGGAACCTCCACGCCCAGCACGTCAAGAACGGCCCGCAGTGGGGGGACACCGTCACCATGAACGGCGTGGCAGTGGCTGCCGTCACGCCGCGTTTCGACGTCCATGACAAGCGCTTCTACCGCCTCCTACGTGACGACCTCGCCAGCGTCGACAACGGGCTCATCGTCGCCTGGTACCATCACCCGAACGCGAACACCCGGGTAGGCGTCCAGCGTTTGGACGCCGGCGGTGGCCGGCTCTGGGGGAACGACGGGGTGACGGTCGTCGACAGCAGCACCGCCGGAGGGATCTCCACCTACTGGTACTACAACCTCGAGTTGCCGGAGCTGGCCACCGACGGCGCCAACGGCGCCATCCTGGCCTGGGTGGACTGGCGCAACTCCGACAACTACCCAGGGGATAGCGACATCTACTGCCAACGGGTCGACGCCGCCGGCACTGTGCGCTGGCAGACCAACGGCCTCTGGGTGACCTGGCCGGGAGACAGCACTGGGGAGACACCCCCCAACTCCGGTACGGAGAACCAGCCGGCGATGGTGAGCGACGGCAACGGAGGGGTCATCGTCGTGGCGCGGGACACGGGACTGACGCGCAACATCTACGCCAACCGGATCGACGGCGACGGGGTGACCGTGTGGACGCAGTGGCCGGTGCAGGACGACTATTCTGCCGGGGCCGGGGATCAGGATTCACCGCAGGTTGTTTTCGACGGTACCGGACCCGCGCCGGTGGGAGCGATCGTTGCTTGGCAGGGGGCCGACAACGAGGCCGGAGAGAGAGCGGTGAAGATCGAGGTCAGCGATACACCCCCAGGGAACGATGACGTCGCCAACGCCTACCCCTTGTATTTGATCGGAGCTTCCCCGCACTCGGCACTCGGCTCGGTGTACCGGGCTACCAACGATGGGGCGGCCTCGTGTGGCTCGACTCCAGAACAACCAGATGTCTGGTACAGGTTTACGCCCCCTTCAGCTGGGGTGTTCGATATCGATACCTGTGGTTCCAATGACCTGTACGGTGTGGATGTCGGTTTGGACACCGTGTTGTCTCTCCACCTCGGTGCGCCGGGTACCATCAGCAACGAACTGGTGTGCAACGACGACGCGTTCCGCGCAGATTGTTCCGATCGGGGAACACGGCTCAGGGATTCATCTCTCTCCCGGTACCTGCAAGCCGGCCAAACCGTCTACGTCCGGGTTGCCCGCTACAACGAGACGACCAACGGTCAGTTCGCCCTGGGGTGGACGTTTGCGGCAGATACCGACGGCGACACTGTCCTCGACGACTTCGACAACTGCACCCTGGCGGTCAACGAGGACCAGCGCGACACCGACGGGGACGGCTACGGCAACCGCTGCGACCCGGACTTCAACAACGACGGCGGGGTGAACTTCGCCGACCTCGCGTACCTGAAGTCGGTGTTCCTGAGCGGCGACCCAGACGCGGACCTCAACGGGGACGGCGGGGTGAACTTCGGTGACCTGGCGATCCTCAAGTCCATGTTCCTGGGGACGCCGGGGCCCAGCGGGCTGGTGCCGTAGGCGGGGTCGCCCCGCCTGGAAAGAGGTTGAGAAGACGCCCGCGAGGGGACTGCCTTTGCGGGTTTTGCGAGACGAACAGGAGGGTGGTCATGGGGCGGGACATCGAGCGTCTGCAGGGTGGAGTTCGCCATCAACGCGCGCTTGGCGTGGTGGGGATGGCCCTCGCATTTGGGTGGCTGGTCGCCTCCGCGGCCGTGGCCCAACCTCCGGAACACCTGATCCGGCTCAGGTCCGGGCAATTCTCGCCCCCTGCAGACCCCCGCTCCTTCATGGAAACGGTGCTGCCCGGCGTCAAGGGCAACCGGGCCCACGTGATCCTGCAGTTCCGGGAACTTCCGGATGCGGCCCAAAAGAAGGCGCTGGCGGGGGCGGGTGTGAAGCTGCTCTCCTACCTGCCGGACAACGCTTGGTTCGCCTCGGTGCCGAAGGGCCTCAACAGCCGCCGGCCGGCCCTGGACACGGTGCGCTATGTCGGGGCGATTGCCCCGCAGGACAAGCTGCCGCCCCGCATTCTGGAGGAGGGGCTCGGCCCGTGGGCCGAGAACTCCGACGGGACCGTCAATCTGACGGTGCGGTTCTTCGGCGATGTTGCCCTGGCGGAGGCGAGGGGGCTTGCCGCTGCCCACGGGTTCCAGGTGCTGCGCGAGATCGCGCGCACCAAGACCCTGGTCGTGACCATGGACCCGGACGGGCTCCTCCCCCTGGCCGCCGAGGACACGGTGCAGTGGATCTCGGAAGCCCCGCCCCCCAAGGTCCTTCACAACGACGGCGCGCGGGAGAACGCCAACGTTGACCTCGTCCAGGCGGCGCCCTACAACCTCACGGGTGCCGGTATCGTGGTGGGGGTCTGGGACGGCGGGGAGATCGACGCCGCCCACGGCGACTTCGGCGCCCGGGTGACCGTGGTGGACGCGGTGGGGGAGGGCGATCACGCCACCCACGTGGCCGGCACCATCGGCGGGGACGGCACGTTGAGCGCCGGAGCAGACGGCACGGCCCTGCAGTGGCGGGGCATGGCCCCGGGAAGCGACCTGCTCTCCTACTCCTTCAACGGCACGGACAACATCGCCGACCACGACCATGCCATCACCAACCACGGCCTGGACATCTCCAACAACTCCTGGGGCTACGACATCAGCACCGCCCTCGGCAACTGCGATAGCTACGGGGACTACGACCTCGATGCGCCGGACTACGACGATGTGGTTCGGGGGTTGTTCGGCCGCCAACCCATTGTCGTGTTCTCAGCCGGTAACGAGCGCAACGACGGCGACTGCGGGATCGCGGCCCGGGGTGGCTACGCCTGCCTCGGCCTCCCGGGCAGCGCCAAGAATGTACTTACCGTCGGGGCGATCCACTCCAACGACGATACCATGACCACCTTCAGCAGCTGGGGGCCGGTCGATGACGGACGCATCAAGCCCGATGTGGTGGCGCCGGGTTGCCAGAGCGACGGGGACGGGGGAATCACGTCCGCGATTCCCGACCTGTTCCTGGACATCGAGCCCAGCGGTGCCCCCGACGGCTTTGACGACTACGCCTATCCCTACGACTTCATGTGCGGCACCTCCATGGCTGCCCCGGTGGTGTCGGGGATCGTCTCGCTGCTTTACGAGCAGTACGTGGCGCAGAATGCAGCTGAGCCGCTGCCCTCGACCCTCAAGGCGCTCCTCGCCAACACCGCCCAGGACCTGGGCAACCCCGGGCCCGACTACGCCTTCGGGTTCGGCAAGGTGGATGCCAAGGCGGCGGTGGACGCGCTGATGGCGGGCAACTACGACGAACGCCAGTTCGACGGGCCCAACGGGGTGGAGACCTACGTGCTCGAAGTGGGCCCTGGTCAGCCGAAGCTTCAACTGACCCTGGCCTGGGACGACTTTCCTGGCACGGTCAACGCCGACCCCTCCCTGGTGAACCAGCTGGACCTGCTGCTCTACGACCCCGATGGGAACCTCCACCGGCCCTGGGTGCTGGACCCGGACACCCCCGCTGTCGCCGCGGGTACAGGGCAGGATCTCCTCAACAATATGGAGCAGATCACGGTGCCAACGCCGGCCACCGGGACCTGGACGGCTCACGTGGTGGGCGCGTCGGTACCCCAGTTCCCGCAGACCTACTCGTTGGCCTGGACCTATGGCGAGACCAACCACACGGGTGAGATCACCACCAATACGACGTGGACGGCACTGGCCTCGCCCCACGTCGTCAGCGGCAACGTTTTCGTTCGACCGGGAACGACACTAACCATCGAACCGGGAGCCACCATCCGTTTCGACGGGAACTTCTACCTCCAGGTGGAGGGGCGGTTGCTGGCCCAGGGCACGGGCGGAAGCCCCATCACCTTCACTTCGAACGATCCGTTTCCGGCGGCCGGCGACTGGGCGGGGATCCGCTTCGTGAACTCGGCCCAGGTGGACCCGTCGGTGGTGGAGCACTGTGTGATCGAGTACGTCACCAACGGGATCACCTACACCAACAAGCTGACCCTCACGCCGACGGTCCTGTCCAACCTGACGGTGCGCAACTACATGACCTACGGGGTTTACGTCACGGGGATCAACAGCAGCCTCACCCTCGAGGACAGCACGGTGACCCAGACCCTGCCGGCACGCCTGAACCAGGGCACCGCGGTCTTCGTGAGCCAGAGCTCGGTTGTGACACTTACGGGCAACGTACTGGAGAACAGCTACATAGGGGTCGAGGCCTACAATACCTCCGCGACCCCGCCCACGCTCACCATCACCGGCAACCGGATCGTGGACAACGGGCACATCGGGATCTATTCGCATGGCTATAACACCGGTGACCCAGGGCCAGAGATCGTCGTCAATGGCAACGATATTTACGGCAACCAGAACTACAATGTGGTTTTGGGCCCTTACGCGAATGCCCGTACCACCACCATTGATCTGAGGATGAACTGGTGGGGGACGACGGACTCCCGGGAAATCCGGGCACAGATCTACGACTACAACGACAGTACCGATCGTCCCATCGCTGACTTCACGCCGTTCTTGGCGGACTCGATCGACAACGGCGCGCCGGTGCACCCGGGCAACTACGAAGAGGGGTGGGTCAGCACTGATACTGCGTGGAGCGCGGCGGACAGCCCCTACACCGTGGTGGGCCACGTGTTCGTGGCCGAGG
>JARGFW010000156.1:0-6760 GCA_029211085.1 Deferrisomatales bacterium | reverse complement strand
TCGGTCCGAGCGTGTTCTCCAACGTGACGGTGCGCAACTACATAACCTACGGGGTCTACGTCACCGGGGTCAACAGCAGCCTGACAATCCAGGACAGCACGGTGACCCAGACCCTGCCGGCGCGGGTGAACCAGGGCACGGCGGTCTTCGTGGGTACAAGTGCGGCGGTGACGGTGTCCGGGAGCGTCTTGGAGCACAACTCGATCGGGCTCGAGGTGTACAGCAGCACGGCGACACCCGTGCCGGTCGTGACGATCACCGGCAACCGGATCGTCGACAACGGCAACATGGGCATCTACGCTCGCGCCTACAGCACGAGCTACTTTGGACCGGACGTAGTGGTCAAACAGAACGACCTCTTTGGCAACGCCAACTGGGATCTGAGCTTCGGCACCTATAAAGGCGCCGCCACCACCACCATCGACGCCACGGCGAACTGGTGGGGCACCGTGGACCCGGTGGTCATTGCCAGCCACATCTACGACTACAGCAACAGCACCAGCCGCCCCACCGCCGACTTCACACCCTTCCTGTATGGCAGCGCCTACTACGACGGCGCCATCGAGTTCGACCAGACCTGGTCGTTGGCCGACTCGCCCCACATCATTCCCGCCAGTGTCTTGGTGCAGCCCGGGGTGACGGTGTCGGTGGAGCCCGGGGCCGAGGTGCGCCTGGAGCCTGGCGTGGCGATCGGTGTCGCGGGCCGTTTCCTGGCCCAGGGGACGGCGGGCAGCCCCATCACCTTCACCTCGAACCAGACGATCCCCGCGGCGGGGGACTGGCAGGGGTTCCGGTTCGTCAACTCCGCGGACTACGACCCCTCGGCCCTCGCCTACTGCACCATCGCATACGCCTCCGACGGGATCGTGTACGACAACAAGACCACAGTAGCGCCGCCGACGGTCTCGAACTCCACAATCCGCGACTACAGCGGCTATGGGATCCACGTGCTCGGGGTCAACAGCGGAATGACCGTGCAGGATAGCACCATCACCCAGACCCTGCTGGCCCAGGCCGGCACGGGGACGGCCCTGTACGTGGACCAGGGGCCGAACGTGGGCCTCTCCGGCAGCGCCCTGACCAACAATGCGGTGGGGCTCTACGCCTACAGCGGCGCCGGCGTGCCCACCGTGGTGACGGCACACGATAACCAGATCGTCGGCAACAGCGACAAGGGGATCGTCGCCCACGCCGTCAGTGCGACCTACGCAGGCCCGTCGCTCGCCGTCCACCAGAACGACCTGTACGGCAACGGCAGCTGGGACCTCTACTTCTCCACCTACCAGAACCCCGCCAGCACGGTGGTGGACGTGAGCCTGAACTGGTGGGGCACCACGGTCCCCGCCGCGATCCGCGACAAGATCTTCGACCACAACGACGCGAGCTACGCCCCCATCGCCGACTTCACCCCGTTCCTGGGGAGCTCGGGCGGGGCGGCCTATCCCGGCAACTACGAAGTGGGCTGGATCAACGCCGACACCACCTGGACGGCGGCGGGCAGCCCGTGGGTGGTGGTGGGCGACGTGCTCGTCGCCGCCGGGCGCACCCTCACCGTGGAGCCGGGCACCACGGTGCTCGTCCACTCCGGTTCTGCCGTCGAAGTTTCGGGCCGCCTTGCGGCCCCGGGTACCGCGGCCGATCCCATCGTCTTCGCCTCGGCCCAGCCGATCCCCGCCGCGGGGGACTGGGAGGGGCTCCGCTTCGTCACCTCCGGCGACGCTCAGCCCTCGGTGCTGACCCACGTGGTCATCGAGCACGCGGTGACCGGCCTGTCCTACCTGAATCGTCCGACGGCGAGTCCTCATCTGCTGAACGCGGTGCTGGTGCGCAACTATGCGGTTGCCGGGGTTGCCGTGTCTGGGAACTCCTCGCTGCGGATTGAAAATGGAACACGGATCACCCAGACCCTCGCCGGGCAGCTCCACACGGGTACCGCGGTCTCCGTGGGCCCGGGAGGCTCCGTGGAGATCCTCGCCAGCACGCTACAAACGAACGCCACCGGCGTCGCGGCCTTCAGCGGCACGGGAACCCCGACGGCAGTGACCATCGACGGCAGCACGATTCGTGACAACGGGGACACCGGACTCACCTCCGCTGCAGCGGGGCCCGCCTACGCCGGCCCCCAGGTGGTGATCCACTACTCGGATCTCTACGACAACGGAAACTGGGACCTCTACTTCGGGCCCTACGCCAACCCGGCGACCACTACCATCGACGCCACCCGCAACTGGTGGAACGCGGTGGACCCGGGGGCGATCGCCGCGCGCGTCTACGATCACGCGGACGACCCGGCCTCCCCCGTCGTGGACACCGAGTTCTTCCTCTACTGCCACAGCGTGCCGCCCGCCCCGGCCGTGGTGGAGGGGCCCACGGCGACCTGCGAGAGCTCCTACGCGGTCACCTGGACCGCGGTAGCCGAGGCGACCGACTACGCCGTCGAGCGGGCCACCGACGTCACCTTCGCCGCTCCCGAGCGGGTCTACGAGGGGGCCGCGACCACGTTCACCGACAGCGTGCCCGGCTTCGGCGACTACTGGTACCGGGCCACGGCGCTGAACAGCTGCGGCGCCGGGGACTGGACCACGGCCGCGGTGGCGGTGGCGGTGAAGGTCGAGCCCGCCGTGCCGTCGAGCGTCACGTACCCGGACAGGGACGACGATGGGAGCTTTGTGGTGGCGTGGGCGCCGGCGCAGTACGCGACCGAGTACACGGTGGAGCGGGCTGCGGAGCCGGGCTTCGCCGCCCCCCTGGTCGTGTACAGCGGGCCCGAGGTCTCCTACTTGGAGTCGGCCTTGGCCGTGGGGTCCTACTGGTACCGGGTCAAGGCGGGCAACGGGTGCTGCGAGGCGGATTGGGCGGTGGGGGCCGAGCTCGTGGTCCCGGACGCCGACGCCGACGGCGTTGCGGACGGGTTGGACAACTGTGTCATGGCACCGAACGGTCCCCTGATCCCGGACGCTGGAGGAAACATCCAGCGCGACACCGACGGGGACGGCTACGGCAACCGCTGTGACCCGGACTTCAACAACGACGGCGGGGTGAACTTCGCCGACCTGGCGTACATGAAGTCGGTGTTCCTCAGCGGGGACCCCGACGCGGACGTCAACGGGGACGGCGGGGTGAACTTCGGTGATCTGGCGATTCTCAAGTCCATGTTTTTGGGACCGCCAGGGCCCAGTGGGTTGGTGCCGTAGGACGTTCGTCTGCCGGGGCCGTTCCCGGCTCCTTGTATCCCGGGGACGGTCCTGGCGTTTCTTTCGCAGATGGGCGGGCAGTCCCGTCCCACACCGCCACCATGCCACGGCCCGGATCCAGGGACTGCAAGGGTGATCGTAGGCCACGTCATCGTGTCATCGACGTGGGTTGATCCCGGAGATCTTCCGGAGAGTATCGTCAATCTTGGGAAATGTTTCACTGCATGATCGCGTTAGTGAGCCTTGCGTTTCCTTTTTGCGGAAGAAGGAGGGTTCCATGAGAGGGCTGATCTGGGCACGCCTCGGCTGTGTGGTCCTGACCTTGGTTTGCCTCGCGCACACTGGCGGGGGGAGAGCCCACGCAGCGACCAGTGTGGGCGGCACGATCGCCGCGGACACGTCGTGGACCTTGGCAGGGAGCCCTTACGTCGTGACGTCTGACCTCACGGTGGGTGCCAACGTCACGCTCACGGTGGAGCCCGGGGTGGTGGTGAAGTTCGAGGTGGATCATCGCACGGATATCTGGGGGCAGTATGCCTACACGCGGCGGATGGTGGTCAGTGGCACGTTGCTGGCGGTGGGCACGGCGGCGGAGCCGGTGGTGTTCACTTCCGAGCGCGACGACAGCTACGGGGGCGACACGAACGGGGACGCCGACGCGACGGCACCGGCGCCGGGGGATTGGGGCTACATCCACCTGACGGGGCCGGGCAGTCGCCTCGAGCAGGCGGTGGTGCGCTACGGCGGGCGTCACGACGACAACACGGGGACTGGCAGCACGAGTTACTTTCGCGACTATCTGGTGTGGGTGACCAGCGCCCATCCGGAGTTGCGCGACAGCGTGTTCGAGCAGGCCTACCAGACGGCGGTGTATGTGGAGGGCACGTCGAGCCCGGTGATTGCGGGGTGCACGTTTGCCGCCTACGGCTCGATCGGAGTGGACACCTACCAGGGCATCTGGGCGCCGGAGATTCGGGACAACATCTTCACCGGGGGCAGCTACGGGATCCGCTGCGCGGGCGCCACGGTGGTGGGCAACCAGGTGACGGGAGGGACCTAGGGTGTGTATGTATACAACGCCAGCCCCACGGTGCAGGACAACGCCATCACGGAAAACCAATATGGGATCTACGTGAATGCCGGCAGCGCGGGGATCTACACCGACAATTTCATCTTCGGAAACTTCGACTACGGCATATTTCGAGTTGCGGGGGGCGTAACGGTAGACGCCTCGGGGACCTACTGGGGCGACGCCTCAGGCCCGTATGACCCCTCGGATGACAGAGCTGTGGGAGGTTTCTACAACCCGGACGGCCTTGGGGACCCTGTGAGCGATGGTGTGACCTACTACCCATGGGTTGGTTTGAGCGATATGGACTTAGACGGCCTCGCCGATGAGCTCGAACTCCGGATGGGAACGGACCCTCTGGACAGTGATACGGATGACGATGGGATCATAGACGGCGATGAAGACGCCGACCACGATACCTTCAGGGATGTGGGCGAGACCGACCCGCTGAACCCGGATACCGATGGGGATGGGGTGTTCGACGGCACGGAACTGGGGCTCACGGAGCCGCAGCGGCCCTGGGATACGAATCTCGGCTGAGGACATTTTGTGGCCGATGCGGATCCATCAACGACAACCGATCCAACCAATCCGGACTCCGATGGAGACGGATTCCTGGACGGCGAAGAGGATCTAAACGGGAACGGAAGGGTGGATTTGGGGGAAATGGATCCCAACGCAGGCATCTGTTTCGGGGACCTGGATGGAGACAAGGATGTCGACAGCAGCGATCTGGACCGCTTGTCCTGGGAGTTTGGGACCCACTCTTGCGCCGGGAACTGCCTGGCAGACTTGGATGATGACGGCGACGTGGACCAGGACGACCTTGGCATCTTTTCTCTCGATTTAGGCAGAGTTCTCTGCCCGTAGGGGAGGGGGGGCGCGAAGAGGGCGGTTGGAGATGGCGTGCCCCCAAGTTGCACCTCCGGCTGCCGGCACCGTCGCCTGACCGTTGACGGGATGCAGCCTGGAGTCGAGAGGGTACGGCGTCTCCGGAACCGAAACGGAGTGCCCGGTCTGCGGAGGGGTGCACGAGCAGCGGTGGGGGCGGGGTACGTCCGCGCCCGGGCCGTGCACGCGCGGGGTTCTCCACCGGGGTGGGAGAGGTCCAACTGCCAGGGAAAGTGAGCAAGAGATTTCCACTTTGGAGCACAGCGCTGCTCATCGCCTCCGGCTGGCTCAAGGCAAGGAAATCGTAAATACTGGGGAATACATGGGATGTATGTTTTGGCTGTGTGTGGCGTGCAGTTTGCATGGCCCTTGGCCTCAGACTATCGGGTTCGTGGAAGCGGAAGCACCTGCCTCAGGGGGGCACCGTGACACCATTTAAATCCCTTCTCTACCCCATCGCTGTGTTCCTCATGGCGGCCGCCGGGCCCCAGTTCGCTAGAGCCGCGAGCTTGGACGGCAGCGGCAGCACCTTCCAACTGTTTGATATCGATCCAATCGTGGGGGTGACCCTGGACGTCAGCGACTGGGATTTCGGCCTGGGTGGCAGTCTGTACGTGTACTACGGGTCCTCCGACACCTGGGTTCCGGTGTCTGCCGGGGGCGGTTCCGTCCCCGGGTTTGGTCACCTCGAACAGGCGGATTTCGGCATTGACCGGGACGGGGACCCGGGCACCTTCGAGTTGCTCGCCAGCCGGGACGCGGTCTTGACCTATTCCGCCCTGGCGGGGCCTGCGCTGTGGCAGACCCTGAAGGTGGATTTCGCCGAACCGGGTGGCAGGCGGTTGTTGGTGCTCTCGACCACCGACGCCATGGCTCCCGTGCCCATTCCTTCGGCGGGCCTGCTGCTCATCAGCGGCCTGGCGGGGTTGGCTGTCGTGAGGCGGACCCGTCGGAACGAGAACGAGGTAGGGTGATGCAAACGGAGAGGGGGATGTGGCAATGACAGGGATGTGGCCTGCTCGGTTGGTTTGGCTGGCGCTCGTCGTGGTTGTGGCGGCGACGCCGGCTCACGCGGCGCAGATCACGACGACGGGGGTACCAGTCCGGGCGCTCGATGCGGACGCCAGCGGTGCAATCGATCTCGATGTGGTCATTGACGGCTTCGGGGGGTTCGACCTGTTCTACTCGGTGGACAACGCCGGGTGGCAGGCTCTGGTGGAGAACCCGACGGGCCCGGAGATCGCCCTGACGGGGCTCCCGGGCTTTGGCGCGGTGCTGGACTTTGCCCTGGAGAGCACCGGGGACGCGGATACGGCGATGGACCTGATCGCGAGCCGGCAAGGGGACGCACTGCTCCGCTTCCAGACGCAGGTGCCCGAGGGGTGGCAGACGTTGGTCGTGGGCTGGCTGGATGGCGGGCTCGGGCGTCTCGAGATCGCTTCGGTGCGCGGCGCGGACGCACTCACCCCTGTTCCAGAGCCCTCGACGGTGCTGCTCCTGGGTTCGGGGGTAGTCGGTTTGGGCATGATGGGCCGGAAGCGCGCCGGCCGGGGGGGATGAGCCGGCAGCAGGTATCGGATGGGGCGATTCGTACACACAGATGCCG
>JARGFW010000155.1 GCA_029211085.1 Deferrisomatales bacterium | reverse complement strand
GACTTCGTGGTGGGGGGCAACTTCGTCGTAGGCATCGTCATCTTTCTGATCCTGGTGATCATCAACTTCGTGGTCATCACCAAGGGCGCCACCCGCATCGCCGAGGTGAGCGCCCGCTTCACCCTCGACTCCATGCCGGGCAAGCAGATGGCGATCGACGCCGACCTCAACGCCGGCATGATCGACGAGGCCGAGGCCCGCCGCCGGCGCCTGGAGATCTCCGGCGAGGCCGATTTCTACGGCGCCATGGACGGCGCCAGCAAGTTCGTACGGGGCGACGCGGTGGCGGGCATCATCATCACCGGCATCAACATCCTCGGCGGGCTGGTGATCGGTGTGTTGCAGTTGGGAATCCCCCTGGCCGAGGCCGCCGAAACGTACACTACGTTGACGGTGGGTGACGGGCTGGTGAGCCAGATGCCGGCCCTGGTGATCTCCACCGCCGCCGGCATCTTGGTGACCCGGGCCGGCAACCAGACCACCAACATGGGCGAGGCCCTCACCTCCCAGGTGCTGAAGGCCCCCACCGCCCTGGGGGTGTCCGCCGCGGTGGTGTGCACCCTGGGTCTGGTGCCGGGTCTGCCGCTGTTTCCGTTCGCCATGATCGGCGGGGTCATGGGGGGCTCGGCCTACGCGCTCAAGCGCACCCGAGAGCTGGCCCTGCGCGACGCCCAGGAGAGCGTACGCAGAGCCGCGGCGGAAAAGCCCGCGGCGCCGGAGGGCCCCGAAGAGGTGACCCAGTTGCTGCAGGTGGACGTGCTGGAGTTGGAGGTGGGCTACGGCCTGCTGCACCTGGTGGACCCCGCCCAGGGGGGCGACCTGCTCGAGCGCATCCGCTCCATCCGCCGCCAGATCGCCCTGGAGTTGGGGGTGGTGGTGCCGCCGATCCGCATCCGCGACAACCTCCAGCTGCGCCCCGCCGAGTACCTGATCCTCATCAAGGGGGTGGGCGTGGGGCGGGGCGAACTCAAGGAGGGCCACTACCTGGCCATGAACCCGGGGCTCGCCGAGGAGACCGTGGTGGGGACTCCCACCGTGGAGCCGGCGTTCGGCCTGGAGGCCATCTGGATCCGCGAGGAGCAGCGCGAGGAGGCCCAGGTGAAGGGCTACACGGTGGTGGACGCCTCCACCGTGATCGCCACCCACATCACCGAACTCATCAAGCGCAACGCCTTCGAGCTGTTGGGCCGCCAGGAGACCCAGAACCTGCTCAACGCCCTCAAGGAGCAGGCGCCCGCCCTGGTGGACGAGCTGGTGCCCAAGCTGCTACACCTGGGCGGGGTGCAGAAGGTGCTGCAAAATCTATTGCGGGAGCGGGTGAGCATCCGCGACCTGAACACCGTGCTCGAGACCCTGGCCGATTACGCCACGCTGACCAAGGATCCCGAGCTGCTCACCGAGTACGTCCGCGCGGCCCTGCGCCGCTCGATCAGCAAACAGTACCAGGACGCGGAGGGCAAGTTGGCGGTGATCGCCCTGGATCACCGCCTGGAGGAGACCCTGGCGGCGGCGGTACAGCGCACCGACCATGGCTCGTTCCTGGCCCTGGAGCCGGGCACCGCCCAGAAGATGCTGCAGGTGCTGGGGCGCGCCGCGGAGGACGTGAGCCTGCAGAACCTCACGCCCCTGGTGCTCACCAACCCGGGGATCCGCCTGCCCCTGCGTAAGCTGCTGGAGAAGGTGCTGCCCAGTCTGGTGGTGATGAGTCACAACGAGGCCGAAGGGCCGATTCGCACGTTACAGGTGGTGAGTCTTGAAGGTTAGGAAGCTCCAGGCCGTGAACATGCACGAGGCCCAAGAGAAGATCAAAGCGCCATCGGGGCGAGCGGTGAGCCTTGAAAGTTAAGAAGTTTCAAGCCATGGACATGCCCGAGGCCCTGCAGAAGATCAAGGCGGAGTTCGGGCCCGACGCGGTGATCCTGTCCAGCCGACAGGTGTCCCGGGGCAAGGGGGTGTTCGGCATGCTCGGACGCCCCATCCTGGAAGTGACCGCGGCGTCCGACGTGGCGCCCCAGCCCCCGGTGCCCGTGGCGCCTCGCCCCGGGGCCTACGCCCCGGCCGCGTCCGCTCCAGCGCCGCGCCCTCCCGCCGACCACGGCGCGATCCTTTCCCTGCAGGCCGACGTGGACAGCCTGCGGGAAGAACTCGGCGTGCTCGGCCGGCGCCCCCGGGGCGACGCGTCCAAGGCTCTGGAACGCGACGTGAAGGCGCTGTCCGGCAAGCTCGATCAGTTGCTGACCCAGACCGCCGCGTTCGAGCGCCTGCAGTTGGCGCCGGGGCTGCGGGTGCTGCACGCCCACCTGGAGGGGATGGACCTGGACCCCCAGTTGGCGGCCCGACTGCTGGGGTTCCTGCAGGAGAAACTCGACGCCGGCACCCTCGCCGAGGGCCGCGAGCAGGTCGCCCTGCGCGAGGTGGTGGAGCGCACCGTGCGGGTGGCCCCCGACCTGGCCGAGAACGGCGCCGGTCAACGGGTGGTGGCCCTGGTGGGCCCCACCGGGGTGGGCAAGACCACCACCGTGGCCAAACTGGCGGCGCGCTTCGCCCTGCAGCAGGACCGGCGGGTGGGGCTGATCACCCTGGATACCTTTCGTATCGGCGCGGTGGAGCAACTCAAGACCTACGCCCACATCACCGGGGTGCCCATGCGGGTGGCCCTGGACGCCGCCGGATTCCGCGACGCCATCGAGCAGTTCTCCGACCGGGAGATCGTGCTGGTGGATACAGCGGGGCAGAGCCCCCGGGACGAGGTGAGCCTAGCCGAGCTGCTCACCCTGTTCCCCGCCGATGTGAAGGTAGAGGTGCACCTGGTGCTGTCGGTGACCACCCGGTCCCGTGACCTTGAGCGCATCCTGCGTCACTATGCCCCGGTCAAGGCGAGCCGCTTGCTGCTCACCAAGCTGGACGAGACCGCTTGCCACGGCCCCCTGTTCGGCCTACCGGTCACCTCCCGCCTGCCCTTGAGCTACCTCACCACCGGACAGAACGTGCCCGACGATATCGAGATCGCCACTCCCCGGGGGGTGGCGGACTACCTGTTGGGCGCGGCGGGGGCGGGACAGTGAGGGACCAGGCCGCGAAGCTGCGGGAGCTGGCGGCCCGGGCCAAGACTCCGCCAGCCGCCGCGCCGGCAACCGGCGATGGCGGGCGGGTGATCGCGGTGACCAGCGGCAAGGGAGGGGTGGGCAAGAGCAGTGTGGTAGCCAACCTGGGGGCGGAGTTGGCGCGGCGGGGCCACCGGGTCACCGCTATCGACGCCGACTTCGGGCTGGCCAACCTGGACATCCTGTTCAACCTCAATCCCAGGCACAACCTGGGGCATCTCTTGCAGGGACAGGTCGACGCCGCACAGGTGGTCGCCGAGGTGACTGCGGTACCCGGTCTGCAGTTGATCCCGGGGGCCTCGGGGATGGAGGCCCTGGCCGACCTGGACAGTGCGGGTCGCGAGCGCCTGCTGGCGGCTCTGGCGCCGATCACCGCCGACCGCGAGTTCGTGCTGATCGACACCGCCGCGGGCATCGGCCGCAACGTCGTCGATCTGTGTCTGGCCGCCGGCGAGGTGCTGCTGGTGACCAACCCGGAACCCACCAGCCTCACCGACGCCTACGGGCTGCTCAAGATCCTCCGCCAGCGCGACCCCGGCGTGCGGGCGCGACTGCTGGTGAACTCGGCCCAGGACGCCGCCGAGGGACGGGGCGTGCACGCCAAACTGGCCGAAGTGGTGCAGCGCTTCCTGGGCGGCGGGCTCGAGTCCCTGGGGGTGATCCCCCGGGATCCCTGTGTCTCTCGCTCCACCACCCGGCAGTCCCCGTTCGTCGTGGCCTACCCCCGGGCTCCGGCCAGTCGCGCGGTGGCCGCGGTGGCCGACGCCCTGTTGGAGACCGCGGCGGTGGCGGGAGGAAGCGGCGGGTTCTGGCGCCGCCTGCTGGCGGTGGGGAGCTGATGGTGGCCCGCACCCGGAGCCATGGCGCTGGAGTTTGGGGACGAGCGTGGCCTTCCCTGGCGCTGCTGATCCTCTTTGTGCTGGCCGGGGTGGAAACCGCAACCGCCGGGCTGTTGGCCCGGGTGGAGCCGTCGTGGAGCCCGTTCTACCGCTCGCCGGCACCCGCCGAGGTCGCCAACCTGGCGGCGGAATCCCGACAACTGCTGACCTCGAACCCGGTCCGGGTGTTGCAGATCCTCGCCCAAGCGAAGCCCCGGGAAGGGGCGGCCGCCCGGTTGCTCCAGGGGCTGCGGGCCGACGCCGCCTATCAACTCGGGGGCAACGCCCTGCACGACGCCCTGCGCCTGTATCGGGATCTCGCGGCCACCAGCCCGGATTCGGCGGAGCAGGCCTGGGCGCAGTTCATGGGCGGGACGATCCAACAGGGCTTGGGGCTCGGCCAGGAAGCCGAGATCGCGTTCGCACCGGCCCTGGCCGGTGCGCCAGGCCCCTGGTCCGCGGCGCTGGAGTTCAACGCCGCGGTGCTGATGCTGGAGACCGAACGCTACCGCGAAGCGGGCGAGGCGTTCGCGGCGTGGTTGGAACGCCACCCGGGCGCACCCGGCCGCCCCCTGGCGCTGTTCCTGGCCGGCGAGTGCGCCGCCCGCCGCAGTGACACCGACCGCGCCCTGGCCCTGTTCGGCGAAGCGCAGCGGATGGACTCCGAGGCGTGGACGTTGCGGCCGCAGACCGGTCACCTCCTCGCCGACCTGCTGCTGACGCGGGACCAACCGGCAGGTGCGGTGCAGTTGATGGAGGACCTGGCCGCGGCGGCGCCGGGCACCGAAGCGGCCAGCGTGGCCCTGCTCCGGGCCGGCGAGATATGGACCGACCATGATCGGGTCGCCGATGCCGCCCGGGTCTACGGGCGCCTGCTGGACCTGGGGCCACCCCCCGAGGAGGGTCGCGAGGCACGCCTGCGCCTGGCCTTGCTGGGGGTGGATCACGCCGACCGCATGGAACTGACCGAGCCGTATCCCGCCTACCGCCTGTTCTACCGACCCCGCCCCGCCCTGGAAGAGTTTGTCGCCGGCAGGGATGCCCTGGCGGCCCAACGGGCCCTGCACGGGCTGGCCACCCTGGAGCGCCGGGACGGGCGCATCCCCGGCGCCTTGGCGCTGCTGGCCCGGGTGTTCCAGGAGTACCCGGAGAGCCGGCAGTCCGGGCGTGCCTACGAGCGCTACATGGGACTGCTGGAACGCTACCTCGCCGAGCAACTGGCGCAGGGGGCGGCGCTGGCGGTGATCGACCAGTATCTGGTGGCCCGCCCGGCGGTGGTGTGGGCCCCCACCCGCGACATCGGTCCGGTACTGTTGTCGGTCGCCCGGGCCTACGAACTGCTGGGCGCCCCGGCGGAAGCGCGCGCGGTGTACCAGCGCGCCCGCGCCGACGGCACCCGGGTCCTGTCCCCCGAGCGGCTGGACGAGCGCATCCTGTACACCCGGGTGCTGGAGCGGGATCCCGACGCCCAACGGGGCTGGGTGGCAGGGCACCCCGGGGACCGGCTCGCCCACCTGGAACTGGCACGGACCCTGTTTCGTGAGGAGAAGTTCGACGAAGCCAAGGTCTTCTTCCTGCGCGCCGAGAAACTCTCCAAGACCGTCGGCGAGCGCCTGGAGGCGCGGGCCCAGGCCCAGCGCCTGGATGCACCCACGGCCACCGCCGGGGTGTTGCTGGAACAGTTGCAGGGTCGCCGCGCGTTGTGGAGTGCCCTTCCGGACAGTGGGGAGAAGGAGGCGTGGGGTGCCGCCGACACCCTCACCGGAGCGCGGCTGCGCTTTGCCACCGGCGATCTCGCCGGGGCGGTTCGGGGCCTGGCCGACACCGACGCGTTGTCGGCGGCTGACACCTATCTGCTGGCGGTGGCCCAACTGCGCCAGGGCCGCTGGGCGGACGCCGAGCCCCTGCTGCTGCGCCTGGCCGAGGTCGACGACCCGGTGTACCGGACCCTGGCCGAGAAGAGGCTTCTCGGCGTGAACCTGGCCCGGCGGGTGAGGAGCAGCCAGTGAGCGAGGCCCGGCTGAGCGAGAGCGAACTGCGCCAGGCGATGAGCCTGTTCGAGGCGAGCACTGCGAGTCTGCGCGATTCCTATGGGCGCTTGCAGATCGAGGTGGCGGAGATGCGCCGCCAGTTGGAGGTCAAGGACCGGGAGCTGGGGGCCTCGAGGGCGGAGCGTGATCGCCTCGCGGGGTACCTGGAGCATTTGCTCGAGAGCGTGCCCAGCGGGGTGGTGGCGGTGGACCCCGCGGGTCGCATCACGACCCTGAACCGGGCCGCCCAGGAGATTACCGGCCTGGACGCGGCAGCGGTGGGAGCCCGGTTCCAGGACGCATTCCCCCTGCTGCCCCGGGGCGACGAGCCGGCGCCGACGCTGGCCGGCCTGGAACACGAGCCGCGGCCCGTGGTGAAGTTTCGCGGCTCCGACGGCCAGACCGCGGAGTTGGGTCTGCGGGTGTCGCCGTTTCTGGGGGACGGCGGCGAGGTGTTGGGCCGGGTGGTGGTGTTCCAGGACGTGACGCGGCTGCGGCGGCTGGAAGCCCAGGAGTCGCGCAACCGGCGGCTGGTCTCCATGGGGGAGATGGCCGCCGGTATCGCCCACGAGATCCGCAATCCCCTGGGGAGCCTGGAGTTGTTCGCCTCGCACCTGCTCGAGGAGTTGCGCGGCAGCAGCAACGAGGACCTGGCCGGGCAGGTGCTCAAGGGCATCCAGAACCTGTCGCGGATCAGCGGCAACCTGTTGTTGTTCGCGCGTAAGGTGGAGCCGCGCCGGGAGCCCGTAGATCTGACTTCGGTCCTGGAAGAGGCGCTCCTCTATGCCCGGGCGGCGCTGAACGGCAAGGGTCTGGTGCTGGAGCAGCAGTGGGTGTCCACCCCGGTGCTCGCGGACGCGGATCTGCTGCGCCAGGTGTTCTTGAACCTGCTGCTCAACGCCGTGCAGGCCAGCCCCGAGGGGGGCGTGGTCCAGGTGCGGGTGGCGGTGGATCCGGAGGAGTCGCCCCCGGTGGCGGTGGTGCACATCGCCGACCAGGGGGCTGGAGTGGCCCCGGACATCGCCGAACGCATCTTCGACCCGTTCTTTACCACCCGGGCAGGCGGCATGGGGCTCGGGCTGGCGATCGTGCAACGCATCGTCTCCGGCCACGGCGGTTGGGTGGCGGTGGGGCCGGGGCCCCTGGGGGGCGCCGATTTCACCGTGGGCCTGCCGGTGGCCGGGTGCGGAAAGGTGGGCTGAGAGGGTGGCAGACGAAAAACACCTGTTGGTGGTGGACGATGACGGGGATATGCGCCTGGCCCTGGAACTGACCCTGCGCAAGGCCGGCTACCGCTGCACCCTGGCCAAGGACGGCCAGGAGGCGTTGGAACTGCTGGCCGGGCGCAGCTACGACCTGCTCCTTACCGACCTGCGCATGCCCCGGGTGGACGGCATCGAACTGCTGGAGCGACTGTCCGCCGCCGCGCCGTTCCTGCCGGCGGTGGTGATCACCGCCCACGGCACCGTGGACACCGCGGTGCAGAGCATGAAGATGGGCGCCGCCGATTTCATCCAGAAGCCTTTCGGCCCCGAGGTGCTGCTGGCCAAGGTGGCCGCAGCCCTGGCCCGGGGGCGGGCGGAGCCGGCGACCCGCAAGGGGCACACCGCGATGATCGCCGAGGACCCGGCGATGGCCGAGGTGCTCACCCTGCTGGAGGCGGCCGCCGCCACCAAAGCCACGGTGCTGATCAGCGGCGAAAGCGGTACCGGCAAAGAGGTGGTGGCCCGACGCATCCACGAGCTGTCGGCGGGGGCGGCGGAACCATTCGTGGCGGTCAACTGTGCGGCGATCCCCTCCACCCTCATGGAGAGCGAGCTGTTCGGCCACGAGAAGGGCGCATTCACCGGGGCCAGCGAGGCCCGAGCCGGCAAGTTCGAGCAGGCCCAGGGCGGCACCCTGCTGCTCGACGAGATCAGTGAGATGGCACCGGCCCTGCAGGCGAAGCTGTTGCGGGTGCTCCAGGAGCGCGAGGTGGAGCGGGTGGGTGGCCGGAAGGTGGTGAGCCTGGATCTGCGGGTAATCGCCACCACCAACCGCGATCTGGTGGCCGAGGTGCAGAGCGGGCGGTTCCGCGAAGATCTGTACTACCGCCTCCACGTGATCCCCATCGAGCTGCCACCCCTGCGCCGGCGCCCGGCGGACGTGGTGCCCCTGGCGCGGCGCTTTCTGGCCGACGCCACCCACACCCACGGCTGGCCCGAGGCGACGTTCAACGCTGCTGCCGAGGAGAAGATCGCCGCCTACTCCTGGCCAGGCAACGTGCGGGAGCTGCAGAACGCGGTGGAGAGGGCTGCGATCCTGGCCCGCGGTGTCCCGGTGGAGCCGGCTCACCTGCTGCTGGGTCGCGGACCCGGCGGCGCCCGGGGCGCGGGCTTCGAGGTGGACGGAACCCTGGAGGAGATGGAGCAGCGCATCATCCTGGCTGCCTACGCCCAGCACGGGGACAACAAGAAGGCCACCGCCCGGGCCCTGGGCATCAACGTCAAGACCCTGCGCGCGCGGCTGCGCAGCTACGGGGTGGACAGCGGTCCGGAGTCCGGGGACGGGGAGGAGGACGGGGCCGAGGCCTGACCCCCCCGGGGGGGCAACCCGGACCCGGCGATTCCCGGCTGGATCTGCCGTCCCCCGCCGTTCCGCAAATCCGCGGAGCGGAAATTGAGGTACACATCTTGCTTTACTCTTGGTTTCGAGGCGCCCGGACACGCCGGGCCCCGGTCCCCGGGGGTGCCCTGGACAAGGAACGGACAGGAGGTGTACCGTGAATTTTCTAGACGCCGTTGATCGCTCCATCGCCCCGGTGGTGCAGGGCCTGAGCCAGCGCTCCCGGCGGCACGCGGCGATCGCAGCCAACGTGGCCAACGCCGATACCCCGGGATACCGCGCGGTGGATGTGTCGTTCGGCAGCCAACTGGAGAAGGCCCGCTTGGGCCTGCGCACGACCCATCCCGGGCATCGCAGCGGCGGTGCCGGCAACGGTTCTGCGGGGCGGGATCAGGTGGTGTTCAGCGGCGGCTTGGTCCGGCGCGACGGCAACGACGTGGACATCGATCGGGAGATGAGCAAACTGGCCCGCAACCAGATCGAGTACCAGTTCCTGGCCCGACGGCTCAGTTCCCAGTTCGGCAAGCTGCGCGAAGCCATCACCGGGAGGGCCGGCGGATGAACTTCTTCGACATGATGGACGTGTCGGCTACCGGGCTCTCCTCCCAGCGCCGGCGCATGGAGACGGTTTCTTCGAACCTGGCCAACGCCAACACCACCCGCACCGCCGGCGGGGGACCGTACAAACGCCTCGACGTGGTGTTCGAGGCGGTGCCGGCCCCGTCCTTCGCCGACACCCTGGGCGCGGCGGTGCGCCAGGTGCGTGTTGCCGAGGTGTACGAGGATCAGCGCCCGGGACGGGTGAGCTTCGAGCCGGGGCATCCGGACGCCGATCCCCAGGGCTACGTCACCTACCCCAACGTGGAACCGGTGGTGGAGATGGTGAACCTGCTGGGTGCGGCCCGCTCCTACGAGGCCAACCTCACCGTGATCGAGGCTACCAAGGCGCTGATGCTGCGGGCGCTGGAGATCTGACCCCCGACGGTCGACAAGTGGATGCAGGGCGAAGCGCTTTGTGGTCCAACGGAGGAGCACCCCATGGTCAACGAACTGTCTGGACGGATTCCGGGAATCGCACCGGCTGCCGGACCCAAGGTGGGGACGGTGGGCGCGCCGGAGAAGGGGTTCGGTGAGTTCCTCACCGAGAGCCTGCAGAAAGTCAACGAGTTGCAGAAGGACGCGGACGCAGCCACCGTGCAGATCGCCGAGGGGGGCGACGCGGGCATCCAGGAGGCGATGGTGGCCATCGAGAAGGCGGACGTGGCGTTCAAGTTGATGATGGAAGTGCGGCAGAAGATCCTCGATGCGTACCAAGAGATCACCCGCATGCAGGTATAGGCGGTAGTCGATGGCGGCACGGGACGCCTCGCTGACCCAGTTGCGCGCACTCTGGTCGGGACTGACCGCGATTCAGCGGGTGGTTCTGCTGGGTGCCGCGGTGGGTTTGGTGGTGGCATTCGCCGGCGTACTCATGTGGGCGGGATCGCCCGAGTACGCCGTTTTGTATGCACGGCTGGCGTCCGACGACGCCGCCGAGGTGGTGGCGCGCCTCAAGGCCGACAACGTGTCCTACGAGTTGCGTGACGGGGGAACCACCGTGGCGGTGCCCGCCGCCCAGGTGCACGAGCTGCGCCTGACCATGGCCGGAGCGGGAATTCCCCAGGGCGGGGTGGTGGGGTTCGAGATCTTCGACAAGTCGGGCTTCGGCATGACCGACTTTGCCCAGAAGGTGAACTACACCCGGGCTCTGGAGGGGGAGTTGACCCGCACCATCCGCCGCATCGAGGGCGTGGAGGGCGCGCGGGTGCACCTGGTACTGCCCGCGCGCCGGCTGTTCGAGGAGCAGGCCGAGCCGGCCACGGCGTCGGTGGTTTTGCAGATGCGCGGAGCCCGGCGACTGGGGGCCCAGCAGGTGCAGGGGGTGGTGCACCTGGTGGCGTCGAGTGTGGAGGGGCTGGAGCCGGACCAGGTGACCGTGGTGGACAACCGGGGCAACGTGCTCTACCAGCAGAGCGGTGACGAGGCCGGGATGTTGGCTACCACGCAGCTGGAGTTCAAGCGCGGCTACGAGAAGGACGTGGAGAGCCGGGTGCGCCAGATGCTCGAGCAGGTGCTCGGCCAGGGCTCTGCGGTGGTGCAGGTGGCGGCGCAGTTCGACTTCGATCGGGTCGAGGCGACCGCCGAGACCTTCGATCCCCAGGGGGCCGTGGTGCGCAGCGAAGAGCGCGTCTCGGAAACCGCCAGCGGCGGCTCGAGCCCCGGCGGCACGCCGGGGGTGACCTCCAACGTGGGCGACGGCGAGCAGGCCGGCGGCGGTGGCAACGGCGCCTCTTCCAGCAACCGCGAAACCGAGACCGTCAACTACGAGGTCTCCAAGACGATCACCCGCACCGAGAAGGGGCCCGGCACCCTGAAGCGTCTCAGCGTGGCGGTGGCGGTAGACGGCACCTACCGCGAGCCCAAGGAGGGGGAAGTGGGCCCGGACAAGGTGTTCGTGCCCCGCAGCGCCGAAGAACTGGGGCAGATGCGCAGCCTGGTGGAGAAGGCGGTGGGTTTCGACGCCACCCGCGGCGACGCGGTGGAGGTCACCAGCATCCCGTTTCGGCCCGCGGAGGTCGTGGACACCGAGTCCTCCGTGCTCGGCCCCGAAATCTACTTCTCCCTGGCCAAGTACGGCCTGGCCGCGCTGCTGGGTTTGCTGCTGATCCTTTTCGGCGTGCGGCCCCTGGTGCGTTGGCTCACCCACTCCGGCCAGATCACCACGGTGACCGAGCCCATGAGCGTGGCCGAGATGGAGCGGGCGATGGCCGGAGCAGGGGGTGGTGCCGGCGGCCCGGGGGCGGGGCCCGCGGAGGTGGTGTTCGACGAGACCCCTTCGACGGAGGTGGTGCGGCGCGAGAGCCTCAAGAAACGCCTCACCGAGATGGTGGTCGAGGAGCCCCAGGTGGCGGCCCAACTGCTGCGCAGCTGGATGACCGAGGAGTAGCCGGTGGCCGACTTCATCAATGGCGTCTCCGGAATCCGCAAAGCCGCGGTACTGCTGGTGGCCCTGGGGGAACAGGCCAGCCAGGCGGTCTTCCCCCACATGAAGGACGAGGAGATCCAGGATCTCAGCCGCGAGATCGCGCTGCTGGACCGCACCACCACGGAGGAGGCCCACAGCGTTCTGGAGGAGTTCCACACCCTGGCCCTGGCGCGCAGCTACGTGCTACAGGGCGGGGTGGAGTACGCCAAGAAGGTGCTGCGCGAGAGCCTGCCTGCCGACCGCTGCCGGGATATACTGGAGCGCCTCACCAAGTACCTGGACCAGGGGCCGGGGTTCCAGAACCTGCGCAAGGCGGACCCCCGCCTGCTGAGCAAGATCATCCTCAAGGAGCACCCCCAGACCATCGCCTTCATCCTCTCCCACCTGGACGTGGGCAAGGCCGCCAACGCCCTGTCCGGGCTGCCCGCCGAACTGCAGGTGGAGGTGGCGCGGCGCATGGCCAGCCTGGAGGAGATCAGCCCCGAGGTGGTGAAGAAGGTCTCTTCGGTGCTGGACACCAAGCTCACCTCCATGGCCGGCTCGTCCATCGAGGTGGAGGGCGTAAAGACCGTGGCCGAGATGCTCAACCGCATGGGCCGCACCGAGTCGAAGAATATCCTCGACAAGCTGGAACAGGAGAACTCCGATCTGGCCGCCCGCATCCGCCAGTTGATGTTCGTGTTCGACGACGTCCAGTTCCTGCCCGACAAGGCCCTGCAAGAGATCCTCAAGCGCAGCGACAAGAGCGTGCTC
>JARGFW010000445.1 GCA_029211085.1 Deferrisomatales bacterium | reverse complement strand
GGAGTTTATCGCGGTATCACCCTCAACGGCACTGACAGTGCTGCCGGCAACCGTGA
This sequence comes from Deferrisomatales bacterium, assembly GCA_029211085.1. Taxonomy (GTDB): domain Bacteria; phylum Desulfobacterota; class Deferrisomatia; order Deferrisomatales; family JARGFW01; genus JARGFW01. Next base: position 1,704 of record JARGFW010000445.1, on the reverse strand, counting down.
GAATCGGAAGGTCGGCGATGGTTGCGATTGTCAGGAGGTGCGACACTGGATCGTAGTCGAATTGGACGCTGTTCCCAGCCAGGACGTTGAAAGGAATGTTCGAGCCATCGGGTACTCCATCCTCACCGTAATTCTCATCCCAGGATTCGTTGTGGGCCACTTTGGCCTCGTAGTCTCCGGGTGGGATTTGGCCAGTCGAAAAGGTCACGTCCAGTCAAGTGGTGTATGAAGCCGGTCGCATCATCCTCGGTTGATCAGGGCTACGCTGCCTCCGGAAGTGCCGGGGGCTTGCTGGCGGTCTCCCGTCGGGTGCCCCGTTCCGCCAGGGACTCGAGGCTCATGTGACGACGTCCAACCGCCCATTCGTCATGCTGCTCGTTCAGGACCGCCCCGACCAGCCGCAGAATGGCTTCCCGATTGGGGAAGATCCCGACGACATCGGTTCGGCGGCGGATCTCCCGGTTGACCCGCTCCTGCGGGTTGTTCGACCAGACCTGGCGCCAGTGCTTCTCCGGAAAAGGCGCAAACGCCATCAGTTCGGGCCCAGCTTCCTCCAACAGGATGGCGGCCTCCCGGAACTGCCCGTGAAGCTTCTCGACGACGACGCGATGCTGCTCGTGAACCTCAACCGCGGTCGTCTGAGCAAAGATCGAGCGGACCAGAGCGGCCACCGGCTGCTGGGCACGCTTGGGGACCTTCGCCAGCAGGTTTCTCATGAAGTGCGTCCGGCAACGCTGCCAACTCGCCCCCGGGAGCACCGCCGCGATCGCCTGTTTCAGTCCCACGTGAGCATCCGAGATCACGAGTTCCACCCCCGAAAGACCGCGACCTACCAGGGTGCGCAGGAACGCCGCCCAGCCGGCACCGTCCTCGGACGTGATGACGTCGACTCCCAGGACCTCCTTCGTGCCCTCCTTGTTAATCCCGGTGCCGACGACCACAGCGACGTTGACGATGCGGCCCAACTCCCGACATCGCACCACCAAAGCGTCCAGCCAGACATAGCGATACGGCCCCCTGTCGAGAGGCCGGTTGCGGAAGGCGTCCACCTGGGCGTCGAGGCTTCGAGCCATCTCCGAAACCTGGGACTTGGAGATGCCCTCGATGCCGAGCGTCTGGACCACCTGCTCAACCTTCCGGGTGGACACGCCTGCGACGTAGCACTCAGCGACCACCGCGACGAGAGCTTTCTCGATCCGGCGCCTCGGCTCCAGGATCCAGCCCGGAAAGTACGAACCCTCCCGGAGCTTGGGGACCTGCAGTTCCAGCGTTCCCAGTCGGGTGTCGAGCGGTCGTTCCCGGTACCCGTTCCGCTGGTTCACCCTCTCCGGAGACCGTTCGCCGTACCTCGCGCCGCACGTCGCGTCGGCCTCCGCGTTCATGAGTGCGTGGATCATGGCCTCAGCCAGACCACGCAGGACATCTTGCCCGCCCTCCTGAAGGCGGTTGATCAGCCAGTTCCGGGCCTCTACACTCGTCTCGACCATCGTGTCCTCTCTCCATCTCCGTGTGCTTGGCAGCTACGGGTCTGGAGGATGATGCGATGGTCTTCTTCGTTCAAGGGCCTGGGCCCTCGTACACCACTGCGACGGACTCTAACCTGAGTACCGCGCCATTCCCTCCGAAAACCACTACCCTGACCCTCAAATAGGCCCCGTAGCAACTTTACAGGACCGAATCTTCTGCTATACGGGGCGCAAAGGC
>JARGFW010000444.1 GCA_029211085.1 Deferrisomatales bacterium | reverse complement strand
AACCCCGCCAACGGCGAGAAGCTTCAGATCCCGGCCAAGAAGGTGGTGAAGTTCAAGCCTGGTTCGAAGCTGACGGAGACGGTGAAGTAGTCCGCCGAAAGCATGTCGGGGGGGGATCACTCCCTCTGGACGCTCTGGCTCATGGGTCAAGTACCGGCGACAAGGCGGCGTCTCTCGTCGGATTCCCGTCTGGCCAGGAACCCTCCAACGCGGTGTTGGTCATGTCTCGAAAGGGCCAGCTGATTCCCTGCCGCCCTCCGCGTCCATTTGCTCATCCGCCGCTCAGCCGTTGGGGACTGAGACTGTGGTGTGGCAATCCGGACTTCCACGGCCGCCCCTCTCCTCGAGGACCTCACTGACATAGACCGGACGCACAGGGCCGAGGGGGTCCGGCAGGGGACCAACCACGCGAGGGTAGTGGTGGACTCTGCCACCCGGGCTCGGTACGACATCCTGGACTCAACAGACGACAAGAATCGCCTTTGAAGTTTGATCCGCCGGCCCCAGGAGAAGAGTTCCACCCTGGACCACCAAAGGGATCGTTGGGGCGAGCTTTGACACGGTGGCTGGACCGTGGCTGCCCCCACCGGGGAGGTGCGCTGGCGTACGCAAGACAAGGCCTGTTTGCCTGTTCGAAATACCAACTGCGGGTCCGAAACTTCTGCGGTGGAAAATGCCGGTACACCTCCTGAACGGGTTCGCCAGCGGGAAGCGAAAAAAGGACCAAAGGACGGGGGTTACCGTGTCCCGATTCTGGGAATCGGGGTGGGTCGGCGTGGCCCTCGAAGACGTCGTGGAGGCTGCCGATGGGGTGTTCGGGAAACAGCCGGCGGGCTGGGAAGTGGAGGGGGGAAGGGCGGATGCCGACGGCGGGGAGGATGGTTACGAAGGCAATATGAAGGCCTGGCACCAGAGCGGAACCCACGGGGTTCCGGGCGATCTCTTCAGTGGGAGGAGGCGTGTCCCAAGCGGGGTCGTAAGGGGACTAGTCGCCGGTCCCCGAAGGGGGGTGCTTGGGCGCCGTCGTGGAGGCCTTGCGAAGCCTCTGTGCCGGGTGGCTCCTGTTCGTGGTGCTGCCAGAGAGCGGCGGCGGGACGGGGCGACGGGGGTTCTGCTTCGATAGCGGTGGGAATCCTCGGTCTGGTGCTCACACCCCACGCCACCTCCGGTGGCGGCGCGTGCCTACGCGCCGGGCGGTTTGCCCCGCCGTTGCGGCGTTTGCCCGTATGCACGCGTAGGCAAACCCGGTCCGGGCGGCCAGTTTTGCCCGGTGTTTCGCGAGTGCGCTGCATACGGAGGAGTGTGCTGTGAAGGGGGACAGCCTCCTTCGCCAGAACGTGACCTTTCGGCTCGACGACGAACCCCATGGAGAACTCAGGCACCGGGCCTTGGAACCGCCGGCTAGCGCAAACCTTGGCGGCGCCTATACCCCTGGGTACTGTGGTCGATCACGTATCTGGACGGCCTCGCCAACCTCGGTCTCCCAGACCACCCGGAGGACAAAACTCGTTACTTAAGCGATCGAAAGTCCTGTAACGTTTTCCATCGAGTGGTCAATAAAATAAAGACCTGGCCCCTGAGCCCTTGAGTGAACGCTGGAGGAGCAGCTCTCTGGCCACATGGGGGAGGGGCGACCTCGGCCCGCACAGGCTCACGGGGTGAGCGCCGCGCAGGGCCAGCCGTCCAGAAGGATGGAGAGCTTCCAGGGGAAAATGGGGTTCATCCGGGAAATGCCGGGGTGAGGTGGAATCAGGGTGGGTCTCGGGGATGG
>JARGFW010000443.1 GCA_029211085.1 Deferrisomatales bacterium | reverse complement strand
GTCGCGGCATCGCGGTCGCCATTCTCGTCTGTGTTGCGGCCCTGCCGTGGCTGCACACCCGCTATCAGGCGGGGCGGCACCTGGCCGTCGCTAGACACCTGGAGTCCGTGCAACGCCTCCCCGAAGCGGTACGCGAGTATGCTTCGGCGATCCGGTACCACATCCCCGCTTCCGGAGTTACGCGACAAGCCACAACACAGCTACTCGGCATTGGACGGACCGCTGCCGCGAATGAACAGCCGGGGTTGGCTCTTTCCGCATACCAAGCCGTTGCGGCCGCCCTCGAAGCCATCTCCCGCCCCCGGCCCGTCCAGCCCGCAGCCAAAGCCGAGGCCGATGCGGCGTTGGAGGTGCTTTTGGGCTCGCCTGTTCCGCGGCCTGTCTTCACCACCCGATGGCTCTGGATCACGCCGACCCTGCTCGTGCTGTGGAGCGTCTTGTTGTCGACCAGATTGACCGGCATTTGCCGCAAACGATGGCTCATGCCCTCTACGGCGGTCGTCTACATCCTCTGGTTGGGCTCCCTGCGCTGGATCTAGATCTCGAACGCCCAATCCATGACGGCCCCGCCGAGAAGAACCCTCCCCTCATCTGCATTGATACCCGCCCGGATACCCCGTTCTTGGCCGCAGCCGGGTCCCTGGCGAGCAGATGGTGTATAAACGGTGGTCAACCCGTGATTGACGGCGATTCCCCGCAGGCGCCCTGTCTCCCCGACGATTCGGTCCCGGATTTCGACCCGGGTATTGCATATTCGCAGCTCCCTTTCCAGGCAAGCGGGACCGGGCCGGGGGCTCCGCGTTCCCACCCGTTGCGCCCAGCGGGAAGCCAGTGTCCCCCAAGGGCCCGCGAACAGTCCCGTTTCGCAGAACTGCAGCAACCGGCCCAACCGCGGAGACGGAGCGAGATGCGCCGCTGGGCGGAATGGGGCACTGACCCGGTACGTGCCGTGGCCAGTCTTCTGCCACGGCACCCCGGGTGAGGCGTTGACGAACTGCCGCCCTGCCCCGTCCCAGATCCGGTAGCCAAGATCCACAGCAGGCTTCCCGTCGTTGCCCCATATACGCGCGGTCCCACCCTTCGAAAGACCGACACAGAGGTACCTACCGTCCCGGGCGCAGAAGAGGACACCCGCGTCACGGAGTTCCCAAATACCATCCGTCCCCCAACCCATGCTGGGCCTGCCCAGCCCCCGGGTGGTTCCGCCTGCCCGCACACCCCAGTGGGGAGCCGCAAAAAAACATAGGTACCGGTCGTCCCATCCCCACCAGGTCTCGTGCACCGATGCGGGGTGTCCGAAAGGAGATTCCTCCGGGCCCCACGGCAACAGGAACCCCGTCTCCCGGCTCCAGGCTTCCCAGGGGGAAGGAGACAGGAACGGGGCGAGATCTGCCAGGAGATCTTCGAGGGACGCAACCCACCGGCCCAGCCGGGCCCACCCCAGAGTTTCCCTGGCCCGGCGCAACAGGGCCAGCGTCAGGGTCGAGTAGCCCGGATCGAATCCCCCCCTCTCACGAAACCACCCCTCGGGGCTGCGAAGCCCCTCCAGGTGCCCCATCGTCCGGACCGCCTCCCGGGCGTGGGCACCGCCACTCGTCACCCGGTGCAGCAACCCCTGCAGCGCCAGGGTAGCCGCCGCCTTGTTGGCGTCCGCGGGCGCAGGCTGCCGCGCCAGCCACGTCGCGGCTCGCTGACAGGCCTCCAGCACCGTAGAGTCCGGTTCTCCACCCGGAGCGGCAGCGAGGTACCGTGATGCCTGCAGGGAGGTGAAC
>JARGFW010000154.1 GCA_029211085.1 Deferrisomatales bacterium | reverse complement strand
CCGCCACCCGATCTGCCGCCGGGGGCGGGGCCTGCCTGGAGAGCGGGCAAGCGCTTTGGGGCCACGGATGCGCTGCACAAACAGCGCCCTTGGGCACCGCCGGCTCGCTAGTGGCCCCATCGAAACAGAGCAATCTTGTCCGCCGGAAGGCAGGCCCCGCCCCCGCTCTCCCGACAGCCGATCGTCACGCTTCCATCCGTCGGGGTGCCGCTCGGCATGGAAACTCAGAACCACCCCCGGCGGCGGAAGAACCGGAGCATGCCCCCCGCCATCACTGCCATCACCCCCCACACCAGCGGGTACCCCCAGCGCCACTTCAGCTCCGGCATGACCTCGAAGTTCATCCCGTAGATGCCGGCCACGAAGGTAAGCGGGATGAAGATCGTGGCGATCACCGTGAGCACCCGCATCACGTCGTTCATGCGGTTGCTGAGGCTCGACAGATAGAGATCCGTGTACCCGGACAGGATCTCCCGTTGGGTCTCCACGATGTCGATGACCTGCACCACGTGGTCGTACAGATCGCGCAGGTACGGCGCCGTGGAAGGGTCGACCAGCTCGGACTCTTCGCGAAGCACCACCTGTACCAGTTCCCGCAACGGCCAGGCTGCACGGCGCAGGGCCAGCGCCTCCTGGCGCAAGCCGTGAATCCTCGCCAGGGTGGCCCGGGTCGGGGCCTCCAACACCTCATCCTCCAACGCCTCGGTCTGTTCCGACAGCGCCTCCACCGCCAGGAAGTAGTGGTCCACGATGACGTCGAGCAGGGCGTAGAACAGGTAGTCTGGACCGGACTTGCGGATACGGCCCTTCCCTTCCCGCATCCGGGCCCGCACGGCGTCGAACACGTCCCCCGGGCGCTCCTGGAAGGTGGCCACCCAGTTGCTGCCCAGCAGCAGGCTGACCTGCTCGGTGTCCAGCCCCTGGTCGCCGCCGATCCAGCGCACCATTTTCACCACCGCGAACACGTAGCCTTCGTGGATCTCCGCCTTGGGGCGCTGGTGGGTGTTCACCATGTCGGACATGACCAGGGGGTGGAGCCCCAGCCGTTCCCCCACTTCGCCAACAGTCTCCACGTCGTGCAACCCGATCACGTCGAGCCACAGCAGCCGCTCCGTGCCGAGGTGCCCCGCCAGGTCCTCCGGCCCGCCCAGGGCGATCTCCTCTACCGCCTCCGGGCCGTAGGCGACCAGGGTCAGGGCGACCTCTGCGCAGTGCCGCTCCCCCACGTGCACCAGGGTGCCCGGGGGCAGCCCCAGCTTGTCGGACTGGGAGGCTGCGCTGCCGGGAATCCGTTCGTCCAACGGTTCCGGAGTCTCCGCTTCGCTCATGCGTCCTCCGCCGGGCTATCGATGATGCGGATGGGAAAGGGGTCGGTAACGCTGCCCGCGTAGAGGCTGCGGTGGGGGAAGGGGATCTCGATGCCGGCTGCGTCGAAGGCAAGCTTGATCTCCTCGTAGATGCCGTTCCGCAGATCCAGGAAGTTCTCCCGTTTGGCCCACACCGAGAACTGGATATCCAGGGAGGAGTCCCCGTAGCCCAGGAAGATGAACAACGGCTTCGGCTCCATCAGGCAAAGGGGGTTCTCGTCGGCCACCGCCATGAGCACCTCCCGCACCCGGGCGATGTCCTCCTTGTAGGCTACCCCGATCTTCAGATCCGCGCGCCGGATCGGAAACCGGGTCAGGGTGGTCACCTCGGACTTGACCATCGACTCGTTGGGCACCCGCACGAACAGGTTGTCGAAGGTGCGCAGCTTCACCGAAAGCAGATCGATGGACAGCACCTCGCCGATGGTGTCACCGACGCGGATCTGGTCGCCGACCACGAACGGCTCCTCGACCATCAGGAACAGCCCGCTGATGATGTTGGATGCCGAGGTCTGGGACGCAAACCCCACGGCCACGGTGAGCACCCCGGCAGCGCCCAGCAGCACGGTGAACTCGAAACCAAACTGGCGCAGGGCGGAAACCAGGGTCAGCACCACCACGGCGTAGTACACGATCCGCCCCAGGATGAAGCCGCGCTGGGGGTTGAAATAGCGGGCCACCTGGCGTTCCACGACCCGGCTGGCAAGCTTTGCCAGCCAGTAGCCCACCACGACCAGGACTGCCGACCGGAGCAGGGCCGCCACGTGCCCTGCGGCGGCAAGTTCCTTCAGCAACTGCATCGCGTCTTGCATGAGCACCGTCCCCCATCAGCCGATCATCGCGCCGAGCGCGCGGGTGAACATCGAACGTGCGGCCGGATCCCGGGGTTCCGCAAGCAGCTCTCCCTTGCCGACCTCGGGGGGCTTCTTCCCGATCTCGATGTCGGCCTGGCCCTTCTGTTCCTGGACCACCACCTGCACCTGGGAGGTCCACACCCCCCCATCCGCAGCCCGGTACAGGGGCAGTTGGGGCACCGGCAGGCTCAGGCGCTCGATCACCAGGGTCTTCTCAGCCCGGTTGCTCACCACCACTGGCACCACTGCACGCTGGGGTCTGCGGGGCAGGTCGGCAAGAATCGATCGGCAGCGGGTGCGGCTGGCGTAGGCCAGCTCCCCCTCCCGGGTGTTGGGGCCGAACCAGGTGTCGGAGGAGCGATAGATGGGGATCTCCACCAACGGGCGCAACTTCTTACCCACCTGCACCGACACCCATAGGGGACAGCTCACGAAGATGCGCACCTTCTCCCCGGCCAACACGTGAAAGGGATGTTCTGGAAGCGAGACCAGGGGCCGGTCGGGGAGGAGCGGCGCCAGTTGGATCCGGGTGTCCGGGCGCTCCACGGCAAAGCGCTTCACCTCCGCCTCTTCCGGAAACGGCGAAAGCTCCCGCGTCCGTTCGTACTCCAAACGGGTGTCGGTCTCGTCGTCACTGCTGTGGTGGGCCAGCAGCCACTCCCCTGCGTGACGCTCCACGAACAGCCGCAAGGCACCCATGCGCCACACGCCACGCTGTCCGACCTCGATGGTGGACTCGCCCCACCAATCACCGTCTGCGGGGGCCCGGTTTGTCATCGCCCGCTTTCCTGTCATCGCAGCGCTCCTGGCACGATTCCCGCGGCCCCTCTGCGCGCCGCCTTGCCCCGGTGAGATTTGACCCGCCCCGGCCTCAATCCGTCAACTCGAGCTCTCCTTTCAGCGCCAGGAGATTGACCCGGTGCCCCAGGGCCTGGAACTTCTTGGGCAGTTCGGCAGAGTCACGGTCCAGGGCGAGTTCGGTGTCCTCGAGCATGAGGATCAGTTCGTCGGCCGTGGTGCGCAGGTGGAGCGCCGACCCCGCGCCCATCTCCAGAAGATACTTCCGGGCCTCTTCCAACTTCACCCGAGAGCGCTCCTTCTCCTTGAGGAAAGCCAGACGGTCGGCGTCGTAGACGAGCTGGCGGATCTCGGTCATGGGCACGTAGTAGGTAGCGAGTTGCTCCAGATGGAGGGCGGCGTCCTGGAACAGGGATCGCGCCGCCTCGGCCTCTCCGCGCTCGAGCTCCTGCAGGCCGGCGGCCTGGAGTTTACGGGTCTCCGCGGTGACGTCCACCAGGAAGTGGAAGCTGGTGTCTTCGAGCACGGGTTTCCAGGGCTCGACGGGCGCGCGGGACGACCGGGTCAGGACGCTGACCACGAGCAGGATGCTCAGGGCCAGGATCGCGAAGTTCTTTCCCATGGGATGCCTCCGTGACTCGGCACTGCGAGGACAGAGAGAGGCAGTGTACATGAAGGTGGCGACCACTCCTACCGGAGCCGGCCGCCAGGCCGGGCAATGGCGTATTGACCGTGGAAGACGGTTGCAGGGGGCACGGGCCTTTGCCGTGGGGGCAGGAACGGTGGTGGCGCCCGTCCGGGTCGGGCGCGAACGGGCGGCACCAGGCGGTTGTTTCCCTGGGTGTTCCCGCCAAGAGCGCCTGCCGGCCCCCGGACTTGGCAGGAAGCGCTGCCAAGTGGCATGCTTGCGCGGGACGGGGCGCGGTCAAGGGGGGATCCCAGATCGAGGAGGTCGCGATGACGCGGACCGCACCACCCGCTACGTGGAGGACCGGGACAGCATCCGGGGCCGGGCGACCGTGTCCCAGGACGCGTTGAACGGCAAGCTGTCCGAGCCGATGGACAAGACCACGTACGTGATCTTCGTCGTCGATGCCATCTTCGTTCCCCTGGGCCCGCTCACCGGGCTGCTGGGGATCAACGCCGGGGGCATCCCCGGCACCGAAAGCCCCGTGGCCTTCACCCTGGTCCGCGCTCTGCTGCTGGTGGTCGCCGCCCCCCAGGCCTGGCTGTTTCGCCGGATGCCCTGGATCTGAGCCCGCTTCCCACCGGCCATGGCCCGAGCGCGCGGTGGCACGGTGAGTTCAGCAGCCAGCTGGCCCTCGGGCACCGGCTGGACCTTCTCCCGCGCCAGGGGAACCGAGCCTCCCCCGCGAAACCGAAAGGCGGACGTCGATGGATTGGGTGGTCGGTTCCGAGCTGGTCTTGATCTGCCTGCTGCTGGCCCTGTCGGCGTTTTTCTCCAGTGCGGAGACCAGCCTGTTCTCCCTCACCCGCTCCCAGCTCGATCAGATGCGGCTGGACGGCAACCCCCGGGTGCCGCTGGTCGAAGGGCTGCTCAACCAGCCCCGCCGCTTGATCGTGACGATCCTGATCGGCAACGAGTTCGTCAACGTGACCGCCACCGCCATCGCCGCCACCCTGGTGATACGCTGGGCCGGGCCCAGCCGGGAGTGGGTCAACCTGGTGGTCATGGTGCCGCTGCTGCTGCTGTTTGGTGAGGTCACCCCCAAGACCCTGGCGATCCGCAACAACGTCGCGTTCGCCAGTTTCCAGGCACCCCTGCTGCAGCGTTTCGCGACGATCATCACCCCGCTGCGCTGGGCGGTGCGGAAGGTCGCCGACTGGTTCATCACCCTGCTGGTGGGACCGGAGCGCTCCCGGGCCAACATCGTCACCGAGGACATGGTGCGCTCCCTGGCGCGCGAAGCCCTGGGGCAAGGGGAACTGGACGAGCGCGAGGCGCGCTACATCGAGCACATCTTCAACTTCGGCGACGCCGTGGTGAGGCAAGCCATGACCCCCCGTTCTCGGGTCTTCTTCCTCTCCGCGGACACCCCCCTGGAGGAGGTCGCTGGCCACATCCGGAGCACCCGCCACGCCAAGATCCCGGTGTTCGACGGCGAACCCGACAACGTGATCGGGGTCCTGTTCGCCCGGGACCTGCTGGGGGCGGAGGTGACCGCACCGACTGGCCTGGCCGGGCTGCTGCGCCCCGCCTACTTCATACCCGAAACCCGCAGCGCAGCGGACCTGTTCCACACCTTCCGCCGCAAGCGCATCTCGGTGGCCCTGACCCTGGACGAGTTCGGCGGAGTGACCGGGCTGGTCACCATGGAGGACCTTCTGGAGTGCATCTTCGGCGAGATCCCGAGCCGGTCCGACACCGCGGCTGGCAGTGAACCCCGCTGGGAGGCGCTCGGGCCGCAGCGCTTCCGCACCGACGGAAAACTGTCCTTGGATCAGCTGGCGGAGGCGTTAGGCGAGAAGGTCGAAGCCGGGGACGCCGAGACGCTAGGGGGGTTCCTGCTTGAGCGCTGCGGGGAACTCCCCTCCCCCGGCACCTGTGTCCTGGAGGGCCGGATCGAGTTCACGGTGGAGGCGGTCGAGGAGCGCCAGATCACCGCGGTGCTGGTGGCGGTCGCTCCCGAGGGGGGGCACCGGACCGGAGTGGAGAAGCCACCGCCGGGGAGTGATGAACCGAACCCGACGGCAGGGCGGAAACCATGAGCGGCGCGCTGGTGGCCCTCGTGGTCGTCCTGTGCCTGCTCGCCGAGGCGTTCTTCTCGGGTTCCGAGATCGGCGTGGTGAGCGCCGATCGCATCGGCCTGCGCCACGCGGCGGCCCGGGGCTCCCGGGGGGCCCGGCTGGCGCTGCGCATGCTGGAGAACCCCGAGTGGCTCCTCTCCACCACCCTGGTGGGCACCAACGTGGCGATCGTCACCAACACCACCGCGGTGACCGTCTACGTGGCCCAGACCTTCGGCGAGTCCTGGAGCTGGCTGTCGGCCGCGATCGTGGCCCCCCTGTCGTGGATCTTCGGGGAGATCGTCGCCAAGGGGGTGTTCCAGCAGCGCGCCGACGTGCTCACACCCCGGGTCATCTTCGCCCTGCGGGGTGCCTCCTACCTGTTCTCCCCGATCCTGGTGGTATTTACCACCGTGAGCCGGACGGTGACGCGACTGGTCGGGGGGAACGGGGAGTCCAGCCCCTTCACCCTGCGCCAGGAGATCGGCCGCATGATGGAGATGTCGGCTGTGGGGGGTGACATTCCGTCCAGCGAACGGAGCATGATCCGCCGGGTGTTCAACATCGGTGAGACCTCGGCCCGGGACGTGATGGTCCCCCTGATCGACACGGTGTGCCTGGACCGGAACGCGGATATCGGCACCGCCACCGCCCTGGCCAGGGAGAGCTCCCACATCCGCTTCCCGGTGTACCGGGACCGGGTGGACCGGATCGACGGGGTCATCAACGTGCTCGACCTGCTCCAGCAGCCCCCCGCCGACCCGATCGCGCCCCATGTGCTGTCGCCCATCTTCGTGCCCGGGTCGCGGCCGGTGGAGGACCTGTTGCACGACCTGCGCCGGGCCCGCCGGGTGCTCGCGGTGGTGGTGGACGAGTTCGGCGGCGCCGAGGGCATCGTGACCCTGGAGGACATCCTCGAGGTCTTGGTGGGAAACATCGAAGACGAGTTCGACCAGGAGGAGCAGAGTCAGGAGTGGATCCGCAAAGTGGCCGAGAACGACTACCGGATGGGCGCCCGGGTGCCCCTGCGCAGCCTCGAAGAGCGGCTCGGGGTGTCCCTGCCGGACGGCAACTACGAGACCCTGGGCGGCTACCTGTTGGAACAGATGCGGAAGATCCCGGGGCCCGGCGCCGTCCTCCGCCACCGCAACGTCACCTTCACCGTGGAGGTGGCGGACGAGCGGGGCATCCGCGAGGTACGGGTGCAGGTGGGGCCGCGGGGCTGACCCGACCCCGCCGGCACACCCCGGCAGCGGCAACTCCCGGAACAAACCTCTGCCCGATACCCGGCCGCGCCCCCTGCTGGCGCGGTTCAGAACGCCATGCCCAGACTGAAGTGCCAGACGAAGCGGCGCTGCCCTTCATCGACCCGGGCGGCGGGATTGAAGGCGAAATCAGCCCGGGCCGGGCCCACGGGCAGCAGGTACTGCAGACCAAAGCCGACCCCCGGCTGGAAATCCTGGAAGTACTGGGCGAAGGTGTCGGAGACGACTTGGTCGCGCGAGGTGTAGGGGGGGAGGTTGCGCTCGGAGCGGCCCCGATTGGGGGAGACGTTGCCGTAGTCCAAGAAGAGGGAGGCCCCGAATCTACCGAAAACCCGCTGGCGAAGTTCCAGGTTGACGGTGTTGTGGGCGAGGCCTCCCAACGGCTCGCCGGAGGCGTCCTGGGGACCGAGCTCGGACTCGCGGAAGCTGCGCACGGTGGACTGCCCGCCGTTGAAGAAGCGCTCGCCCAGGGGCACGCCCACCTCTTGCGGACTCGGCAGGATGAACCCGGTGGCATAGCGCACGCCGACGGTGGTGGTGCCGGTCAAGGGCAGGAACCACCGGGCCCCGCCCGTGTAGCGGGTGAACCCGATGTCGCCGCCCAGGACGGGGGATACGAACTCCACCGAGAGAAAATGGCGTTGCCCACGGGACGGGAAGAACAGATCGTCCCGGTTATCGAACGTCAACTGCCCCTTCAGGCTGCCCAGGCCGTAGGAGTTCGCGGCGTCGTTCTCATCCGGAGCCACCTGCACATCCAGCAGGCGGGTGGCGCTGTACACGTATCCGGCGGTGGCGGTGAAGGATCCGCCCAGTTTCCGGGAGAACAGGGCCGAGGCGCTGCTCTCCTCCCGGGTGAACGACGGCTCTATCCGGCGACGATAGGCCAAGGGGAAGTCGGCCGTGACCCGGGTCTGGAGAAACCACGGGTCGGTGAGACCCACCAGGGCGTCCGTGCTCTTCACCGAGGCACCTACCTCGGTGCGAGCGATGCGGCCCTTCCCGAACAGGTTCTTCTCGCGGAATCCCGTCCGGGCGCGCAGGAGTTCGTAGGAGCCCCAGCCGGGTTCGAAGAAGAGCTCCCGGGACGGCCCCTCCACCACCGACACGTTCAGGTTCCGGCTGCCGGGGTCCGCCGTCTCCTCCAACTCCAGGCTCACCTCGGTGAACAGACCTGTTCGGTACAGCTGCCGGAAACTGGCGCGCTCCTTCTGCTGGTCGTAGAGGTCGCCCGGAGCCAGTTGGAGGCGGTTGCGGATGAACTGCGCCTGGGTCTTCCCGTGCCGGGTCACGACCACGTCCGCGATGCGCACGCGGGGTCCGCTCTCGACGACGACCTCCAACTCCACCGCACCCGCGACCGCGCCGGGCCGGTCGTGGATCTGGACTCGGGCGTCGGGGTAGCCGAAGTTCCCGTACACCTCCAGCACCGCGCTGCGAAGTTGCAGCTTGCGCCGGGGATAATAGGGCTTCCCCTCCAGGGAGGGTGAGAACGCGGTCAGTGCATCCCCCACCTCGTCGTGGAGGTCACCGCCGAAGGAGACGCCGGTGATGAAGTACCGGGTGCCCTCCCGAATGTGGACCGAAACAACGACGGTGGAACGATCGTCGGAGAAAGCGTACTGGGGCTTCTCCACAGTCACCGAGATGTAGCCGTTGCCGTAGTAGTAGTCCCGCAGGCCGCTCGCCCCGGCCTCGATGTCAGATCTGACGAACCGCTGGTCTCTCGAACCGAAGAAGGTCAGCAGGTTTGCGGTGGGGTAAGCCGCGTTGCCGGTGATGCGGATCTCGCCCAAGGTCACCCTCGGCCCTTCCACCACCACGAAGGTGAGAGCCCCCGGTTGGTAGCGGTAGTCCACCGCCGCGAACGCAAAGCCCTCCTTGCGGTACGCCACCTCCATCTGGAACGCGGCATCGTCGGCGCCCGCGCGCGGATGGCCCTTGCGGCGGAAGTCCGCCAGATCGTCCACGGCCGCCGCCCGCAGTTTCCCCTCGCCGAGGGCCACGTTGCCCTCGAAACGCAGGGTCAGGGGGCGGGCCGGCCCTGCCTCTGCCGAAAGTTCCCCCCGGGGATCGTCTTGGGGCGCCGGGTCCGGGTCCTGGGCCTGCGACAACGACGGGCACAGCGGCACCCACAGTGCCGCCCAAAGCAACACGGCGACCGCCCTGACTGCCCGTCGCCGACCGCCACTACTCGAAGCGGAAGACAATGCGCACTCCCAGGTTGAACGCGTCGTAGACATCCTTCTCGCCGCGGAGGTAGAGCGTGTCCCGCTCTCCCAGCAGGTTCTCCTTGAGCCGGAACGACGCCTCGATGGTCTCCTCGCCTTTCTGGGTCACCCCCTGCCCGAGCACCAGGTCGAAGCGGTCCAGGATGGACGCGCCGGATTCGGTGGACTCCTCGCCCAACACCTGTCCCAACATGGTCCGGCCCAGGTAGGTGGCCATCACCATTCCGCTCCTCTGGGCCGCACCCTCGTCCCCCACGGTGCGTGGCGGAATCCCCGCGAACACCAGCAGCACCAGTTCGTCGTCGGGCAGGGGCGGGACGGACGTCAGGGTCACCGTTGGTTCGTCGTACGGTCCCTCCACCTGCATGGTGATGTCATAGCCGATCATCTTGGACGTGGCCAACAGGTCGAGGCGGGGCCGGTCCGGGTCGCTCGCCAGGAACTGGACGATTCCGGATTCGACCACCAGGCGACCGGCCGGCAGATTCATGCGTGTGGGATCCACGTACACTTTGCCGAGGACCACCGGGACCTCACCCGTGCCGGTAATCCGCAGGTCGGGGCGTACGCCGCCGCTGACCAGGTTGTTCTTGATCACGAACGGGGCCTTGGACGTGATCGCCAGATCGAGCCGGGCATCCTGCAGGGGCGGGTCCGGGAAGGAGAACAACTGCAGCCCCCCCTGGGCTTTCGGGGGGGACCCGCCCTGGAGCAGGGACAGGAAATCCACCTTTTTCACAACGCGGGCGTCGGTGATGGCCAGTTCGCCGGAGAGTTCCAGGGCAGACAGGGCACCTGCAACCCGGAGCAGGGTGTCGGCCCGGAGCTTGACCCCTTCGTTGCGGAACAGCAGCAGATCCTCACCCTGCAGCGTCAGGTCGGGCCGGATCTCCCCGGAGCCGTCGCGCACCACCTGGCCGGAGACGCGGAACGGCGCCCCTCCCAGTTCCCCACCCAGCCGCTCCACGCGAACGCTGGTGTGGTCCGCGGTGACCCGGCCGGACAGGGCACGAATTCCGGGGATCGGGCCGTTGATGAGCAGCTCTGCATCCGTCAACTCCAGCACGGCGGTGACCACCGGAGCCGCCACGGGGCCCTCGACAGATACTTCCCCGTGGGCGCTCCCTCCGAGGCGGCGCACGGCTTCCACGTCCCGGACCATCCAACCGAGTTCGGGAATGTCCACCCGCCCGTGCAACGCCAGGTCTCCGGCGAGCGCGCCGAACTCCCCGCGCAGCAGTCGGGCGAGGGGCGGGGCGCCGTGCCAGGTGCCCACGGCGGACGCTTGCAGCGCGGTGGATTGCAGCCGCAGGGTCTCCACCTCCACCCGGTCGCCGCCGAGGACGATCGCGCCCTCGATGGCGAAGGGCCCGGCGGGCTGGGGTTGCCAAGCCGGGGGCAGGGTGAGCTCCCGACCCTCGAACTGGACCCGGCCCCGGGGCTCGTCCCAGGTGCCCTGTAGTTCGGCGGTACCTTTCAGGAACCCGTCGAGCACCAGATCGGGGGCGAACAGGGCCACCAGGGGGCCCAGGCTCGGCACATCCGCCACGAGCCGCACCGCCAGGGGTCCGGAGACCAGGGGGTCGTCGGCCAGGGGATCGTAGGGGATCTCCCCGCTGACGGACACCCCGGTGCCCAGGTCTCCCTGCAGCTCCAAGCGGCGAAGGGAGACGCCCCCCGGCCCGTAGTCGGCGTCCAGAGCGCCCCGTAGAGGGAACGGGGCGCCCTCCAGGTGGAGTTCAGCGACTCCACCAAAGGCGGTGAGCACCGGGTGGGCGGTGGGCCCGGTGAGGTGGGCACGCAGGTCCGCGCCGCGAAAGGAGGCCCGGTGCCCCACCAGGGTCTCCAACCAGCCGCTGCCGGTGAGGTCGGAGACCTCGACGGTCAGATCGGCCTCGCCCTCGGGGGCAACTCTCCCGCTCAGCGTCAGGTTCCCGACCGGTCCGCCCAGGGACAGCGAGTCCACCGAAACGCCGCCCGTGGTGCGCACGATGCGGGCCGGTGCCCGCAGAGCCAGCTCCACCCCGCCCCGGGCCAGCCGCAAGGTCTCCAGCGCCATCTCCATGGAACCGTCCGGGGCGGGCAGTGTCGCCGTGCCCGACAGGGCCAGCTCCCCCTCGCCGGTGCGCACCACGGCCGCGTCGACGCGCACGCGCCCGCCTTCGCTCCGGGCCTCCAGGTTCACCCGTTCCACCGCCACCCCCGCCACCGAAGCGGCGCCCGCCCAGAGGGACAGGGTGCCGGTGGGCGCCCGCAGGGGGCCGGCCGCCTCCACGTGGGCCGTGAACCGCCCGCCGGAAAGGTCGAGGTCTGGAGCCAGGGTCTGGGCATAGAACCCGAGGTTCTCGACCGCCAGGTCCAGGACCACCCCTTCCAGTCGTTGATCCTCAAGATGGAAGACCCCGCGACCGTTCACCCGATCACCTCCCCGCTCCACCGTAAGGGCAAGGACCTCGAAGCGTTGCTTGTCGGCTGCCGCTTCCAGGGAGACCGCGCCCGAGGGCAGAGCGCGCCAGGCCAGGTTCCGGCCTTCGAGTCGAGCCGAGCCCCGGGGCGCGCCTGCGGTACCCGCCAGAGAGACTCGCCCTCTCACCGACCCGGTCGCCGCGGTTTCGCCGACCAGTGACAACAGGGCGCCCAGATCGGGCACGTCGACGGTCAGGTCCGCCTCCAGGTTCGCGGCCGTCCAGTCACGATCCGAAGCGGCGGTAGACAGGTCGAAACGCGCCTTGTCGAAGAACACCTCGGCACTTCCCGCGGTCAGACGGCCCCCGGCGATCTCCACCCTCCCCTCCCCCACCTCCCCGGCCAACAGGAGGCGGTGGGCGGGGACGGGACGGCCAACCGCGACCCTGCCCAGGGCCGCCAGGGTCGGGATGTCCCGCAGGTCCGCCCGGAATCTGCCCCGGGACGAACGCACCAGGGCCCCCACCTCGCCCGCGACCAACGCCCCCAGGGGCAGCGAAACGTCGGTCACCTCCAGGGTGTTGTCGGGGGTGGAGGCGAGCAGTTCGGAAACCTCCAACCGGCCCTCCTCAGTACTTCCCGCAAGGGTCAGCCGAAGTTCCGGCACGGACCCGGCAGGACCCTCGATCCCCGCCAGGGTCAGGAGGCGGGGGAGGTCCCGGATCTCGGCACGGAACTCGGTCTTGCCGGTGCCGAACAGAGCCGGCAGGTCGCCGGCCAGGGCCGGGGCGAGCGGAACCTCAACACCCCGGAACGTAACCTCGTTCCCCCCCAGCC
>JARGFW010000153.1 GCA_029211085.1 Deferrisomatales bacterium | reverse complement strand
GGGTGAGGCCCTGGCGACCACCGACGGCCCCGCGGCCGAACCCAACCACGATCCGGTCACCTGCTTCGCGGTGGAACAGGCCCGGTGGCACAGGGAGCACGGGGCGACCCTGGCGGCGACCCTGCGTCTGCTGAAGCTCCAGCGCCAGTGCTGCCGCGACCTGGTGGCCGAAGCCGCTCTGGACGAGCGCCCCAGGGTGCGGTTCCTGGACGCATTGGAGTGCACCTTCGACCGCATGGAGCTGGCGTTTTGCCTGGAGTGGTCGGCGCTGGACGAGACCGGCGGCCAGGCGACCGGCGGGCGTGACCGGCTGGAACTGCTCAAGGCCCTCTCCGATCGGGTGCGCGCCGGACTCCCTACGGGCCAGGTCATCGCGTTCGCGGTCAGCGAGCTGGCTAGGCGGTTCGCCGACCACCGGGTGGCCTACGCCCGCCTCGGAAACGGCACTCGACTGCAAGTCTTGCAGTCCAGCCAACCGCCGGGCCTGGCCGACCTGAGCGGCGAGGAGTTCGATCTCTCCAGCCACCCCCGCTACCTGACCGAACTGCGCAGCTTCATGCCGGTGCTGTCCGAGGACGTGAGCGTCGACCCCCTGTACGGTGCCCTGGGTACCCAACTGGCCCGGGGCGGAGCCGGCGCCACCTTCGATCTGCCGGTGCGTTCCGGGCAGGAACTGGCGGGGGTGCTGTGCGTGGCTGCAGGGCAACCACACCCGTGGGACCAGAACCTGGTGCGCCTTCTCACCCAAGTGGGTGAGATCCTCAACGGGGCCTGCGAGCGGGAGGCCAGGGAGAACGCGGAACGGGCTCTGCGGGAGACCTCGCTGTGGCTGCGGGGGATGTTCCAGGCTCTGGAGGAGGCGGTGTTCCTGCTCACTCCGGCCCGGGAACTGGTGGACTGCAACCCTGCGGCGGAGCGCATGTTCCAGTACAGCCGGCAGGAGTTGGAGTACCTCTCCGCGGCGGTGCTGCACGTGGATCGCGATCATTACCAGCGATTCGGCGCCATCATGGACGCCGCCTTTGCCCGCAATGAGAGCGCGACGTTCGAGTTCCGCTTCAAACGCAAGAACGGGGAGGTGTTCCCCACCGAGCAGACCATCGCCCTGTTGCGGGGCGACGGCGGAGAGTCGGTGGGTGTACTGGCGGTGGTGCGTGACATCACCGAGCGGCGCAGGGCGGAGGACGCGCTCCGCGACTCCGAGCAGCGGCTGCTCCAGATCATCGACTTTCTGCCCGACCCCACCTGGGTAATCGACGGCGAGGGAAGGGTGGTGGCTTGGAACCGCGCCATCGAAGCAGTCACCGGAGTGCCATCCGAGGAGATCGTGGGGGAGGGGGACTACGCCTACGCCGTCCCGTTCTATGGTTGCCGCCGGCCGGTGCTGATCGACCTGGTGTCGCGGCCGGCCCCGGAGTGGGAGGCCAGCTACCTGGAGTTCCGCCGCGACGGCGAGCGCCTCACCTCCGAGTCCTTTCACCCCGACCTGGGAGACGGGGGGCTGTATCTGGCGTCCAATGCGACCCCCCTGTACGACGGTGAGGGGGTGCAGGTGGGGGCGATCGAGACGGTACGCGACGCCACCGCCCGGCGCCGGGCCGAGGACGAACTGCGCCGCCGCGAGCAACAGTACCGCACCTTCTTCGAGGGCAACCACGCGGTGATGTTGGTGGTGGACCCGGGCAGCGGAGTGGTGGTCGACGCCAACCCCGCGGCGGCCGCTTACTACGGGTACAGCCGCCAAGAGCTGACCGGGATGGCGATCACCCAGCTCAACACCCTGGAACGGGACGAACTGTTCGCCGAGATGGAGGCCGCCCGCCGGGAGGAGCGGGGGTACTTCCTGTTCCGCCATCGCCGCGCCGACGGCAGCGTGCGCGACGTGGAGGTGTACTCCGGCCCGATGCAGGTGCGCGACCGTCCCATGTTGTTCTCCATCGTCCACGATGTCACCGACCGGCGTCAGGCCGAGCGCGCCCTGCGTGCCAGCGAAGAGCGCTACCGGTTGATCGCCGAGAGCATGTCGGACTACGTGTACGCTGCCCGGGTGGCCGCCGACGGCGAGGTGCGCACCGAGTGGGTGACCGGCGCGTTCGAGGTCATCACCGGCTACCTGCCCTCTGAAATCCAGGCCATGGGCGGAGGGTTCGTGTCCCTGGTGCACCCCGAGGATGCAGAGCGGGTGTGCAACCTGGGCCGCCAGTTGCTCGATAGCCGCCCCGTGCTGGTGGAGTTCCGGATCACTCGCAAAGATGGCACCACGCGTTGGTTGCGGGACCACATCCGTCCCTTGATGGAGGAAGGCGGCGGACGGGTCAATCGTCTGCTGGGGGGGGTGCAGGACATCACCGACCGCAAGGTGCTGGAAGAAGAGTTGCACGCCCTCGCCACCACCGACCCCCTGACCGGTGTGCTCAACCGGCGACGCTTCCTCGATCGTGCCCGGGAGGAGTTCCAGGCCGCCCGCCGCTATGGTCGAGAGTTGGCATTCCTGATGCTCGACGTGGACCACTTCAAGCGCATCAACGACTCCTACGGCCATCAGCAGGGTGACGAGGTGTTGCGCCGCCTGAGCGGCTTCTGTGCCGCGGCCCTCCGCCAGACCGACCTGTTCGGCCGCCTCGGGGGAGAGGAGTTCGCTGCGGTGCTGGGAGAGGCGGGCGTGGAGACCGCCGTACAGACCGCCGAGCGCATCCGCGCCGGGCTTGCAGCAATGGAGGTGCCCCTGGCCCAGGGCACCCTGCGGCTCACTGTCAGCGGGGGGCTGGCCCTCCTGCAGGCCGACGACGCCGATCTGGAGGCGCTGATGCATCGGGCCGACGAAGCCCTGTACACTGCGAAACGCCGGGGGCGGAATCGGGTGGTCGCCACGTAGGGGGAGACGTCCGGCGGCGGGGCCGGGCGTGTGGGGAACGGCAACGGCGGAGTTTGCCTGACAGGCTTTACGGGATCTGGAAGGCAACGTCTTTGGGTGAACCCTCCGGTCAATCCGGTTAGCCCTGGCAAAAAAAGCGAGATTTCCAACCCGTGACCGAATCATCAGAGGAGCGTTTTGTGCCACACATCCGTCTACTGTGCGTCGGGCTGGCGCTGGCCCTTGCCGCCTGCGCCGGCCACCAGAAGGAACTGGAATTCAGCTACACCAACCTGCGGGCTCGGGAAAGCAGTCTGCGGCGGCCGGTGGGGGGCAACTCGCTGGCCAGCACGTACCGCAACCGGCGCTACGCCGGGGTGGGTTTTGCGGCGGTGGTGGTGGAGGAACCCTCCGTGGAGGACGCGGGGTACGAGGACCGCACCTACCGCACCTTTTTCGAAAACCTGCGCGGTGCCCTGCTGGACGGCACCGCGCGGGCCCTGGCCAGGAGTGAGCGGTTCCAGGAGACGCTGCCCTCCGACGCGCCCCGCGACGCACCGGGCACGGCACTGTGTCGCGTCGAGGCGCTGCCCCACGTAACCCCGTCGGCCAACACCGTGGCCCGCGACCCGGTGTTCGGCGAGGTTCAACCCCGGATCACCGTGGTGTACACCGTAAGCGACGCTGCGACCGGTGAGGTGGTGCTGAAGTACACCGCGTGGGCGATGTCCCAGTGGGAGTACGGCCCGTGGGCCATGGAGGAGTTGGTCGCCGAAACGGTGGGCATCACCAATCATTTCGGCGAGGTGCTAAAGAAGTTTTGAGGCGGGCTAGCCTGCTGGTCGGCTAGTCAGCTAGTCGGCTGGTCAGTCGGACCGTGGTCTTGGCCTTCCCGTCCGTCAGCCTGCTAGGTGCCTAGCCGTCTACCCGTCCGACTGCCTAGCCGTCCAGCCGACCCGCCGTCCCGCCTCAGGGGTTGAGCAGGGGGCCCGCGCCCGCGGCGCCCGCCAGGGCCGAAGGGTCGATGCGCAGGTGCTGGCGCAGCGCCACCGCCAGCTCCGGAACGCCCTCGTTGCGGGTGTCCTGGGGCACCAACCGGATCGCGGGCACGGGGTTGGTGACGAAACTCTCGGCCGACACCGCCACCCGCTCTACCGAGAAGCCGGCCCGGCGGGCGTACACCTCGAACTCACCGCCGAACAGCGGCTGGTCCGGAGCCCCGGGGTCGTCCAAGTCCTTGCGGCGCGAGATCTGGAACGCGCCGTCGTCCCCGGTGAGGAACTCCAGGGTGTACGGCGAGGTCCACACCTCGGCGCCGGGCAGGGGTTCGCCGCGCCCGTCGAGCACCATGCCGCTGAGCACCGTTGGGGTGAGCAGCACCGGCAGGTCCTTCTCCGCCTCGACCGCCTTACCGGCGGGCAGGTCCAGGCTCACCCCATCGCCGCTGCGGAACTTGGGGTCTTTCACCTTGAGCTTCACCGTCACAGGAACCTCCGGTAGGGGGATGCCATCGATTCGGTACTGGCCGCCCGCCCCGGTGAGCACCACGACAAACCGGTCGAGAAGCACCTGCACGTCCTCCATGGGTACAGGTTGGTTCACCGTCTCTACCAGGAGCAGGCTGCCGCCCACCGAGTGACCAGGTCGCGCCGGGTATTGTGCCTGCATCTGCAGCCGGAACAGTTCCCGGGCGATGCGTTCTCTGTAGGTGCTGTCCGGGAAGAGGGTGAGGAATGCGCGGAAACCGTCGGCGTTGTTCTGGCGCAGCACCCGGGCCGCGGCCTGGAGCTCCGTTTCACGGCCGAGGCGGTCGCCTTCGCTTAAGGAGGTGCCGGCACCGCGCAACAGGTAGGTGTTGCCCTTCAGGGCCTGGACCACCACCGCCGCGCCCTTGCGGCGGAAGCCGCTGTCGAACACCACCAGGTACTCACCGTCCACCGCGCCCCCTTCGATCTCGGCCACCACCTGGTCGCCGCGAGCGAAGATCACCTGCCCCGCCTGCAGTGGCAGGGCCACGACTCCCGGAATGGCTTCGGCGGCCGGAGCAGCAGTCCCGCCGTCGTCATCCAGGAGCAGTTGGGGGGGGGGCTTGGCCGGAGGTCCAGACGCCCCCGCCTTGGGTTTGGTGACCGTCACAGCGGCGCCGACGGGTGCCGCCAACAGCACCGTTAGCAGCGAGATGAGTAGGGGGGAGAATCGGGTCATCGTGGGATTCATGGGGTCTCCGCCAGGTCCTTTCGAATGATGCCACGTCTGCGTGCAGTCCCAGCCCCCGTGGCGCGACACCGCGCCATGCCCCAGGCGCCGCGCCGAGATCCAGCCCGGATTCCCTTCGCCCCATTTCCGCAGGGAACCCGTCGTTCGGTCGCAGCATCACCACGCGCAGTTGGCTCGGTATGGTATACCTTGGGTGAATTCCTTGCCAACCCCGGTGGTCAGAGCCGGGAGAACGGAAGAACTCGTGCGTCCCATCTATTTCGACTACAACGCCACCACCCCGGTGCTGCCCCCGGTGCGCGCCGCGGTCCTTCCGTACCTGGGTGAGCAGTTCGGCAACCCTTCTTCAGGACACGCCTGGGGTGTGGCGCCCAAGCGCGCGGTGGCCATTGCCAGGGAACAGGTCGGCCGGCTGGTGGGAGTCGGCGCCGGGCAGGTGGTGTTCACCTCGTGCGCCACCGAGAGCATCAACACCGTGCTCAAGGGCCTGCTGGGGCAGCGTGCGGGGAAGAGTCTGGTCATCACCGCGGTGGAACACCCGGCCACCCTGGCGGCCGCCGCCTTCCTCCAGGAGCAGGGCGTGCGGGTCACCCGGGTGCCGGTCGACGGGGAAGGGGTCGTGGATCCGGCAGCGGTCATCGACGCCTGCGGCGGGAACACCGCCCTGGTCAGCGTGATGCTCGCCAACAACGAGACCGGAGCCCTGCAGCCGGTGGCAGAGATCGCCGCCGCTCTGGGTGACCGAGGCATCCCGGTGCACTGTGACGCATCCCAGGCAGTGGGGAAGATTCCCGTGGATATGAGACAGCTTGGGGTGCAATACCTAACCCTGGCAGGCCACAAGCTCTACGCGCCCAAGGGGGTGGGCGCCCTGGTGTTGTCCCCCGGCCAGAACCTGACGCCGCTGCTCCACGGGGGTGGCCAGGAACACGGCTTGCGGGCCGGTACCGAAAACGTCGCCCTGGTCGCCGGGCTGGGCGCGGCCTGCGCCCTGGCCTCGGCGGATCTTGAGGTGGAGGGCGAGCGGCAGCGGGGCCTGGGCCTTCGGCTTCTCCAGGGACTGGAGCGGTTGGGAGCGGACTACCGCCTCCATTCCGCCGGGGTGCCCCGCCTGCCCCAGACCCTGTTCATCGGGTTCCGGGGCCTGGCCGCCGGGGACCTGCTCTCCGGGCTGGTGGGCCACGACGTGGCGGTGAGCGGCGGAGCGGCGTGCCACGGCGCCGAGACCACCCTGTCCCACGTGCTCGAGGCCATGGGAACCCCGGCGGAGTACGCCCGTGGCACCCTGCGCTTCTCCTGGGGACGGGGCACCACGGGGGAGGACGTGGACCAGGTGGTGGAGCGGCTCGGGCGGGTTCTGGGAAGCCTCGGGTAGGCCGAGATGGACACGGCGCTGGCGTCAGCGACCTTGATCCTTTGCCTGTGGGTGGTGTGGGACCAGGCGCGGGGGATCCGGGCCATGGGGCATCTTCGGGAGTTCGCACCGACCGGAGAAGGGTCCTGGCCCCGGGTTTCGGTTTGCTTCGCCGCCCGGGACGAGGCTTGCGGCGTGGAGCGGGCGGTGCGTAGCCTGCTGGCCCTGGACTACCCCGACCTGGAAGTGATCGGGGTGGATGACCGTTCCACGGACGCCACCGGGGACATCCTGGACCGACTGGCCCGGGGGGACCCCCGGCTGCGAGTGGTCCACCTGACCGAACTCCCGCCCGGATGGTTGGGAAAGAACCACGGGCTGCAGCGGGCCGCGGAGTGGGCCAGCGGCGAGTGGTTGCTGTTCACCGATGCCGACGTCGTGTTCTCCCCCGGCGCCCTCAAATACGCGGTCACCGCGGTGCGCCGCAGCGGCGCCGACCACCTGGCCGTGGGCCCGGAGGTGGAGGTGTCCAGCTGGCCACTGGGGGTCGCTGTCAGCGTGTTCCTGCTCCTGTTCGGCGTCTACTGTAGGCCCTGGGCCGCGGGTCGCCCGGGACCGTGGCACGTCGGCATCGGCGCGTTCAACTTCGTGCGCACCGCCGCTTACCGGGCCATCGGCGGTCACGAGGACCTGCGCCTGCGGCCGGACGACGATATGAAACTCGGCAAGCGCCTCAAACTGGGGGGCTACCGCACCTTGGCCCTGTTCGGGCAGGGGGTGTCGCGGGTGGAGTGGTACCGCACCCTGGGGGACCTGGTGCGGGGTCTGAAGAAGAACATCTTCGCCGGCTTCGAGTACCATCTCACCCTGGTGATCACGGCGCTGGCCGTCCAGTTCCTGGCTTTCCTGTGGCCGTTCCTGGCGGTTTGGGGCGCCTCCGGGGTCGCGCGTTTTTGCTACGCCGGCTGCGTCCTCTCCCTGCTCTGGCTCCACGCCGAACAGGCCGAGCACCAGGGCCGGCCGAGAGGTTACGCTCTGGCCTTCCCCCTGGGGATCGCGCTGTTCCTGTTTATCGTCGCCAACGCCACCTGGGCCACCCTGCGCACCGGTGGCATCGAGTGGCGGGGAACCCACTACCCCTTGGCTCAGCTGCGAACCAACCGGGTGGGTGGCTGGTGGCTGTAGGGCCGAGTCACTCCTCGGGGGGGCTGGGTGGCGCTGCGCCTCGCCGCCTGCGCCGGCGCAGTATCCCGCGCAGGGCGAAGACCCCCCCCACCACCGTGAAGATCCAGATCCAGCCCTTCGCCAGGGTCTCGCCGTCCAGCATGCCGCCGCCTCCTTCCGTGTCTATCTCTGCTACAGCATGCCGCCAACGCGTTCACCGTTCCTTGCGCTGAGTCAAGAACGGCCGGTGCCCCTCGAGATACGTTTCATCCCTGATTGGACGGGTGGTATCCTCCCCCACGCTAGCGTGGCCCCTAGGCCGCCTTCGAGCCAACGCTGGCAGGCGCGCTGGCACCCGCCGGAAACCGACCCCGGTCTGGTAGAGGCGAGCATCCGCCCGGGCTAACCTTTCGCAGTGGCAACCCGGCCTGTACGGAGTGCCCCAGCCTGTCCCCTACGCTCCGTTGTGATATCGTGCACCGTGTGACCCCAGGGCCGGGGTCGGCCGTTGCAGGACGCAACGGAGCATCACCATTGATCCTGCGGATAGGTTCGGCGGTCAGGGTGGGCCGGCAGTTGGACAGGATGTCCTGTCCGGTGCTCGCCCGCTCGAGAGGGGTAGACCCCCAACGTGGAGGCAAGGATGGCCGATGGTTCTGTTCCCATAGCCGAGGGTGGGGTTTCCAGCGGACTCCTCAGCGCTGAGGAGATCCAGGAACTGCTGGCGCCACTGGATGTGGAGGCAACACCTGCGCTGCAGCCGGTACTGGTGTTGACGAAGCATCCCAGGGAGGCGGAGCGGGTCATCCTGCACCTGATGCACCACGCCGTGCCCGTGGTGCCCACCGAGAAGTGGGAAGATGCCCTCGGTTTGTTGGAGAACCGCAGGTACGCCGGGGTCGTGGCCACCGCGGCGGCACTGGGGCCGGACCCGGCGCACGCGGTGGAGTATCTCCGCACCTTTCATCCCGGCCTGGCACTGTGCGTGATCGTGGATCCTGCCCACCAGCGGCACTCGATTGCCGCCAGCGTGGTTGAGCGTTCGGAGATGGAGGCGGGGCTCGATCGGTTCCTGGCGCAGTTGGGGGGCGACCCGGAACCGACGGTTGGGTCCGCACCCCCGAAAACCGCGGCATTCACCCCCCCGCCCCGCCAGGGCCAACGGTTGCGGCTGATGGAAAACGTCACCCGGTCCGAGCCGAGCCGCAAGGACCCGATCCGTCCGCAACCGGAGACGGGGGCGCCCCAGGGAGAGTCGGTCGCGCCCGGTGTCACGTTCCCCCCTGCGGGCGCCTCCGGCCCGGATCCGCTGCTGGCGGTGCAGGCCCTGCTGGAGGCCAAGGCGTCCGGGGAGGACCTGGTGGCCGGGCTGCGGCGCTGGGCCGAGCGGGACCCGGCGATTCTGGGGGTGGCCGAGTGTCACTTGGACGAAGCGGAGTGGCGCCTGCGGGCGACGACCCCGATCGTCGGCGAACGGCACCGCATGCTTCTGCTGCTCCTGGACCATCTCGGATCGCCGTCGGCAGTGCCGGAAGAGCCCGCCACGGCCGGTCCGTTCTCCCTGATCCCCCTGTTCCGCAGTCCCCGCTCCTGTGTGGCCCTGTGGCACCAGGACGCCACGGCGGGCAGCGAACTGCTGCGGCGCCTGCGGCCCCTGCTGCCCCTGATCCAGGCGCTGCCGGAA
Organism: Deferrisomatales bacterium; assembly: GCA_029211085.1. GTDB lineage: Bacteria > Desulfobacterota > Deferrisomatia > Deferrisomatales > JARGFW01 > JARGFW01. Next base: position 3,266 of record JARGFW010000153.1, on the reverse strand, counting down.
AAACGCGAGGACGAGACCGAAGCAGCGGTACGCGAACGGTTCATCGCTCTGCTGGAGTCCCGCATGCGGGCCACCGACCGTGGCGAGGGGCATCTGGGCATGTTGCTGGTCGAGGCCCCGGAGGGGGAGAGCCCGGCCCTGCTGTGCCGGGATCTCCAGTCGGCCCTACGCGGCGGGGACTGGATCGAGGTGGTTGGCACCCGGCTGTACGTCATCCTCGACCATCCGGGCAAGGGGACCTTGGCCGCGATCGGTGCGCGCTTGCGGAAACTGCCCGCCAGCGACAGCCTGCAGGTGGTCGCCCTGAGCTGGGACCCCAGCCAGGGCCGGGCGGCTGCCCTGGTGCGGACGGCGGAGCGGCTCTTGGAACAAGGGGAGGTGGTGGTGCTCGGCACCCAGGACCCGGGGTGACGACCCGGCGGTGGCTTCCTGATAGGCAGCCTGTTCGTTGGGTCGCACACGGACTCGGGGAGTCCTTGGCCCCGACCCGGCCGCCCCTCCCGTGATGCCTTGCCCTGTTGCAGGGAGAATGGTCTGACGCCCGAGCGGTCGGCACCTGGCCGACCGAGGCGAGAAAGCACCCTCCGAGGCCATGCCGCAGAGAACCCTTTTCCTTACCATGGTAAGCCTCTGGTGCGGCCTGCTGTGCGCCCCTACTCCGACCCCGGCCGAGTCGCCGCCAGCGGTCTACGTGATCTCGGTGGCCGGCGAGGTCGACCCGGGACTGGCGGCCTACCTGCGGCGGGCGTTCCGGGACGTCCCGGCGGGGGACGGGGTGCGGGTGGTGCTGGAGATCGACACCTTCGGTGGCCGGGTGGACTCGGCCCTGGACATGGTGGACACCATCCTCAACGACGCGCCGGGGGAGACCGTAGCCTATGTGAAGACCAAGGCCATCTCCGCCGGTGCCCTGGTCGCCTTGGCCTGCGACCGGTTGGCCATGCGCCACCACACAACCCTCGGCGACTGCGCCCCGATCTCCTACTCCAACGAGGGCCCCAAGGAGTTGGGGGAGAAGTTCCAGTCACCCCTGCGGGCCAAGTTCCGGTCTCTGGCACGGCGCAGGGGCATCTCGGAGGTGCTGGCCGAGTCCATGGTCACCGCCGGGATGGAGGTCTACGAGGTGGTGACCGACCAGGGCAAGCGCTACCTGGAGGGCCGGGACCTGGAGGAGTGGGGGGCAGAGGCGAGGGCGAAGATCCTCTCCAAGCGGATGGTGGTGGCCGCCGACGAACTGCTCACCATGACCGACGTCGAAGCCGTGGAATACGGCTTCTCCGAGGCGAGCGTGGGGGATCTGGATGAGTTGTTGGAGCAGTTCTACGGGACGACGGGGCCCTCTCTGCGGGTAGACCCATCCTGGTCCGAGGACCTGGTGGGGTTCATCAGTTCCATCGCGCCGGTGCTGATGTTGATCGGGCTGGCAGCACTGTACACCGAGATCAAGTCTCCGGGGTTCGGGGTGCCGGGGCTGGTCGGCATCGGCTGTCTGGGGCTGATCTTCCTCAGCCAGTACCTCGTGGGGCTGGCCGATCACACCGAGTTGCTGCTGTTCGGCGTGGGCATCGTGCTCTTGGGCGTCGAGGTGTTCGTGCTCCCGGGCTTCGGCATTGCGGGGATCGCCGGCATCGCGGCGTTCACCGTGGGGGTCGTGCTGTCTCTGCAGAGCTTCGTGGTACCCGACCCGGAGCTGCCCTGGCAGGGAGACCTGATGCTGCACAACGGGGTGCTGGTGCTCGGGTCGGTGCTGGGGGCGTTCGCGATCAGCCTGGCGGCCCTGCGCTACGTGCTGCCGCGGGTCTCCCGGGTGATCGAGGGCCCGTACCTGGAGGCGACGCTGAAGGGGGCGCACGCCGGGGCCGGGGACGCCGCCGCGGTGGCAGTGGGGGACCGGGGTACGGCCCAGTCCCTGTTGCGGCCGGCGGGCAAGATGAAGTTCGGCAGCCGGCTGCTGGACGTCGTCACCCAGGGGGAGTACATCGAACAGGGGGCGAACCTGCGCGTGGCGGAAGTCCGCGGCAACACCATCGTGGTGGTCAGGGAAGAGGGACATGACGAATAGCTTCTGGATGATGCTGGTGCTGCAACTGGCCGGTGTAGTGGTGGTGATCGCCGAGGTGTTCCTGCCCTCGGGGGGAGTGTTGGCGGTGGCCGCGGCGGCGCTGTTCGGCTACTCGATCTACGGCACCTATACCCAGGTTTCCGCGGTGGCCGGTATCGCCATGGCGGTGGCCGACCTGATCACCGTGCCGGTCCTGGTGATCGTGGGTTTGAAGCTGATCGCCAAGTCCCCGGCCACCCTGAGCCGCACCCTGTCCCGGGGCGAAGGGGTGGTGGCCCAGGATGCGGGGGCAGGGGAGTTGCTCGGCAGGGAGGGCACGGCGCTTTCGGACCTGCGCCCTGCCGGTACCGCCACCATCGGGGGACGGAGGGTGGACGTGGTGAGCCGGGGGGAGTATCTGCGCAAGGGGGCGACGCTGGTGGTGGAAGAAGTGGCGGGCAACCGCATCGTGGTGCGGGAAAAGCAGTGAACTGTGACCAGTGAAGGGGGAAAGACAGTGTCCGTACCCAGACACAATCTGCCTGGAGGAGGCCTCTTCACGACCCACGATTTGCCGTCGTTACCGTTCACTGATCACAGTTCACCGTTCACGGATAACAGGAGGTAGACATCATGCGCATCGAACCGGTTCTACTGATCGTCCTCGGGGTAGGGGCTCTGCTGGTGCTGTTCTTCGTGGGCTCGGCGATTTCCCTGTGGATCCAGGCCCTGGTGTCCGGCGCCCGGGTGGGGCTGTTCAACATCGTCTTCATGCGCTTTCGCAAGGTGCCGGCGAAACTCATCGTCACCGCCAACATCATGGCGGTGAAGGCCGGTCTGGAGATCTCCAGCAACGACCTGGAGTCCCACTTCCTGGCGGGGGGTGACGTGATGCGGGTGGTGCAGGCCCTGATCGCGGCGGACAAGGCCAACATCGAACTCGAGTTCAACCGCGCCGCCGCCATCGACCTGGCCGGGCGCAACGTGCTCGAGGCGGTGCAGATGAGTGTCAACCCAAAGGTGATCGAGACCCCCCTGGTGGCGGCCATGGCCAAAGATGGCATCCAACTCAAGGCCCTGGCTCTGGTGACAGTGCGGGCCAACCTCGATCGCCTGGTGGGCGGCGCCGGCGAGGAGACCATCCTGGCCCGGGTCGGCGAAGGCATCGTGACCACCATCGGGTCGGCGGAGAGCCACAAGAAGGTGCTGGAGAACCCCGACACGA
>JARGFW010000442.1 GCA_029211085.1 Deferrisomatales bacterium | reverse complement strand
GCCACATAACGAGGTTGGCCACATAAGCCCGACAATCTTCGCTCTGCCACCACCAAAGCCTGTCGCTACGAGCCCGAGGTCAACCCCACCTATCAGGACTTTGCCCGCCACTACGGCCTGGCGGTGATCCCGGCGCGGGTGCGCAAACCCCGGGACAAGGCCAAGGTGGAGGTCTCTGTGCAGGTCGCCGAGCGCTGGATCCTGGCGCGCCTGCGGGATCGTCAGTTCGTGGGGCTGGACGCACTCAACGCGGCCATCTGGGAGCTACTCGACGAGCTCAACGCACGGCCCATGGACCACCTGGGGGCGAGTCGCCGCGAGTTGTTCGAGGCCCTCGACCGCCCGGCGCTGCGGCCGCTGCCCAAACACCTCTACGAGTTCGCCACCTTCAAGAACGCCACCGTCGGTCCCGACTACCACGTGGTCTTCGACGGCAACCACTACTCGGTGCCCTATCGGCTGGTGCGGGCCAAGGTGCAGGTGCGTGCCACCGCCCAGACCATCGAGATTCTCTACAAACACCAGCGAGTGGCTTCCCACCGGCGACGCCGTAGCCCGCACGGCTACTACACCCGCGACGAGCACCGCCCCCCGCAACACAAAGGCTATCTGGACTGGACTCCCGAGCGATTCGTGGCCTGGGCCGAGAAGATCGGTCCCGCTACCCGCCAGGTGATCCAGGCCCGGCTCGCCGCCAAGGTCCACCCGGAGCAGGCCTACCGCTCGTGCCTGGGCATCCTGGGACTGGCCAAGCGCACCTCCGAGCCGCGCCTGGAGGCCGCCTGTGTGCGGGCCGTCGCCTGCGGCATCTCCCACTACCGCGGCATCAAGAACATCCTCGACAGCCGGTTTGACCAGTTGGCGATGGATCTCTCCGAACCCACCCCTGATCCCCAACCCGCCCACCCCAACGTCCGGGGCCCGGGCTACTACCACTGAAAGGAGACCGACTGCCCATGCTCACCCAACCCCTCTTGGACAAACTCTCCACCCTGCGCCTGCCCGGGTTCCGCCAGGCCTTGGAGGAGCAGCGCGAGATGGCTCACTACGGAGAGCTCTCCTTTGAAGAACGTCTCGGCCTGCTGGTGGATCGCGAGTGGACCCGCCGGGAAAACAACCGCCTGCAACGGCTGCTCAAGGCGGCCCGCTTCCACCAGCAGGCGTGTATCGAAGACCTCGACCTCTCTGCCTCCCGCGGACTGGACCGACGTCTGGTGCTTGAACTGGCAGAAAGCCAGTGGGTGCGCCACCACCTCAACGCCATCGTCCTCGGGCCCACCGGTGCCGGCAAAACCTACCTCGCCTGCGCCCTGGGCCACGCCGCCTGTCGCCAGCACCTCTCGGTGCGCTACGTGCGTTGCTCTCGGCTCCTGGACGAACTCACCCACGCCCACGCCGACGGCTCGTATCCGAAACTGCTCCACACTCTGGCGCGGGTGGATCTACTGATCCTCGACGATTGGATGCGCGACACGCTCACCGCCAAGCAAACCCGGGATCTGCTCGAAGTGCTCGACGACCGCTACGGGCGAGGCTCCACTCTGCTCGCCAGCCAAGTGCCCGTTGCCGACTGGCACAGCCGGTTTCCCGACCCGACCCTGGCCGACGCGATCCTCGATCGCCTGGTCCACAACGCCTACCGGTTGGAACTGAAAGGAGAATCCCAACGCAAGGCCCGCTCGCCGCTGGCCATGATGAACACCTGACCGTATGATCGTGAAACCCAGCGCCGCTTCGCGCCGCTACCGTTCACCATGCCCGGTGCCGGCGTTCACCATGGGCGGAATGCGCA
>JARGFW010000441.1 GCA_029211085.1 Deferrisomatales bacterium | reverse complement strand
ATCCCCCATGCGGCCCATGGCCAGGAGGAAGATGGACGCGGAGAGCACATAGGCGGTCTCCACCAGACCGAGTTGCAAGGCGCTGGCCTTTAGGTCCCGACCCACCGCCGGCAGCGCCACCCCCACGGCGGACATCATGAAGGGCATGAGAAAGTGCGCGGTGGATACCGCGAAGAGGGTGGCCCCGCGGGAGATCGAACGGTCTGCCAAGAGGTTGCTCGCCTACTCTTCTTTGTCACATGAGGGGATGCCTGGGTCGGACAGGCCCGCCGTTCCGAGATCGGAACCGCGGATGGTCTGAATAACAGGGCATCAACGGTCGTAGCGCTTCAATCCATGGTTGTCTTGGCGAAGCTTTTGGCAGATTCGAGCGCGCCGATCTCTGCACTCTGGGCCTGTCCAACCCGCGCACCTGGGCTTCCGGCAATGTGACAAAGTGCCTACTCTTCCACCACCTGGTTGGGCAGTTCGTCGCGGTCGTCGGGCTGCCAGGGGAAGTGGGTCTTGAGTACCTTCGCGACTTCACCCACTGCGTAGGCGAGACCGCCGCCGAAGTCATCTCGCTGAAAGTGCCGGGTCATGCCGTCGCGCAGGTGGTCCCAGCCCTCCTGGCCCACGATGCGGTGTACCCCCTCGTCGCCCCAGACGGCGAAGCGGCGGCTCGCTACGGCCAGCAGGATGAGCACGGCGTTTCTCTCCCGGGTCTGGTGCATCTTCAGCCGGGCAAAGCGCTCCCGAGCGGCGTCCAGGGGGTCGCCCCGCACCGTGCGGGAGACCAGCACCCGGATCTCGCCAGAGGTCTCGCGCTCGGCAGCGGCAATGGCCTGTTCTACCTGTTCTTTCTCGGCCGCACTCAGAAACGCTCCGGGGCGGCCGCTGCGTGTCGTCATCTGCCTATCTCCCGGTCACCAACCGCCACTCGCACCGCCACCGCCAAAGCCGCCGCCCCCGCCGGAAAAACCGCCGCCGAAACCACCACCACCACCGAAGCCCCCGCCTCGGGATCGCCCCCCCAGGCCGCCCAAGAAGAGCCACCACAGACCGGTGCCGTGGTGTCCGCGCCCGCCAAGCATCACCGAGCGTCGCAGGGCGGAGAAGATCCCCGCGAGGACGAAGAAGATCAGCAACACGGGGAGTCCGGGGCGGGAGGAAGGGGCGTTGGGGGAATCCGGCAGGGCCGTGAACTCCCCCCGGCTGGCCTGGTCGAGGGCGTCCACCGCGGCCAGCAGTCCGCCCGCATAGTCTCCGGCGCGAAAGTGGGGGGCTAAAATCTCGCGGATGACGCGGCCCGCCAGGGCGTCGGTGATCGCGCCTTCCAGCCCGTAGCCCACCTCGATGCGGACCTGGCGGTCTTCGACAAAGACCAGCAGCAACAGCCCGTTGTCCCGCCCCGCGCGGCCGACTTTCCAGGCCTCGGCGAGGCGGATCGAGAAAGCCTCGAGGCTGTCGCCTTCGAGACTGCGGAACAGGGCAACGGCGAACTGGTTCGAGGTGGCGTCTTCGATCTGCTGGAGCCGTTGTTCGAGAAGCTGCCGTTGGGGCGCCGGCAAGATGCCGGCGTAGTCGCTCACCCGCCCCTGGGGCTGGGGGGGCACGTCCAGGGCCGCCGCCGGCTCGAGGGCCTGGAACTGCTCCAGCCCCACCAGGCCCTCCTGGAGGAGGAAGCTCGCGAAGGAGGCGCCGTTCGCGCCCCCGCCCCCGCGGTAGCGGGTCAGGGCCTCGTCGAGGGCGGCCGGATCGACGAACTGGAGCTCCAGGGCGCGCTGTCGGGTCTGCTCGGGCTCCGGCATGGGCTCAGGTAT
>JARGFW010000005.1:63720-68587 GCA_029211085.1 Deferrisomatales bacterium | reverse complement strand
GGCCGGCGGCCAGGGCACAGTCCGCCTCCGCCGTCTCCGCCGGAGGCGCGTGGAGAACCAGTACCACCGGGGCGTGGTGGAACAGGGGGTCATGCCCGGCCCGAAACTGTTCCTCGGCCCAACGCAGCCCCGGCAAGGCCTCCCGCAACTCCCGCACCCTCGCCGTGCCCGTCCACAGCACCAGCACCCACCGCAGGATAGGGTTCTCCAGGGCGCGCCCGAGGCGCCGGTACACTGTGCAGACGTCACGCGCCAGAAGCTCCCGCGCCTGCTGGCTCGCCAGCACCACGCAGCCCACCTCGCGGGCATTGTGCCCCGTGGGGGAGCAACGTGCGGCCTCGAGAAGCTCTGTCACACGTTCCCGGAGCACGGGATGTGCCCGGTACTGCCGCACCGAGCGCCGCGCTCGCAGCCAGCCCAGCACTTCCCCGGGGGACACCTCCTGCGGCACGGCCTCTCCCAGAGACCCCGACTCCAGACCGACTGCCCCGGTCGGACAAACCGCTGCGCAGTGTCCGCAATGCAGGCAGTGCTCCTCCCAGTCTCGGCTCCGTTCGGGTGGTCCACCCTGCGTCGGAGACAGGAGGCGCCGAGGGCAGACCGCCACGCAGGCACCACAGCGGACACAGGTCTCCCCGTCAATCACTGGCATCTCCGCTCCTTTCCCCGCATGCTTTCGCGTTCTACGCGTTGGCAGGGTACCCGCTCAAGTGCCGAGCCCTCCGACCCGATACGGGGGGAAACCCCGCGTTCTTGAGGAGTCCCTTCCGTGATGAAAATGGTCCGGCGCAGGGTGCGCCGCACACTTCGCCCTTTCTGGTTTCCACTCGGCTACGCCATCGTGTTGGCGGGGGCTCTGGCTCTCTTCCTCGGGAGTATGCAGTCGTGCAGCCAAGAGGCGGCGCCGACCACGGACCGAGGGGTGGAGATTCGGGTCGACAACCGCTGACCCGGCGTCACCGCTTCTTTTCATCCCCATCCATTTCCAGCAAGGCTGCGCGCACGACGGCATCGCGGCCGAAGCGCTCCCGCAGGGCGTCCACCGAGTGAGCCAGCTGGGCCCGCCGGGGCCGGGTGTCGGCGACGAACAGCCCCAGTTGGGTAGCCGGGGCCGCGGCACGGCGGACCAAACCGGTGGTCGACAGCCCCAGCAGCCGCACCGCCTGGCTGCGGTCCGGCACCCGCTCCAACAGTTCCAGGGCGGCGCCGTGCAGATCCTCGGCCAACTCGGTGGGCTCAACCAGCCGCACCGCCCGGGTCCAGGTGTGGAACCCTGCATCGCGGTACTTCAAACTAAGCCCCTGGGCCAGCAGGCCCCGGCGCCGCAGCCGGGACGCCAAGCGGTCACTGAGAGCCAGCAAGGTGTTGCGCACCACCGCCGGATCTCGCTGGTCGGCATCGAAGGTGGTCTCGCAGCCCAGAGACTTCGGTTCGGAATGCGGCACCACCGGCCGCGAGTCTTCACCCCGGGCGAGATGCCACAGGTGTTCCCCCATCTCTCCCAGCCGAGACTTCAGGGCGCCCGCGGGCCATGCGGCGATCGCGCCGATGGTGGTCAGTCCCAGCCGCCGCAGCTGCTCGGCGGTCTTCGGCCCCACCCCCCACAACCTCGTGATCGGCAGGGGCGCCAGAAACCCCGCCACCCGCTCCGGCGGAACCACCACGAATCCCCGGGGTTTCTCCAGATCCGAGGCAATCTTGGCGACGAACTTGTTGGGGGCTATCCCCACCGACGCCTCCAGCCCCAGCTCGTCGCGGATCGCCCCCTGCAGGGCGCGGCCGATGCTCTCGGCGTCTCCCCAGAGCTTGCCGGAACCCGTGACGTCCAGGAACGCCTCGTCGATACTCAGGGGCTCCACCAAATCGGTGTAGCGGCCGAGCAGTTCGAAAACCTGCCGCGACACCTCGCCGTAGCGGCTCCCTCGGGGCCGCACGTACATCGCGTGGGGGCAGCGCCGCCAGGCCTGGCTGATGGGCAAAGCGGAGTGCACACCGAACCCCCGCGCCTCGTAGGAGCACGCCGCCACCACGCCGCGGCCCCGCCCCTGGCGCGGGTCCGCACCAACGATTACCGGGCACCCCCGGTACTCGGGATGGTCCAACTGTTCCACCGACGCGAAGAACGCGTCCATGTCCACATGCAGGATGCTGCGGGGCTGGGTCACGCGGTCACCGGGAAAAAAGGGGAAACCTGGGAGCTCCCTAGTCGTGAGCCCCTGACAGCGAGGGAGCAGACGCACCCTACCTGATCCGACAGGGTCTCTCCGAGCCAGTTTCGGTGTGTTCGGGCACCCCGGTCAAATCCTGGGTACCTGCCGGGAAGCCCAATGGAACCAAGGGGTGGCCGTCCCGAGACGACCGGTTCCCGGGAAACGCCTTTCTGCTGGAACACATATTGCGCGCACGTATAATACGTATCCACCATAGCCCTGCCGGGTGCGTCCATGCCCCTCCCAGAGCTTCTCGATTGCCCCTTCTACCTGATGTCCAGGGTGGCGCTCCACATCACCTCGGCACGGAAACCTCGCAGGGCCGCAGCCGGCGTGGAGCACGCCCGCCCAGCCTACCTCCCCGTACTCATGATCCTGTGGGGTGCGGGTGGTGGGCGACGGCTGCTGCACGGGATCGCGCCTGTTCCAGCCCATCCCACCGGTGGCGGCGAGTCGGTGTGCCGGCGCCTGCCCGGGGGTGAGACTCCCGCCACCGGGCGGGATGGAGTTCCCCGGCACCCCATCCCGTGCATCCCACGCTCCAGTCATGAAGAGGGGTCGCGCCATGCCGTACTACCTGGGAATCGACATCGGCAGTCTCTCCTGCGACGCCGTGGTCATCGACGGCGATGCAGCCGTGCTGGGGTCTGCCGTCGTCCCCACGGGGGCGAAGAATCAAGAGGCGATCTCACGGGCCAGACGGGAAGCACTCGACGCCGCCGGCATCGCCGCGGGGGATGTCGCGGCGACGGTCTCCACAGGCTACGGCCGGGATCGGGTCGAGAATCGGCTCGCTGCGGTCACCGAGATCACCTGCCATGCCCGGGGCGTGGTGGTGCGCTGTCCGGGGACCCGGATCCTGATCGATATCGGCGGGCAGGACAGCAAGGCGGTCCTCCTCAACCCGGAGGGGAGCGTGGCCGATTTCGCCATGAACGATAAATGCGCCGCCGGCACGGGACGTTTTCTCGAAGCCATGGCCCGCGCCCTCCAGGTGGACATCACCGAGCTCTGCGAACTCGACCACGGCGCTCGGGACGGCCTGACCCTGAGCAGCATGTGCACCGTGTTCGCCGAAAGCGAGGTGGTCTCCCTGATCGCCCAGGGTGTCGCGGTCAGAGAGATCGTCAGCGGCCTCAACCGCGCCATCGCCTCGCGCACGGTGTCCCTGGTCAAGCGGGTTGCCCTCGACTACGCGGGCCTCCCTGTGGCCATGTCCGGCGGGGTGGCACGCAACGGCGGGGTACTCCGGGCGTTGACCCGGATGATGGGTTGCGAGATCGCCGTCCCGGCCGAGCCGGACACGGTCGGCGCCCTGGGGGCAGCTCTGATCGCCAGGGACCGGGCGTAGGGGGCAAACACGTGGGGGGGGGGCACCGGCGTCTGCGGCGCGGCGGGACGTCCCTTTCAGAAACGGTACCGCTCACCCTGCCGGGCGAAGCGCATCGACCCGGCGCTGCCGGTGAACCCCTGCCAATCGTCGGCGTAGTGCACCAGCAGGATCTTCCTCTGCCAAGCATCGGGGAGGGTAAGCAGCTCGTCGAGGGTGGCGTGGATGTGGGCGCCGTTGCTGCGCAACTGGCAGTCGTGGAACACGGCATCGGCGTCGGCACCGTAGCTCTCCACGTTGGCCCTATTGAAACACGAGTCGCAGCTCAGCATCACGGTGCCGCCGGTGCCCCGGTCGTGGAGATGGAAACCCCAGCTGAAGCGGCCGGGCACATGGGGGGTCGCGAAGGGGCGCACCGTGACGCTGCCGAACTGCAGTTCCGCCCCCGGGGCCACGGACTCCACCGTAAAGTAGGTGTCCAGGGCGGCCTCCCGGGTGCTGCCGTCGGCCTGCCGCAGGCGCTGGCCCATGCCGCCGCTGAGGCAGTGGTCCCACAGCAAAGGCAACAGGTTCTCGGGCACGTAGAGCCGGGCGCGGTCTTCCCACAGGAACGCCCCGGTGAACCCCAGTTCCTCGAGCCCGCCGATGTGGTCAGCGTGGAGGTGGCTCACCAGCACCCGCGGCACCGACTCCATGGCGATACCCCAGGCGGCCAGGGCCCTTGGGGCGGTGTACCCAAAATCGACGAGGAACGGCTCTCCGTCGGCAGGGAGTACAAAGTAGTTGGTCTGGAAGAGGGTCTTGGCGAATGCTTCGCCGACCCCCAGCGGAAGAATTTCCATTCCCGCTCCGTTGTGGCAGCTGGTTTCCTACCCTCATCGGCAGGGATGGGCACGAAGGTTAGGCCCCCGTCGCGAAGAGCCAGTGCCCGGCGCGTCACTCGCCCCCTCCTGGGGCTCGCCCTCCGGGCGGGCCTGCGGCCCGTGCGATTCCGCTGTCCACGGAGGGACGAGTGCCGCGAGCACACGGAGGTGCTGGAGCGGCCGCTGTCCACGGAGGGACGAGTGCCGCGGGCACACCGAGGTGCTGGAGCGGCCGCTGTCCACGGAGGGACGAGTGCCGCGGGCACACGGAGGTGCTGGAGCGGCCGCTGTCCACGGAGGGACGAGTGCCGCGGGCACACCGAGGTGCTGGAGCGGCCGCTGTCCTGCGGACCGTCACTCGCCCCCTCCTGGGGCTCGCCCTCCGGGCGGGCCTGCGGCCCGTGCGATTCCGCTGTCCTGCGGACCGTCACTCGCCCCCTCCTGGGGCTCGCCCTCCGGGCGGG
>JARGFW010000005.1:0-63620 GCA_029211085.1 Deferrisomatales bacterium | reverse complement strand
TGGGGCTCGCCCTCCGGGCGGGCCTGCGGCCCGTGCGATTCCGCTGTCCTGCGGAATCGTCAGCGCCCCACCCGGCCGTAGTCGTCCTCCAGTCGCACGATGTCGTCTTCCCCCAGATACGCGCCGCTCTGCACCTCGATCAGCTGCAGCGGTTCCCGGCCCGGATTCTCCAGGCGGTGGCGCGCGGCGACGGGGATCTCGGCGCCCTGCCCCGGCGCCAGGTCGAGCACCCGGTCGTCCACCGTGACCCGGGCCGTGCCGGCCACCACCACCCATTGTTCGCTGCGGCGGTGGTGGAGTTGCAGGGACAGCCTGCCACCGGGGTGCACCTGGATGCGCTTTATCTTGTAATCCTTCCCCTCCTCCAACACCGTGTAGGCCCCCCAGGGGCGCGGCACGGTGCGGGGCACATCCGCCTCGGGCCTGCCGGTGGCCTGCAGGTGCTCCACCACCCGGCGTACCTCCTGGGAGTGCTCGCGCGGGGCCACCAGCAGGGCGTCGGGGGTGTCCACCACCGCCAGGTCTTCCACCCCTACCAGGGCCACCACCCGCTCTCCACCCAGAACCAGGTTGCGGCGGGCGTCCACCAGCACGGCCTCGCCGCCTCCCGACATCCGCACCGCGTTGCCATCCGGGTCGCGACCCAGCACCTCCCAGAGGGCGCCGAAGCTACCCAGGTCGGACCAGCCCGGGTCCATCGGCAGTACGGCCACCCGGTGGGAACGTTCCATGACCGCGTAGTCGATGGAGATCTTCGGCAGAGCCTCGTACTGGGCGGTGGGCACCGGGTTCCCGGCGACCACCACTCCACGCAGGGGCTCCAGCCCGCTGAACACCTCCAAGGCGTGGCGGGAAAGCTCTTCCAGGAACACCCCGGCCCGGAACGCGAACATGCCCGAGTTCCACACGTAGCCGCCGTCGGCCAGGTAGTCCTCGGCGGTCTCCCGGTCGGGCTTCTCCACAAACCGCTCCACCACCCGGAAGCCGTCGTGCTCCTCCAGGGCCACCCCCATGCGGATGTAGCCGTAACCGGTCTCGGGACTGGACGGGGCGATACCGAAGGTAACCAGCAGCCCGGCATCGGCCACCGCCGCGGCCCGTCGGGCAGCGTCCTGGAACACCGCCGGCGCGGTCATGGCGTGGTCCGAGGGCAGCACCAGCAGCACTTCGTCCGGGTCGGCGGCCAACGCCGCCAGGCCGATCGCCGGGGCGGTGTTGCGTCCCGCGGGTTCGCTGATCACCTTGCCCTCCGGGTCGATGCCCAGGGCGGCGAGCTGCGCCGCCACCAGGAACCGGGTCTCCTCGGTGGTGACCACGCACACGTCGTCTCCCACCAGGGACCGCACCCGCTCCACCGTCTCCTGGAACAGGCTCCCCTCCCCCACCAGGGGCAGGAACTGCTTGGGCATCTGTGCCCGGCTCAGGGGCCACAGCCGGGTGCCGCTGCCCCCGGCGAGAATCACTGCGCGCATGGTTAGGTACCCCTCTTGGGTGACCAGTGATCAGGAAACGGTGAACAGGAAAGGCGAATTCGAACTCCCCACCATAGCTTCTACGTCCGAGGCTTCCGGCTTTTCCGCCTCAGGGCTTTCCTTTTCACTGTTCACCATTCACCGTTCACCGCCTTCACAGATTCTCCCGATACCACTGGATCGCCTCGGCCAGACCCTGTTCCACGGTGTGGGTCGGCACGTAGCCGAGCAGGCGCCGAGCCTTTTCGATGTCCGCCAGGCTGTCCCGCACGTCCCCCGGACGCGGGGGGCCGTAGTGGGGTTCCACATCGCTGCCCAGCAGTTCGGCGATGCGCCGGTACAGGCGGTTGAGGCTGATGCGTTCCCCGCAGGCCACGTTGTAGACCTGTCCACAGGCCTCCGCCGGAGCCTGGCACGCTTTCCGGTTCGCCTGCACCACGTTGGCGATGTGGGTGAAGTCCCGGGTCTGCTCGCCGTCGCCGTGGATCTCCGGCGCCTGCCCCTTCAACAGGGCGGAGGCGAACTTCGGGATCACCGCGGCGTAGGTGCTGTGGGGGTCCTGGCGGCGGCCGAACACATTGAAGTAGCGCAGGGCCACGGTCTCGAAGCCGTACAGGGCGGTGAAGGTGCGGCAGTACTCCTCACCGGCGTACTTGGTGATGGCGTACGGCGACAGGGGCCGGGCCGGCATGGTTTCTACCTTGGGCAAGGTGGGGGTGTCGCCGTAGGCCGAGGAACTGGCCGCAAACACCAGCCGACGCACCCCGGCGTCCCGGGCCGCCACCAGTAGGTTCAAGGTGCCGGTGACGTTGGCGGCGTTGGAGGTGATGGGATCGGCGATGCTGCGTGGCACCGAGCCCAGAGCCGCCTGGTGCAACACGAAGTCCACGCCGCCGCAAGCGGCCCGGCAGGTTTCCAGGTCACGGATGTCACCCTCGACGAACTCCAGGCCGTCCAGCCCCTCCAGGTTCTCCCGGCGGCCAGTGGAGAAATCGTCCAGGCCTCGAACACTCTCACCCGCGGCCAGCAGCGCCTCGGCCAGGTTGGAGCCGATGAATCCGGCGACGCCGGTGATCAGGTAGCGGGCCACAGCGACCTCCTTTGGGGGTTCCGTTCGCTCACAGGGACCAGTAATGGATGCCCAGGGCCTCGGCCGCGGCGCGGTCGTAGCGCATCTTCACGTCGGCCAGCACCCCCTTGGCGCCGTTGCCGCCCAGCAGTCCACCCAGGGCCGACAGGTTCAACTCGCCGAACGCGGAGTGGCTCACCGCAGCCACCACCCCGTCCACGGGGGCCAGGCCCTCCAGGGGCACCGGCCGCAGACCGAACTCCTCGGCAGCCTCGGACGGGTCCACCATGGGGTCGTGGGCCAGCACCTCCACCCCGTACTCCCGCAGTTCGTCGATTACGTCCTTGACCCGGGAGTTGCGCAGGTCCGAGACGTTCTCCTTGAAGGTCAGGCCGAGCACCAGCACGCGACTGCCCTTCACCGCCTTGCCGCAGCGGATCAGTCCCTTCACCACGCTCTCGGCCACGTACTTGCCCATCCCGTCGTTGATCGCCCGGCCGGCCAGGATCACCTGGGGCTTGTAGCCCACCTCCTCGGCCTTATAGGTCAGGTAGTAGGGATCCACGCCGATGCAGTGGCCGCCGACCAGCCCCGGGGTGAAGGGCAGAAAGTTCCACTTGGTGCCGGCGGCGGCGAGCACGTCACGGGTCTCCACCCCCAGGCGGGTGAAGATCACCGACAGCTCGTTCATCAGGGCGATGTTCAGGTCGCGCTGGGTGTTCTCGATCACCTTGGCGGCCTCGGCGGCGCGGATCGTAGGGGCACGGTGCACGCCTGCGTCCACCACCAGTCCGTAAACCCCGGCCACCAACTCGAGGGTCTCCGCATCCTGGCCCGACACCACCTTGACGATGCGCTCCAGGGTGTGTTCCCGGTCGCCGGGGTTGATGCGCTCCGGGCTGTAGCCGAGCTTGAAGTCCCGGCCGCACACCAGGCCCGATTCGCGTTCCAGCACCGGGCCACACACCTCCTCGGTGACCCCTGGAAACACGGTCGATTCGTACACCACGGTGGTGCCCGGGGTGAGGTTCTTGCCGATCGCGGTGGACGCCGAGATCAGGGGCCGCAGGTCGGGCTGTTTGTGGTTGTCGATGGGGGTCGGCACCGCCACCACGATGAACTTCGCCCGGCGCAGTTCCCCGGGATTGCTGGTGTAGTGGATGTCGGCGGCCCGGACCTCGTCGCAGGTCAGTTCCCCGGTGGGGTCCACCCCCTGTTTGAGCAGCGCGATCTTCTTCTCGGCGATGTCGAAGCCGACGATCGGGAAGCGCCGCCCGAACGCCACCGCCAGGGGCAGGCCCACGTAGCCCAGGCCCACCACAGCCAGGGTGTCGGTGCCATCTACAATCTGTCGAAGCCGTTGTTCCATCGGGTTCCCCCTCTTCAAGAAGGTCGGTTACAGGTCATACCGAGTGGTACTCCCGGTACCACTCCACAAAACGGGGGATCCCCGTCTCGATCGACGTCGTCGGCGCCCAACCCAGCAGGCCCCGGGTCTTCTCCCCATCCGCAAAGGTGCGCGGAACGTCGCCGGGCTGCATCGGCAGGTAGTTCTTCTGCGGCGCCACCCCCAGGGCGGTCGCCAGCACTTCGATGAAATGTTCCAGGTTCTCGGCCCGGGAGTTGCCCAGGTTGAGTACCTCGCAGCCCAGGGGGGTATCGATGGCCGCCACCACCCCGGCGACGATGTCGTCGATGTAGGTGAAGTCCCGCTCCATATCACCGTGGTTGTACACGTCGATCGGCTCCCCGGCTAGGATCTTGCGGGTGAACCCGTACAGGGCCATGTCCGGCCGGCCCCAGGGGCCGTACACCGTGAAGAAGCGCAGCCCGGTCACCGGCATTCCATAGAGGTGGTGGTAGGTGTGCGCCATCAGCTCGTTGGCCACCTTGGTGGCTGCGTAGAGGCTCACCGGCCGGTCTACCCGGTCGGTCTCGGCGAACGGCACCTTCTGGTTGGCCCCGTATACGGAGGAAGACGAGGCGTACACGAGGTTGCCGGTGCCCCGATGGCGGCACTGCTCCAGGACTTCCAGGAAACCCACCAGGTTCGACTGGGCATAGGCCCGCGGGTTCTCCAGGCTGTAGCGCACCCCGGCCTGGGCCGCCAGGTGGCACACCGCGTCGAACGGCCCGTCGGTGAACACCGCATCCAGGGCCGCGGGATCGGCCAGGTCGGCGCGGTGGAACACGAACCCGTCCCGCCCTCGTAGCCGCGCCAGGCGTGCCTCCTTGAGGGAGACGTCGTAGTAAGCGTTGAGGTTGTCGCAGCCGGTCACCCGGTCGCCACGCTCCAGCAACCGGCTGGCCACGTGGTAGCCGATGAACCCGGCCGCTCCGGTCACCAGGATGCGCCCCATCGATCCCCCTTCCCGTGCAGGAAACCCAGCGGAAAACAGTTGCGGAGTGTACCAGAACCCCTCGGCGGCCAGCCAGCGGTCCGCGCCCTGGGTTCAGATCGGCCGCCGGGCCGCAGACTGTAGGGCCCCCCTGCGGCAAGGGACCTGGCGGAGACGCCTCGCTAGATCGGCCCGACGCCTATTTGCACCAAGACAGAGCGTGCGTCACGCACCGGCTCGTCGACTCGGCGCGCCAGTGGCTAGCCAAGGCATCCCAGAATGTTCTTCGCGGATGGGAGTCCTTTCTGCTCCGGGGCGCCCGGGGCCGCAGCCTCTCCTCGCTCCTCACCCCAGGCGGCGCAGCCCGGCCGGGTAACGCCGCGCCAGGTCAACGTAGAGGTCCTTGCCGTTCGTCCAGAAGGCCCGATGCTCGGCGGATACGGGCCCGATGGGACGTGCCGGGTTTCCCGCCACGATCATGCCCTCCGGCACGACCGTGCCGTTGGGGACCACTGCACCTTCGGCGACGATGGCTCCCGGACCTACCTCCACGCCGAAGGAGAGGATGGCTCCGATGCCGATGACGGCCTCGGCGCCGATCCGGGGGCAGTGGAGCTTTGCACCGTGTCCGACGGTCACCCTACGCTCCAGGTGACAGGTCGCACCCGGGTTGATGTGGAGGATCGCACCCTCCTCGATCGCGGACTCCTCGTCGATCAGGATGGTTCCGTAGTCGGCCCTGAGAATCGCTCCGTGTCCCACGAATACGCGGGCGGCGATCCGCACGTCGCCGATCAGGACGGCGGTCTCGCTCACGTAGGCATCGCGGGCGACGGAGGGCGTGAGGCCTTCGAACTCGTACAGGGGCATGCTCTGCTTCCTCTCTGCTGACCGGGGTCTAGGGGTTCGACACAGGGTGCAGAAGGCCCCTGCCCCCGAGTGGTGTCCGCACCGGTTCGGGGCGGAGCGGGGCCCTCAGCCCGGTCGATATCCGGTGCAGCATTCCTTCCGCAACGCAACGCCAACTAGCGGTTTCTTCCTGCAGAGGTCACCAAGAAGGTCCGGCTCAGACCCGGCGGGACGCCCCCCTGGCACCGGCACCGAGGACCACAAACACGCAGATTACTCCGAATACGAGGACCCCGAAAACCAAGAAGACGGCCTTTAGGCCGGGCAACATGCCCGCCCCTCCGGCGACCGTGCTGACCAGCAGGGCCCCAGCACAAACCTGCTTCCAGACTTCGGGGCGACTCGTCCACCGTGGCATGCCCTCGCCTCCCCACACGGCTTTCCGCCTCGGATGTGTCCAATCGCCCGACGTTTCGCGGTGAGTACCGTGGCCAATGCCCCAGACAATCGGGGGACGGATCGCCGAGACTCTCGGCGCGGGCGGCCCGGAGGCGCCCGCCGCACACATGCTGGTGTTCTTGACCGCAAAACCCAATCCTGCCTATACTTTGCGCCTCTCCTCGAAGGGGAGGCGCCGCGGCTGCCCAACCCGCCGATGGTGCCGACCCGCCCCCGTACAGACGGAGCCACCGTGATCCTACAGACCCACCCTGTCGGCATGATCCAGGCCAACTGCTACATCCTCGGCGACGAGCAGACCCGGGAGGCAGTGGTCATCGACCCGGGCGGCGACGTGCCGGTCATCGTGCGCAGCCTGGCGGCCGCCGGTCTCAAGACGGTGGCGATCCTAGCCACCCACGGCCACTTCGACCATGTGGAGGGACTGGCCCAACTCAAGAAGGCGGTGGGCGCCCCGGTCCACATGCACCGGGACGATCTGCCCCTGGTGCAGAACATGAGCAACCAGGGAGCGATGTTCGGGGTACAGGTACAGCAGGCCCCGGATCCGGACCACTACGTGGTGGAGGGGGACACGATCGTGTTCGGCGGCCTGCAGTTGGAGGTATTGCACACCCCCGGCCACTCCCTGGGGTCGGTTTGTTACCACATCGACGACCATGTATTCGTAGGGGATCTGTTGTTCGCCGGCTCCATCGGCCGCACCGACCTGTCCGGTGGCGACTACGCGACCCTGTTGCGCTCGGTGCGGGAAAAGATCTTCACC
Source organism: Deferrisomatales bacterium (assembly GCA_029211085.1). Taxonomy (GTDB): domain Bacteria; phylum Desulfobacterota; class Deferrisomatia; order Deferrisomatales; family JARGFW01; genus JARGFW01. The sequence goes on along the minus strand of JARGFW010000005.1, from coordinate 56,666 downwards.
CTGGGCGATGCCACCACGGTGTACCCGGGCCACGGACCGGCTACCACCGTGGGCGTCGAAAAACGCACCAACCCGTTCTTCCAGTAGGCTCCCATGCTGCGCAATCGGGAGATCATCCTCGGGGTCAGCGGTGGTATCGCCGCCTACAAGAGTGTGTACCTGTGCCGCGAACTCACCCGTCGCGGCGCCAACGTGCACGTGGTGATGACCAATAATGCCACCCAGTTCGTCACCCCGCTGACCTTCCAGACCATCTCCGGCAACTCCGTCACCCACGAACTGTTCGAACTGTTCCACGGCTCCGAGATCGGCCACGTGGCCCTGGCCGATCGGGCCCACGCCATCGTGGTGGCGCCGGCCACCGCCAACATCCTGGGCAAGGTGGCCAACGGCATCGCCGACGATTTCCTCTCCACCATGATCATGGCCACCCGGGTGCGGGTGTTGTTCGCCCCGGCGATGAATGTGGTGATGTGGGAGAGCGCCGCGATGCAGCGCAACATCGCCAGCCTGTTGGCCGACGGTTACCACACCGTGGGCCCGGTGCCCGGCGAACTGGCCTGCGGGGTGCACGGCAGCGGCAAGATGTCCGAGCCCGAGACGATCCTGGAAGCCCTGGAGATCATGCTCACCCCCAAGGACCTGGCCGGTGAGCGGGTACTGGTCACGGCCGGCCCGACCCTGGAGCCCATCGATCCGGTGCGCTTCGTGTCCAACCACTCTTCCGGAAAAATGGGCTACGCCCTGGCCCGGGCGGCGGTGCGCCGCGGCGCCACGGTCACCCTGGTAAGCGGCCCCACCGTGCAGCCGGACCCCCTGGATGCACGGGTGATCCGGGTGACCACCGCGCGCGAGATGCGCGACGCGGTGATGGCCGAGGCCGCAGCGGCCACCGTGATCTGCAAGGTGGCGGCAGTGTGCGACTGGCGGCCGGTGACCGCACACCCGGTGAAACTGAAGAAGGGTGCAGAGTCTCCGGGCGCCCTGGACCTGGAGGCAAACCCGGACATTCTCGCCGAACTGGGCCGCACCAAGCGCCCGGGCCAGATCCTGTTGGGGTTCGCCGCCGAGACCACTGACGTGACGGACAACGCCCGGCGCAAACTGGAGGCCAAGCACCTGGATGTGATCGTCGCCAACGACGTCACCTCCCCGCGGGCCGGGTTCCATTCCGACACCAACACCGTGCAGATCCTCACCGCCGACGGCGACGAGGTGCGCGTACCCAACCTGCCCAAGGACCGGGTCGCCGATCGCATCCTCGGGGTGGTGGCCAAGCTCCGCGCCAAGGGCTGATCCTGCCGGGCCGTCCCGGCGCAACCCGTTGCCGTTCTCCGGGCCCGCCCGTCGGCGGCCCGCAACCCCTGGGGGAGTACCCATGAAACTCTGCGTCATCGGCACCGGCTACGTGGGGCTGGTCACCGGCACCTGCTTTGCCGAGATGGGCAACGACGTCTCCTGCGTGGACATCGACACGGCCAAGATCGAGGGGCTCCAGCAGGGCAAGCTGCCGATCTACGAGCCCGGGCTGCAGGAGATCCTGGACCGCAACGCCGCCGAGGGGCGGATCGCGTTCAGCACCGACATCGCCACGGGGGTGGCGGAAAATCTACTGTTGTTCATCGCAGTGGGCACCCCGGAGGGGGAGGACGGCTCCGCCGACCTGCAGCACGTGCTCGCCGTGGCCAGTGCCATCGGCCAATCCATGGACGCGTTCAAGATCGTCGTCACCAAGTCCACCGTACCGGTGGGCACCTCGGAGAAGGTGCGTGCCGCGATCCAAGCCGAGTTGGACGCCCGGGATATCGAATTGGAGTTCGACGTGGTCTCCAACCCCGAGTTCCTCAAGGAAGGCAACGCCGTGCAGGACTGCCTCAAGCCCGACCGCATCGTGGTGGGCACCGGGGACGTGCGCACCGCCGAGATTCTCAAGGAGCTGTACTCCCCGTTCACCCGCACCAATCACCCGATCATCGTCATGGACGTGCGTTCGGCCGAGATGACCAAGTACGCCGCCAACGCCATGCTCGCCACCAAGATCAGCTTCATCAACGAGATCGCCAACCTCTGCGAGAAGCTCGGCGCCGACGTCAAGGATGTGCGCCTCGGCATCGGCGCCGACAGCCGCATCGGCTACCAGTTCCTGTTCCCCGGGGTGGGCTACGGCGGCTCCTGCTTCCCCAAGGACGTGAAGGCGCTGATCCAGACCGCCAAGGCGGTTGGCCATCAGCCCCTGGTGCTGGAGGCGGTGGAGGAAGTGAACAAGCGGCAGAAATCGGTGCTGGCCGACAAGATCCTGGCCCACTTCGCCGCCGAGGGCACCAACCCGGCCGACACCACGGTGGCGGTGTGGGGGCTGGCGTTCAAGCCCAACACCGACGACATGCGCGAGGCACCCAGTCTGACCATCATCGGGCAACTGCTCGACGCCGGGGTGCGGGTGCGGGTGTACGACCCGGTGGCCAAGGAGACCGCCCGCCGGGCCCTGGGCGAGCGGGCCGGCCTGACCTACTGCACCACCAACTACGACGCCCTGGAGGGGGCCCACGCGCTGGCCATCTGCACCGAGTGGGGGGCGTTTCGACGCCCGGATTTCCAGCGCATGCACGAGGCGATGGTAGACCCGGTGATCTTCGACGGCCGCAACCTCCACGAGCCCCGGGAGATGCGCAAGAAGGGCTTCTCCTACTTCGGCATCGGCCGCCGGCCGGTGGCCTGACCCCCAGGAGAACCCATGGCCCACGCCCCTCGCCACGACCCGGTGGACCAGAACCGCTTCATCTATACCCCCGAGATCCACAGCGACCACCGGGTGCTGGTCACCGGCGGCGCCGGGTTCCTGGGCTCCCACCTGTGCGAGGCCCTGCTGGCGCGGGGCCGCGACGTGCTGTGCGTCGACAACTTCTTCACCGGGCGCAAGGCCAACATCGCCCACCTCCTTGGCGACTCGCGTTTCGAGTTGCTGCGCCACGACGTCACCCACCCCCTGTTCGCCGAGGTGGACCGCATCTACAACCTGGCCTGCCCGGCCTCGCCGATCCATTACCAGTACAACCCGGTGAAGACCATCAAGACCAGCGTGGTGGGGGCGATCCACATGCTGGGGCTGGCCAAGCGGGTAAAGGCGCGCATCCTCCAGGCCTCCACCAGTGAGGTGTACGGCAGCCCGGCGGTGCACCCCCAGCCCGAGAGCTACTGGGGCAACGTCAACCCGGTGGGCATCCGCAGTTGCTACGACGAGGGCAAGCGGGCCGCCGAGTGCCTGTTCATGGACTACCACCGCCAGAACCGGGTGGACGTGCGCATCGTGCGCATCTTCAACACCTATGGCCCGCGCATGCTGCCCAACGACGGCCGGGTGGTCTCCAACTTCATCGTCCAGGCCCTCAAGGGCGCCCCGCTGACGATCTACGGCGACGGCTCCCAGACCCGCAGCTTCTGCTACGTGGACGATCTGGTGGAGGCGATGATCCGCATGATGGACCAGGATGAGATCATCGGGCCGGTGAACATCGGCAACCCCGGCGAGTTCACCATCCTGGAACTGGCCGAACAGGTGCGCGAGCTGGTGGGCACCCGCACCGAGATCCGTTTCGAGCCCCTGCCCAGCGACGACCCCCTGCAGCGCAAGCCCGATATCGCCCTGGCCGAGCGGCACCTGGGCTGGACACCGAGAATCCCCCTGCGGGAAGGGCTGGTGAAGACCATCGCCTACTTCGACGACCTGCTGCGGACTGGTGCGAGCGGGTAGAACCGAAGATCTTTTTCCCCCGTGAAGGGCATGAAGAGCATGAAGGGAGCCCTGGACCCGAACTTTTTCGCTCCGAGGCCCGTTTTCCTGTCCTCCCTGCCCTTCATGGTAAGAAGCCGCCTTTAGCCGTTCGCCGTTCCCTTGCCCCCGCACCACGAACCCCGGGTATCCCATGAGTACTCCCGTCCTGGTCACAGGTGGCGCCGGCTACGTGGGCAGCCACGCCTGCAAGCTGCTCCACGCCCGGGGCTATCACCCGGTGGTGTTCGACAACCTCAGCCGTGGCCACCGCCGGGCGGCGCAGTGGGGTACCTTCGTGGAGGGGGACCTGGGTGACAAAGACGCGATCAAGGCGGTTCTCCTGGAGCACCGCATCTCCCAGGTGTTGCACTTCGCCGCCTACGCCTACGTGGCCGAATCGGTGCGACGGCCCCGCCAGTACTACCGCAACAACGTGGCGAACACCCTGAACCTGCTCGAAGCGATGGTGGAGGTGGAGAGCGACACCCTCATCTTCTCTTCCTCCTGCGCCACCTACGGGGAGCCCGACACGGTGCCGATCTCCGAGGACCACCCCCAGCGGCCGATCAACCCCTACGGCCGCACTAAGCTGACGGTGGAACGCATGCTGGCCGATTTCGGTGACGCCTACGGGCTCAAGCACGTCAGCCTGCGCTACTTCAACGCCGCCGGAGCCGACCCCGCGGGGGAGATCGGCGAAGACCACGACCCCGAACCCCACTTGATTCCCCTGGTGCTGGAGGTGGCCGCCGGCCAGCGCCCCCACGTGGCGATCTTCGGCGCCGACTACCCCACCCCCGACGGCACCTGCGTTCGTGACTATGTGCACGTCAGCGACCTGGCCCAGGCCCACGTCCAGGCCCTGGAGTACCTGGCCGGCGGCGGCGGGAACACGGCCTTCAACCTGGGCAACGGCGACGGCTACTCGGTGCGAGAGGTGATCGACAGCGCCCAGCGGGTCACTGGCCGGCCGATCCCCGTGATTGAGGCCAGGCGCCGCTGGGGCGACCCGGCGCGGCTGGTGGGGAGTTCCGAACGCGCCCGTGAGGTGTTGGGCTGGAATCCCGAGTTTCCGGAACTGGACGCCATCGTGGACACCGCCTGGAAGTGGCACGGCCGCGGCACACCCTAAACCGGTGGAGGCGGGGTGGGCGGCTCCAGGGTACTGCGCCTGGCTCGACCTGAAGCGCAGTTCCCTGTATCGTTCCAGGAGTACCAACAGGGTCCGGGATGTTCCAGGCATCCCGCCTTCTCCAGGGAGACGGATGCGACAGCCCGACGCCGATCACACCCCGAGCCGATCCGATCGGAAGCGAGCCGACAAGCCCGTCCAGGACCTGGCCCGGCAGTTGGCCGAACTGCCTCTGTCCGCCTACCAAGCGCTCCCCGCCCCCGAGGACTTGAAGGTGGAGATTCTCTCCGCGATCCGGACCACGGCGCACGGGGCCCGCAACCGGCAGATCAAGAGATTGGCCTCCCTGCTGCGCAGAAGGGAACAGGATGCAGAGGTCCTGCGAGACGCCCTGTCAGGGCAGGCGGCGATCCACAGGGACCAGGTCCAGGCCCACAAGGGCCTGGAGACTCTCCGGGACCGCCTCTGCGACCCCGACCAGACAGAGACTGCGGTGGAAGAGGCGGTCCGCCGGTTTCCGGGTGTCGACCGGATGAATCTTCTCCGGCTCTCCCGTGCTGCCCACGCCGCGAAGGGAACCAACGATCGACGGGCCTACCGCGAGATCTTCCGGTGTCTGCACCGGGCCCGGGAAGACGCAGGCGAACCCGGAGGGGAGGCGGCGGAAGAGTAGCCAATCGTCGGACCGTTCCTTCGGTGGCCCCAGGAACAGGTGATCGCACGGTGGATCCACGAAACAGAGACACACGGCCGCCCAAGCAACGTCGCCTGGGAGGGATGACCATCCTGCACGAGGACAAGGAACTCCTCGTGGTGGAGAAACCCTCCGGGCTGCTGAGCATCGGGACCGATCGGGAGAAGTCGAGAACGGCCCACCATCTGTTGGGGGAGTACGTCCGCAAAGGCAATCCAAAATCGCGAAACCGGGTGTATGTGGTCCATCGCCTGGATCAGGACACGTCCGGGATACTCCTGTTTGCCAAGAGCGAGGCAGCCAAGAAATTCCTGCAGGAGAACTGGCGGAAGACCGACAAGCACTACCTGGCGATCGTCCACGGGCACCTGACTCCCAAAGAGGGACGGATCTCCTCCTATCTGGTCGAGAACGCCGCGCTGAAGGTCTACTCGACCCTCGACCCTGCCAGGGGAAAGCTCTCCCACACGGAATACAAGGTACTGAAAGAGATCCCAGGGCTCAGCCTGGTGGACATCCACCTCCTCACCGGACGGAAGCACCAGATCCGGGTGCATTTCGCGGAAAACGGCCATCCCGTTGCCGGGGACAAGAAATATGGAGACCAGGGACCGGTTTCCAAGAGGCTTGCCCTCCATGCCCGATCGATTGCGTTCGTCCATCCGTTCCACGGCAGACCGATGACTTTTCAAACCGAGATACCAGAGGACTTTGTGCGTCTGATTGGCAGGGTGGAGAGGTGATCCCCCTGGCCGGCGGCACTCCCGCCACGGGGCTCAAGGCTGTGGACGGCTCCGCGCTGCGGTGGATCCAGAGGGCTGCGGTGGGCCATAGACTCCTGCGGACCCGGTGCCGCGCCCTGGTGGGGAGTTGAAGTTGGGAAAAGCGGCGATGGGTTCAGACCCTGCGGCGTTCGAAGAGATTCTGGTTCAGGCCCTGCCACACCTCCAGACCCGTCACAACGAGATCCATACGCGAATCTCCAGGGAGTTCGCCGACCGACTCCCGGCGCGGGAGGCGGGGAACCCGGATGTGGCGATTCCCGCCATTCTGCTCCACGACATCGGCTGGTGCCGCGTTCCGGGGGAGCAGCAACTGGCGGCCTTCGGACCCAACGTCAAGGATCCGGAACTGACCAAGGTCCATGAGCGGGAAGGGGCGCAGATGGCGGGGGAGATACTCTCCACCCTCCGGTGTCCGGAGGAATTGACGCTGGAGATCGTGCGCATCGTCGTCGGCCACGACACTCGGATCGGCAGCCGGTCGATTCACGAGTCCGTGGTCCGGGACGCCGACAAGTTGTTCCGCTTCAGCGCCGAGGGCTTTCGCACGGGCTGTGCAGCGTTTCATCTGGAACCAGCCGTCTACTCTGGCCTTGCTCGAGGAACGGATCGACAGCGGGTTTTTCACTGCGACCGCCAAGCAGTGGGCCAGGGACGAGGCCCGCGCGCGGTGCGGAGCACCATGCGGGGAGACGTGGAACGGCTCGGAGGCGCTGGCCGAACCGCCGAACGGCTCCGGGCAATTTTCACCGTCTGCCCCAGGGCGTTGCCTCCCTCCGGAAGCCAACAGGGACCCGCGATAGGGGCAAGGCTCTGCCGCCTCGGGGGCGACGAGAGACAAAACCCCTGCTATGATGCCCCGGCAACGTCAATCCGCTGGGAATTTTTTGAAACGGGAAAGACCCCCACAGCCAGTGAAAGGATGCGAGTTATGAAGCTAATGGTATGCTATAACGGTTCTGAAGCAAGCAAAGAAGCGTTAAAGGTCGCAGTAGAGTACGCCAAGGCTCTTTCTGGAAACCTCCACATAGTTAGATCTGTTCCTAGCAGTGTTGATTCAACAAAAAATAAATCGTTGTCTGACAGTGATCTAAGAAATGAATTGTCAAGAATAATTGACTTTCCAAGTGGAGTTGACGTTGTTTGTGTTAACAAGATTACCGCAGATGACATGACAGACGGAGAGAATCTGGTTGATTATGCGATTCGCGAGCACGCTGAAACTGTTTTTCTTGGCGTTCGTAAAGTTTCGAAAGTTGGAAAACTACTGTTCGGTTCAACAGCACAATTCGTGATTTTGACCGCACCCTGTCCGGTCGTATCCGTGAAGGCAGTGGCGGCGGGCGCTTAGCCTGCTTTCGAGGCAGCACTGCTCTTCGCCAGGGGCGGGGGAGGGGAACCGGAAGGCCCCCCGGGCCGAACCCGCCGCCTTTACGCGGCACCGCCCCTAGGTGAGCGAACCGAGCACCTCGCGCACCAGGCTGCGGGCGATATCCACCTTGTAGGCGTTCATGCTCAGCGGCCGGGCCTGTTCCAGGACCCGGTCCGCACCCTGCCCAACGCTGTCGGCGGCGAGGGGCTGTCCGACCACGGCCCGCTCCGCCGCTTCGGCCCGCCAGGGAGCGGGGGCGACGCCGCCCAAGACGATGCGCGCCCCACGGCAGAGCCCGCCCTCGACAGAGACCACGGCGGCCACACTGACCACGGCGAAGTCCACCGGCTTGCGCACGGTGAACTTCCGGAACGCCTGTCGACTCCCCACTGCCGGCGCCGGGACGCGAACGCCGGTCAGCACTTCTCCGGGCCCCAGAACGTGCCCCAGCGGCGTGTAGAACTCGTGGATGGGCAGGGTGCGACCGCCGCCGGGTCCTGCGATCTCCAAGGACGCGTCCAGGGCCGAGAGTGCCACCGCGATGTCGGAGGGACAGGGTGCGAAACACCCCTTGCCGCCGATCACCACGTGGTAGCGGTTGTCGCCGCGCACGGCGTGGCAGGGGCCGCTGCCCTTGCGCTTGCACAGCATCCGTCCACCCATGTGGTGGGCGTAGCGGTAGTACCAGCACCGGTTGTCCTGGCACAGGTTGCCCCCCAGGGTGGCCATGTTGCGGATCTCCGGGGTAGCCACCGACTCCGCCGCGGCCGCCAGGGCCGGGAATCGCTGCAGCAACTCGGGGTGGCGCGCCAGGGTGGACAGTCTCGCCAGGGCACCCAGACGGACTCCCCCCGCGTCCTCCTCGACCCGGTCGAGGCCCGGTATGGTCTTCAGGTTGATCACCGTAGCCGGGTAGTCCGGAAGGAGCTGGTCCTTCAATACCCCCAGCAGATCGGTGCCCCCCGCCATCCAACAGGTAGGGTCAGCGCTCCCGCCGGCGATCGCGATCGCGTTGTCGACGCTCGCTGCGTTGCAGTGGGCAAATGATTTCATGCCGCCCCTCCGTTCTGTACGGATTGCCAAGCCGCCAGCACCCGTTCGGGCAGCAACGGATAGCCGTCGAGCCGCACCCCGAGCGCGTTGGATACGGCCATCAGCACCGCACTGGGACCCGGCGAGGTGGAGATCTCCCCCACCCCGATCGCCCCGAAGCGATGGCTTGGCAGCGGCGTTTCCAGAATCACGTTGTCGAACCTGGGCAACTCTTCGAAGGTGCGCCACTTGTAATCGATCAGGTTCATGTTGAGCTGGCGGCCGGTCGGACGGTCCACGACGGTCTCTTCGAAGATCGCCGTATCCAGCCCCGCCGCGCCCAGGGCACCGTAGATCTGCCCGTCCAGGGACGGCGGGTCGATGATCCGCCCGGCGTCGGTGGCGGCGACCACCCGCTGCAGGTCCACCCGCCCGGTCTCGGTATCCACCTCCACCCGGACGAACAACATCATGAAGTTCGGCATGGAGTAATCGGGCTCGAATGTCCCGTGTCCGGTGCAGGTGTGGAAGACGCCCATGACCTTCCGCCACGGTACGGCGCCGGCCATGGAGTCCTTGCAGAACACCTCGCCGTCGGCGGTGTCGAGGTCCCCCGGGTCGGCTTCGAGCAGGGGGGCGGCCAGTTCGAGGAGTTTGGACCGGGCGTCTTCGGCGGCGGCGGTCACGGCGGCGCCCAGGGCCCAGGTCCCCCGGGAACCCGTGAGCCCGAAGTCGAACGGGTTCACCAGGCTGTCCGGCGCGGTCATGCTGACCTTCTCCAGGGGCAGGTGCAGCACCTCGGCGACCATCTTGCAAAGGCTGCTGCGCTGGCCCATGCCGGACTCCGCGACGCCGGCGTGGATCACCGCACCGCCGTCCGGGGTCAGGCGCACGTAAGCCTCGGATTCATCCTCCCCCACGTCGGCGTTGCCGTGCACACCGACGCCGACACCGACCCGCTTGCGGCCGTCTACCGCCGTGGGTTGCAGCCAACCCCGCCACTGCTCGCCCCAACCGAACACCTCCGCACCGCGGTCGATGGCGGCGGAGTAGTCCTGGCCCCGGCACACCCACCAACCACCCTCCCGCCACAGGTAGCCGTCACCGGGCTTGGCGTAGTTCTTCTTGAAGAACCCCACGGGGTCGATGTCGGCCTTGGCGATCGCCTCCATGAACACCGGCAGCAGCGAGCTCTCCAGCTCCTGCCCGCCGAACCCGCGCACGATGCCGGAGGGAGCCCGGTTGGTGACCACCAGCTTCGGCTTCAGGTTCCAGTTGGCGCAGCGCAGCACCAGCTGCACCTCCCCGCAGCCTACGGCGATCTGGGTCTGGGCCTGGTCGGAGAGAGCGCCGGTGTCCACCAGCCACTCGCCCTCGATCGCCGTGACCGTGCCGTCCCGTTTGATGCCGATCTTGCCCCGGAAGCGCGACCCCAACCGCAGCACAAACGCGCCGAACTGTTCCTCCTTGCTGAACATCACCTTGACCGGGCGCTGGGCGGCCCTGGCCAGGGCCGCCGCGTAGAAGAACGGCTGGGGCGAGTAATTCTTCGAGCCGAAACTTCCGCCGCACTGGGTGGCGATGGCGTGGATCTCGGGAAAGCCCATCTTGCCCATCATCATGAACCGGTGCCACGCCGCGCTCTGGGCCGAGGACCAGACGGTGAGGGCGTTGGGTTCGTCCCAGCGCACGATCACCCCGGGGGGCTCGATCGGCAGGGGGTTGGGGATGTTCTCGTAGCCGAACTCCCCCTCGCTGATCAGGTCGGCTTCGGCAAACCCCTGCTCCACATCTCCGTAGACCACCTGGTTCAGGGTCTTCGGGCCGAAGATCTTGGTCTCCACGGGCAGCAGGTTGCCGGGGAACTGGTCATACAGCGTGGGCGCCCCGGGTGCCATGGCGGCGTCCATGTCGTACACCGCGGGCAGGGTTTCGTAGGCCACCTCGATCAACTCGAGGGCGGCCCGGGCGATCTCCTCGGTCTCCGCCGCCACCAGGGCCACCGCGTCCCCTACGTAGCGTACCTTGCGGTCCAGCACCGGCACCACCCGCGGCAGCCCGGTCTTCCAGTCCGGCACGGTTTCGTGGGTGAGGACGGCCTTCACCCCGGGCAGGCGCTGCGCCGCCCGGGTGTCGATGCTGGTGATCCAGGCGTGGGGATGGGGGCTGCGCAGCACCTTGCCGTGGAGCATCCCGGGGAGGGTGAGGTCATCGATGTACTCTGCCTGCCCGGTGACGATCGCCCGGGCATCCTTGCGGGGCGTGGCTCGGCCGATGTGGCGCAGGGGGCGCACAGGTTCCATCAGCGCACCCTCCCGGCCGCGTCCGCCACCGCTTGGACCACGTGGTAGTGACTGATGCAGCGGCAGTAGTGCCCGGCGAGGCTCGACTTGATCTCCTCCTCCCCCGGGTCTGGGTTCCGGGTCACCAGGGCCTTCGCCGCAAGGACCATCCCCGGAGTGCAGAAACCACACTGGAACGCGGTGTGGTCGATGAACGCCTGTTGCATCGGGTCGAGTGCGCCGGTCTGCGGGTCCGGCAGCCCCTCGATGGTGGTGACGTGCCGCCCATCGCAGTCCACCGTCAGGGTCATGCACGACAGGACCGGCTCCCCGTCCAGCAGCACCGTGCAGGAGGCACAGGAACCCCGATCGCACCCCACCTTGGTACCGATCAGTCCCAGGGTCCTGCGCAAGGTCTCCGCCAGGGTCTGGGCCGGGGGGATCTGCCCTGGACGCTCGCCAATCTGAAGCTCCCGCGGCTCGCCGTTGACCGTCAGTTCCATCCACCGCTGTCCATCTTGCTGCATCATCCTGCCCTCCGGCTCTTACCCCCTGCGTCGCCCCGTCGGGACGCACAGTACGTGTGGTGGGTTCCTTGGGATCACTGTTCGGGCAGCCCCAGTTTGCGACACAGGGTTGACAGGGTCGCCAACTGCTCCGCCGAGAGCACCGACATCTCCCGCGCTATCGACCTCTCCATCAGCGGGTAGACCCGTTCGATCACCGCCCGGCCCGCAGCGGTCAGGTGAATGGTCACCACCCGGCGATCTTCCTGGTCGCGCTTGCGGACCACCCAGGCGCGCTTCACCAGATTGTCCACGACCATGGTGATGTTGCCGCCGGTCTTGAGGATCTTCTCGGCCAGGTCACGCCGGCACAGCGGGCCCCGCTGGTACAGGGCCTCGAGCACCCCGAACTGGCTCTCGCTCAGACCCTCCTGGGCCAACGGCCGGTGCGCCCGAGCCGAGACCGCGCTGCTGGCCCGCAACAACTTGATGAACGCACCCGAGGCCAGCTCGGCGTCCGTGGTCTTCATAGGCACGCGCCCCTGAAAAATTAGTTGGCCATAACCATGTCAATGTTGATATAGTTTGGCCGTGTCGACCCCCTTTGTCAAAGGAGAAGTTTCCATGCCGGGATTCTTGACAGGTGTCACCCCCTACGCGCCGAGCGACGCCGAGCGCTACACCCGGCTGCGCTGGTGGCCGGGCCTCACGTTGGGCGACCTGCTCGACAAGGCGGCGGACATCTACCCGGACCGTGAAGCGTTCGTGGACGGCCGCACGCGACTGACGTTCGGCCAGGCGCGCGAGCAGTGCAACCGCCTGGCCCTGGGCCTGGCGGGATTGGGAGTGGGCCCAGGGGACCGGGTGCTGGTGCAGCTGCCCAACTGGAACGAGTTCGTGGCAGCCTACTTCGCCCTACAGAAGATCGGCGCCGTCGCCGTGCTATTGATCGACCGCTACCGGCAGCACGAGATCAACCACCTGATCGAGCTCACCGGCGCCACCGGCTGGATCGTGCCGGAGCAGATGGAGAAGGTCGACTACCGACCGATCATCGCCGACGTATGCAAGGCCAATCCGGGGCTGGAAAACGTCGTCCTGGTGCGGGCCGGAAGCGGAGCCGAGCTCCCGACCCTGGAGCAGTTGATCGAGCGCCACCCGCTCACCCCGGAAGCACTCCGGAGGTTGGCGGCGCTGCGCCCGGACCCCACGGCGGTGGCACACATGGGGCCCACCGGCGGCACCACCGGCCTGCCCAAGGTGGTGCCGCGCACCCACAATAGCCTGGTGTGCGGGGTGGAGTACGCGGTTCGGGCCTGGGACTACGTCGCCGACGACATCTGCCTCCTGGCCGGACCGGTCGGCCACGACCTCACCTTCAGCAAGGGGTTTCTCGGTGGGGTGTTCACCTACGCCCGGCTGGTGTTGCTGGAGACCGCCGAGATGGGGGCGGTGTGCCGGACGATCCAGGAGGAGAAGGTCTCGGCGATCGTCTGGGTGCCCACCCTGGCCAACCGCCTGGTGAACTACCCGCAGCTCGCCGAGTACGACCTGAGCTCGCTGAAGAAGATGCACTCCGGAGGCGCCGCCAGCCAGCCGGACATGATTCGCAGGGTCGCCGCCCTCGGCTGCACCTACTACAACGGCTACGGCGGCACCGAGGGGCAGACCACCATCAGCCGCCGGGAGGACGACTTCGACACCGTGTGCGGCAGCGTGGGCAAGCCCACCTGCCCCTATGACAGCTACCGGGTGGTGGACCCCCTGGGCATGGACGTGCCCGCCGGCACCCCCGGCGAGTTGGTGATCAAGGGGCCGGGGGTGTTCACCGGCTACCTCGGCAACCCCCAGGAGAACGCCCAGGCGTTCACCGTGGACGGCTACTTCCGCACCGGAGACCTGGCCCGCATCGACCCGCGTGGCTACGTGACCCTGACCGGCCGGGCCAAGGAGATGATCAACCGCGGCGGCGAGAGTATCAGCGCCGCCGAGGTGGAACGGCTGATCAGCGACCATCCGGATGTGGTTTCCGTCGCCGTGGTGCCGATGCCCGACCCGGATCTGGGGGAGAGGGTGTGCGCCTACGTGCAGCCGGTGCCGGATGTGACCCTCACGTTTCAGGATGTGATCGCGTTTCTGAAACAGCGCAAGACCGCGGTGCTGCACCTGCCCGAGCACATCGAGTTCGTGGCCGAGCTACCCCACACCAAGACGGGGAAGCTCGACAAGGCGGCGCTTGGTGGAGACATCCGGGCCAAGCTCGGCGTGAAGGGGTGAATCGCCCGTCCCCCCGGGCCCGGATCACCCGCCCGCCCCACCCTCCTGGAACGTCATCACCATCTCGCGGCCGCCGCTCGGCAGGGGTGAGACCTCGGCATGGGGCTGTTTCCGAAGCCCGTGCAGCGTGCACCGTGGTATCCGCTCCGCTGCCGACCCCGACCCGGCCGGCAAGCGCGGCGGATTCCCCTGGGGTGTTTCCTGGGGAGCACAAACCTTCGGTATATAGCGGCCTGTCCGCACTGTGCCACGGGAACGAAGCGTGTTAGCCTCCCAGCGCGCGCTGTAACTGACGGTTCGTCCTGGGACGGGAGGATAGCAGATGGACCCTGTGGATTGGTTTCGGTCCTATTGCCCGCACAAGATTCGCACGGCAGAGGCCGTGATGGAAAAGATCCAACGGGGCAATCGGGTCTTCCTGGGCACGGGCTGTGGGGAGCCGCAGCACCTGATTCGCACCATGGCCGGATCCCCGGGGCTGCACGACATCATGCTCTACCAGATGCTCTCCTCGACCCTTGCCGAGTTCGTGGACGACCCGGAGTTCGTGCGGAACTTCTCGCTCAAACTGTTCTTCATCAGCGCCGTCATGCGCAAGGCGGCGTTCGAGGGGAAGATCGACTACCTCCCCGCATATCTGTCCCAGATTCCCGGGCTGTTCCAGAGCCGGCAAATCGGCCTCGACGTGGCCCTGATCCAGGTGAGTCCCCCGGATGCGTTCGGGTACTGCAGCCTGGGGGTGTCGGTGGACGTGACCAAGGCGGGAATGGAGAACGCCGAACTGGTCATCGCCCAGGTGAATCGACACATGCCGCGCACCTGGGGGGACACTGCTGTCCACATCGATGACCTGGACTATCTGGTGCTGCACGACGAGCCGCTGGTGAACGGCGTACCGGAGACGGCCGACACCGAGGTGGAACGGCGGATCGGGATGTACGTCTCGCAACTCGTGGATGACGGGGCTACGATCCAGCTTGGTTTCGGGCGGCTGCCGCACGCGATCCTGGGGTACATGGACAACAAGAACGACCTGGGGGTCCACACCCAGCTGATCACCGAAGCGTTCCTGCCGCTGTTTCGCAAGAAGGTGATCACCAACAAGCGGAAGACCCTGCTGCCGGGTAAGGCGGTGGCCTCCCTGTGCATGGGCAGCGACGCACTCTACGGTTTCGTCAACGACAATCCCCAGTTCGATTTCCGTCCGTCGGACTTCGTGAGTGACCCCAGCGTCATCGCCCGCAACGACCACATGATCTCCATAAGTTCTGCCCTGGAGGTCGATCTGACCGGGCAGGTGTGCATGGACTCCCTGGGGTACATGTTCTACAGCGGTATCGGGGATCAGGTGGACTTCCTGCGCGGCAGTTCCATGTCGAAGGGCGGGTTCTCCATCATCGCCCTGCCCTCGACGGCGAAAGACGGCGCCGTTTCGAGGATTGTCCCCCACCTGAGCGAAGGTGCGGGAGTGGCGACCACCCGGGGGGACGTGAACTTCGTGGTCACCGAGTACGGCATCGCCGAGCTGCAGGGGAAGAGCATCTACCAGCGGGTGATGGAGCTGGCCCAGATCGCCCACCCGGATTTCAGGGAGGAGCTGATCCGTGTCGCCAGGCAACGTCACTACATCTTTGCGGATCAACTCCCGCCCTCCACCGATGACCTGCTGTTCCTGGAGGGCTACAAGAGCACCCTCTCGCTGCGCAACGGCAAGACCCTGGAGTTCCGGGCCCTCCTGCCGTCTGACGAGTTTGCCTACCGGAACTTCTTCTATTCGCTGCAGGAACAGACCGTCTACAGCCGCTTCTTCCGCCGCATCAAGCTGTTCACACACCAGGTTGCGCAACAGCAGTGGGCAGACCTCGACTACCACGAGAACATCTCCATTGTGGGTTTGGCCCGGGAGGGCAGGTACCAGGAGATCGTAGCGGTTGGCACCTATGCGGCGGCGGAGGAAGGCCGTGCCGAGGTGGCGTTTGTGGTACGTGAAGATTTCCAGAACCTGGGGCTCGCCACCTATCTGCTCGGCAGGCTGCAGGACATCGCGCGGCAAAACGGTTTCAAGGGCTTCGTCGCGGTCGTGTTGGGAAGCAACGCCTCCATGCTGCATGTGTTCCGAAAGCAGTACCCCGACGCCGCGTTCTCGATCTTGCCCAGCGGGGACCACGAGATCGTCATCGATTTCGCGCAGCAAGGGGCCCCCTCTGCGTGAGGCGCGGCCAGGGCCGCGAGCGGGGGGACCTGCGTCCCTCTCCCATCGACAACCCGGGTTCTCCCCTGCATCGGGTGCACCCCAGGCGCAGTGCTTGTCTCCGCGCTGTCCTCCCCTTCGTCTGGCCCCGCCAGCCGGGGTAGATCGAGCCCCATGAAGGTCTGGCGTCCCCGCTCTTCACGATCCGCGCTGATCCTCACCGGGAGTGTCCTGGCGACCGTGCTGGTACTCGGCGGCCTCCTATCCGCCACCCATGCGCTGCGTGCTGAGGCCCGCGATAAGTACTTCGAGCAGTACAACCGGCAACAACTGCTACTGGCCCAGGAAGCCGCGCGCAAGATCGAGGAACAGTTCGACAGTTTCTACCGCAGCCTGACCCTGGCGGTGAGACTGCTGGAAGGCCACGAACTCAGTCTGTCCGGGAAAGACGCCATCCGGGACGAGATGCGCAAGGTCCTCGACTCCATGACAGGGTCCCCCTTGGTCGAGTATTCCGTAATGGACCAGAACGGGATGTCCGTGGGACTGGCTCCCGAGGACCCCTACACGCTGGGGCGCGACTACTCCTGGCGCGAGTACTACCAGTGGGCTCGAGATGAAGCAGGTCCGGCGGACCGCTACTTGAGCCCCTTCATGGAGATGGCTGGCGGGCTGCTGCGGGGTGACAAAGCTCTCATCGCCGCTAAAGGACTGTACCGGGAGGATGGAGGGTTTCGGGGGGTGATCATCGGCCTGATCAATTTCGATGAGATCGCCCGGCGACATGTGCTTTCGGTGCGGATCGGGGAGCACGGATACGCGTGGCTGGTGGACAGCAAGAACGGCAGCGTCCTGGTGGACCCGAGGGGCAGTGTCAGCGGGCAGTCGTTCGACTCGGATGCGCTTTCTCGCTGGCCGCGGCTTCGCGCGTTGCTGAAGGGAACCCAGCGCGGCGAACCGGGGATGGACTGGTACGACTTTGAAGATCCGGCAGTTCCCGGAGAGACCACCCGCAAGCTCGTGGGGTACGCACCCGTGCGTGTCGGGGATCGCCTGTGGACAATCGGTGTGTGCACGCCGGTGCGGGAGGTGGAGGAGTTGATGGGTTCCGTGCTCCACCGCCAGGAGGTCCTGTCGGGGCTCTCCATCGGCGTGACCCTGGCCGGCGCGATGGCGCTGACGGCGCTGTTGATCACCTGGAACCGGTCCCTGAGCCGGAAGGTGGTGGCCCGCACCGCGGACCTGAGCCGCGCCCAAGAGGAACTCGAAACCACGTTCGAGGAACTGCTGCTGGCCAAGAAGTTTGCTGCCCTGGGGCGGATTTCCCTGGGCATCGTCCACGAGATCCGCAATCCCCTGTCGTCGGTGCGGATGAACATGCAGATGATCCGCCGGCGGATCGGCGGCGGCAGCGACATGGATGAGAACTTCGGGATCGTCGAAGAGGAAATCCAGAGGCTCAACCGGCTATTGAACGACGTGATGGGGTTTGCCCGCCCCGCCCCGTTGGCCATCGAGAGCGTGGACGCGGTGGATTTGGCGCGCAGGGTCCTCCTCCTGGTCGAGAAACAGTTGCAGGAGCAAGGGGTGCGCCTCACGCTCCGGTGGCGCACCGCCCCCTCCGTGCTGCGGTGCGACGCCGAGCAGATCCGACAGGTGCTTCTCAACCTGATACTGAACGCGGGGGACGCAGCGAAAGACTCTTCCCGGCAGCGGTTGGTCGTCGTGGAACTGCTGGACCGGATCGATTCCGTCTCGTTGCTGGTTTCGGACACGGGCAAGGGAGTGCGCAAGGGGGACCGGGACAAGATCTTCGATCCCTTCTACTCCACCAAAGCGCAGGGTGGGGGGCTGGGCCTCACCATCGTGCAGAACATCGTGTTCCGGCACGGGGGCAGTATCGAGGTCGAGAGAGCCCCCGGCGGGGGGGCCTGTTTCAAGGTCCAGCTGCCCCGCCGGGGGCCACCCGCAGGAGAGGCGGTTCAGGCATGAAGAAGGTTCTCGTCGTCGACGACGATCACTCGATCCGCCGCACCTTGGAGCTTCACCTCACCCAGGAGGGTTACGCCGTCGAGTTGGCCGCAGACGGAGAACAGGGGCTGGCCAAGGCAGCGGACGCGGACATCATGCTGCTGGACCTGCGCCTGCCCAAGGTGGACGGCTTCGAGGTGTTGGCCGAGGTCCAGCGGTCCCGGCCGTCCCTGCCCGTGATCGTGATCACCGCTTTCGACGACATGGAGACGGCCATCGAGGCGATCCGACTGGGCGCCGTAGACCACCTGGGCAAGCCCCTGGATCTGGAGCAACTGGAGCGCGTCCTGGACAAGGCCGCCGAGATGGTGGACCTGTCACGGGAAGAGGTCACCCTGTGCGACGCCCCCGGCATCCCGTACCGGCCCCATGTGATCGTCGGCCGCAGCCGCGCCATCAAGGAGGTGTTCAAGGCGATCGGAGCGGTTGCGGACTCCCCGGTACCCGTGCTGATCCAGGGGGAGAGTGGCACCGGCAAGGAGATGGTGGCCCGGGCCATTCACTTCAGCGGTGCGTACAAGTCCCGACCCTTCGTTCCGGTGACGTGCTCGGCTCTGTCTCCGGCGCTGCTGGAGAGCGAGCTGTTCGGGCATGAGAAGGGGGCGTTCACCGGTGCCCATCAGATCAAGCTCGGCAAATTCGAGCTGGCCCAGCAAGGCACACTGTTCCTGGACGAGATCGGAGAAATCTCCCCGGATGTCCAGGTCAAGCTGTTGCGGTTCCTGCAGGAGAAGGAGTTCCAGCGGGTGGGGGGCATGGAAACCCTCAAGGCCGACGCGCGCGTGGTCGCCGCCACCAACCGGGTGCTTGCCGAACTGCTCGGGGAAGGCCTGTTCCGGGGAGACCTGTATTATCGCCTGCGGGTAGTAACCATCGAACTGCCCCCCCTGCGGGAGCGTCGGGAGGACATCCCGCTGCTGGTGGAGTACTTCCTGGAGAGGATCCGCCGCGACACGGGTCAGGTGGTGCGTGTCGTGCCCAAACCGGCGATGGATGCCCTGCTCAAGCACGACTGGCCCGGCAACGTGCGCGAGTTGGAGAACGCTTTGCGCCGGGCCGTCGTGATGTCGCCGGGCCACGTGCTGCTGCCCGAGGCCCTGGAACTGGATCGTGTGCCGGAGGACAGCCCGCTGCCGCTTCTCGTCCAGACCCTGCGGGAGGTCGAGAAGCGACATATCGAGAATATCCTTGGCTTCACCGGAGGGGAAAAGAAGCGGGCAGCGGCCATTTTAGATATCTCGCGCCCGACCCTCGACAAGCGGATACGGGAGTATGGAATCCGCCTGCCGGCCAAGTAGTCGGTTGCTCCGTGCGAACGGGAGGAGTCGGGTCGTCAGGCTCCGTACCGCCGCCCTGCCTGGATCATGGCCTGGAAGTTCTCGGCCCGGGCTTCGGAGAGTGATACGCCGGTACCCAGGATGAAGCCGCCGTTGTGGGCGGTCCCTTCCAGCAGGTCGGTTACGTAGCGGTCCACGTCCTGGGGTGTCGCGGCGTTGAGCAGCGACCCAGGGACGTTGCCGCCAATGCAACCCCATCCCCCGATCTTGGCCTTGGCCTCCCGCATGTCGGTGCCCTCGAAGATCCACAGGGTCCGGCCCTCGGGGAGACGCGCCTTGGCCAGGGTGTCGAGCCTGCTGTTGTAGGTACCTTCCACGAAAAGCATCGGCACGCAGCCCTCCTCGATGAGGCCAAGGATAACCGCCTCCAGGGTGGGCCAGTAGAACTTCTCGAAGTCCTTGGTGGACATGAAACTGTCAACCCCTTTGTGCAAGGGCATGAAGACCATGGGGTTGCCAGACAGTGTGGAGGTGCGGACCCCCATCGCGATGGCCTTGGGCACGAACCGCTCCACCGCCTCCAGCACCTTGGCGGGTCGACGGAAGAGGTCGAACATCATGGGGCGGGTTCCCCGCAGGGTGTCGCCGATGATGTCGAACGGCGCCTTGCTGAAGCCGCCTCGGAAGGCTGGAAGGCCATGGGTGGCCCGGATCTCCGTGTCGATGGCAGCTACGGCCTGGCGCCACTCCAGGGCCACCCGGCCAGCGTCCATGAGCGCCTGGAGAGACTGCTGGACCGCCGGCGCGCCGAACGCGGCCAGGGCGGGGCCGACGTTGGGGATCTCGAGGATGCCCGTCAGGTCGGGTAGCCCCTGCCACGCCTCCAGGGCCCCGAAGACCCGCGGCAGGTAGCGTTGCATCCAGTACCCCGTGGGATCCTGGAGGAGGAGGTCGTACTCCTCGGCGAGCATGTACTCCGCTTCGACGGTCTGATATCCCTGGTCCTCCCCGACCCCGTGGCCTGGCCACTGGTAGAGTTTGTAGTCCAGGAGATCGAGCACCCGGCCGGGTGTATAGGTGGCCGCGCTCAGATAGCCGTCCAGTTCGAAGTCCGCATGGAACTTGCGTATGGCAGTGCCGAGCTTTTCATAGTCGTACATCGCCTCCCGCATCGTCACGCCGGCGTATCGGGCCGGGTAGGTGCCGACGAAGGGGCAGATCGGCACGCGCTCCGGTTTGCGAAGTTCGATCGCGTCCCGGATCCACAGGGCCCGTTGCTGGTAGTGCTGTTTGGCCGCGGGGGTGGCAAACTCCAGACCGGACCCGGCCATCCAGGTCTTCATGCGAGCTGCGTACTTGTCCTCCGGGGACAGGGTTTGCCAGTTCTCGATCAGCATGGGGATGGTCCTCCGTCATGGTCCACTGAAACACGGTCGGCACCCGGCGCCGCGCCGGCTGCGGGTCTCCTCGGCCCAGCCACTCCTTGCAGCAACTCCCGTAGATCACGGCTTCGGCGGCCAGGGCTCCGGCTCCCCGCCGTTGCCGACAGCCCACCCACCCGACCGCGGCAGGGGAACCGCTTGACCCTGTCACCCAACCTCCCCCCGGTGCGCGACGGGCTGCAAGGGCCCCATCCCGCAGCTGTATCCGCTGCCCGCAACATATCCCCGGCGGGCCAGCGAGCAAGGCCCGTTCCAGCGACCGGTCGCCGGTCACCCCTTCGACCGCCGGGCGAGTCCGCGAACCCGGGCCGTAGTGTTGAGGAGGTAGGCAGACTCCGGCTGTTTGGGCTCCGGCCAGGGATCGTACTCGGCAGCCTTTACCCGCCCGACCACCCCCTCCACACAGCCCCCTTCTTCGTCCAGCAACTCCCCAACCCAACGGCAATACCGCTCGGTCTCCAACAGGGAGCGCCCCAGGTACTCCCGGACGTCCGGCCCCTGGTACACGTACAGGTGGCCCTGGCAGAGGACCTCGATGTCCAGTTCGCTCAGGCGCCGCAAGGACGCGAGGTACGCGTCGTAGTCGGCGACGAACTCCACCATGATCCTGCCCGAGGTGTCGGCGCACCCGACCGCTTCGGAAGCGATCAGTATCTTGCGTTCGGGGATGTAGTAGCTCAGGAAGTCGCGGGTGTGACCCGGAGTGGCGAGGACCCGAACCCTGCAGCCGCCGCCCAGGTCGATCTCGTCGCCGTCGCCGAGCAGCATGTCCACCTCGAACGGCTGGAACGGCGTGACAGCCGGCGACGGCACGCCGATGTCCGGCCCCATGCGCCTGGCATCTTCGTTGAGGTCCCGCATCAAGGCCAGCGCCCGGGGCCGCGCCAAGATCTCCCCCGCCGCAGCCGATGCCGCGATGCGCAACCCCGGGAAGGCGTCGCGCAGGAAGCTGGCGCCGCCGCAGTGGTCAAAATGGACGTGGGTGAGAAACAGGATTTCGGGCTGGCGGCCGGCGAGAACCCGCAGGGCGTGATCGGCATAGAAACGCGACAAGAACGAGAAGCCGCTGTCGAACAGCGCAGGCCGCGGCGCGTCCAGCAAGTAGCACGGGGTGTGCGGGTTGCCCAGGACGTGGAAGCCGGGGACCACCTGCCCTGTTTGCCGAAAGATCAAACAGCATACTCCTCTGCCTGTGGCGCGCTCTCGAACCCGGCCACTGGACAGGGGCCACGGCCGCCGTGCCCGTGCCTCCGCCGGACCCGCCCGCGAGTCCACTGCCGAACGCCCGAACCCGGTACGGGGTCTCCGCCCGGAAGATCCTCAAACTCGCCCACGGGACGGGCAGCCACGCCCGGACCGTGGCCCCCCGGGCGAAACCGGGGGAGGCATCCGGAGAAAAAGCTTGCGCCCCTGGCCCGGAGGAATAGGACTGGGTCAGTTGGGCCAGTGGCGCAAGAAAAGCACGTTTGGGTGAACCCGACTGCGTCGCTTCGGCATGCCCCTCGGTGCAGCCAAGGGGGCATGGGAAGAAAAAACTTGCGCCGCCGACCCGGAGGAATAGTTCGGGTCGGTGGGCCGGAGGCGCAAGCAGGGTCCGTGCGTCAGGGCCGGCTCACCCCTGCGGGGCGAACCGGCGGTGTTCCAGGGCAGGCGCGGCAAACCTGCGCCGCGCCTGCCCCGCGGTCATGGCTCAGAAGTTGACGTTCGCCGCCACGTACACTTCGTACGGGTCGTCCGGGTCGGCCGGGTCGCCGTTCTTGTCGGTGGCGGAGTTGTCGTAGAAGTCGCCGAGCATGGCGTAGGCCGCGTTCAGGGAGAGTTCCAGCTTCCCGAACTTGTAGCCCACCCGGCCGGCGATCTCCGATCCCAGGTTCTTGCCTTCCCGCTTGGTCCCGTCCGCCTTGCGGTCGTCTTCCAGGGCCTGGAAGAAGCCGGCCGCACCCTTGATCCACAGGTTCGGCATGGAGGGCACGGTGTAGGTGGCACTGGCGGTGAGCGCGGCCAGACCGTACTCGTTGTAGGCACCATCGGCCATCGCGAATCCGTAGCCGGTGTGGTAGGTGGTGCCGAGCCCGTCGGAGATCATGATCATCAGCCCCGTGGCCGGGAAGGGCACGGCCATCCCCACCGGCGTGGGGTGGGTGGCCCAGGGGATGCGCACGGCCGAACGGTCGTTGTCGGTGGCGTCGTCATCGCTGGAGAAGAAGATGCCGTACGCATTGGTCTTGAACCCGCCGAACGCGTAGGACCCGTTGACGCTCGCCGCGAACGCGGAGGTGTCCACATCGCCGCCGTCGACACCCGCGCTGTCGGCGGTGCCGGTGTTGTACAGGAGCCAGCCGCCAATCCCGCCCGCTGCCAGTTTCATCTTTCCGCCCACGGTGAGGTAGTAGAGGTCTTCGCCGGTGCCCTCGGTGTTGAACGCTACTTGGTTGGGGCCGGAGGAGGTCGCGCCGTTCATGTTGGCGTAATAGGCGTCGGCGTTGGCGGTCCATTTCTTGTCCGGGCCGTCGTACACCCACTGGGTCGCCCAGAGGGTCGCGTCGTCCTCGCTGTTGGACTGGCCGATGGCGTGGTTGGCCCCGTCGTCGCCCTCGGCCATCTTGAACCAGGCCACGTTGCCGTGGAGGGCGCCGAAGTCCATGCCGATCCGCACGCCGGCCATGTCGCCCAGGAGGAACGCCAGGTCGTTGTGGTCCACGTAGCCCTGGATACCGATGGTGGCGGTGAGGGGCGTGTCCGGGAGCTTCGCCTGGATATACAGGTTCTTGGTCTCCAGGTTGACGGCGTCGGCACTGGCGCCGCCGCCTTGGTTGCGGGTGCCGGGGCCCGAAGCGCCCTTGGGATATCCGCCTGCGTAAGCGGCGTCGCCGTACTGGACGTCGACTTCGCCGTAGTAGACGAACTTGATGTACTCGTCGACGTTCAGGTCCCACTTGACGCGGGCCCGCTGGTCCACGAGCGTGTCGGGGTTGTTGTCCTTGCCCTTTTGCAGATCGGCCATGATGAAGCGGGCCCGGAAGAACCCACTCACGTTGCTGTCCATGGCGAAAGACGGTACCGACGGAAGCGCGAACAGTAAACAAGCGGCAGCGATGGCAATCCTCTTCATCTCTTCTCCTTTTGTGCTGTCTCGGGGTTTCTGTTTTCCAACCTCTACGTTCTGTCCTCCGGATAAACCTCCTCTCTGGTGGTGAAGCCGCAGCGCCGAGCGGCGGAAGCAGGACCATAGCCTCGAGGGGCACACCACGAACGGTGCCCGAAACGTTTTGTGCTCTGCACCCGTGTACCGCGTACGGCAGGTGCGTCAGCGATCCAGCCAGCGGCGTCAGGCGCCCGTCTTCCGGCACCCCCGTATCCCGTTTGGCGGCGTCTGGCACACGACGACTCCTGGCGTAGGCCTGAGGTGCCCCGGAAAGCCCCTCAAGCGTGCCTTCTCGGGTGCCTTGCAGACCCCGCGGAGGGCCTGCTGGAACAGAGGGTACCCTCGCTGTTTGATTGCGCGCCGTGACCGAAGCGCATTCCAAACTATTTTTGCTCCGGAGTCAAACTCAATTTGTCCTAGGGCGCAGGTGACATAAGCTGACCGCTCCCTGGGTTCGGACGCCTCCTACCTGCCCCGGTGTGGGCAACGGGAACGGCGCACGCAACCCCCACTGGCCGCACAAACCCTGTTTCGCAAGTGTCATGCCAACGCCCGGGACTTCCCCGTCAGGCACGGGCGAGCCGCTGTTTCCCCCGACCCGTGTGGTTTCCTCCTGCTGTTTGTTTACAACCCCGTCCCGCATGGACCGAGAAGACTCTCCCCGTGGACACACTGGAGCGGTGTGTAAAGAAACTCTCCGGGCGCACGCCGCCACCGAACGCCTCCCCTGTCACGGGGCTCAGTACATGAGCCGCGGCAAGAAGGTCACCAGCTGCGGCATGGCGATCAGGGACAGGGTGCCGAGAATCAGCGCGATCAGAAACGGCATCACGCCCCGGAAGATGGTCTGCAGGGGGATGTCCCGTGCAACGCCGTTGACCACGTAGACGTTGATGCCCACCGGGGGTGTGATCACCCCCATCTGCCCCACCAGCACGATGATCACCCCGAACCAGATGGGGTCGTAGCCCAGGGCTTCCACGATGGGATAGAAGATGGGTATGGTGAGCATGATCAACGCCATGGCGTCGATGAAGCAGCCCCCGATGAGGTAGATGGCGATGATCATGGTCATGCTGCCCCACCGGGGCAGGTCCAGTCCACCTACCCAGCTCGCCGTCTCGAAGGGAATCCGGGTAACCGCTAGGAAATGGCCGAAGATGATGGCGCCGGCGATCAGGAAGAGCACCATGCACGAGGTTCGCACCGTCTCGTACAGGGATTTGACCACTCCGGCCCAGCCAATCTTCCGGGTGACCAGCGCCACGAACAGGATCAGGAACGCTCCGACCCCGCCGGCCTCGGTGGGCGTGAACACCCCGGTGAACATCCCCGCCATGACCAGGCCGAAGATCAGCAGGGTTTCCCAGAGCTCACCCAGGGCCAGTGCCTTTTGTTTCCAGGTGAATCTCTCGCCGGCCGGGCCCTGCTCCGGGTAGCGCCTGCAGTAGACCCAGATGGCCAGCACGAACCACGCGGTCATGTAGATGGCGGGCAGGATGCACGCGACGAAGAGCTGGCCGATGGACTGTTCGGTGAGAATGCCGTAGACGATCATCAGGACGCTGGGCGGCATGAGCATGCCCAGCGACCCCCCTGCGGCCACCGACCCCGACGAAAGAGCCTTGCCGTAGTTGTAACGCCGCATCTCCGGCAACCCCACCACGGCCATGGTCGCCGCGGTGGCCGGACTGGACCCACACACCGTACCGAACGCGGTACACGCCGCCACGGTGGCCATCGCCAGTCCGCCACGCATCCCCCCCAGCCACTTGAAGGCGCAGTCGTAGAGCCGCCGGCTGATACCCGCGTTGAAAGCGATCTGTCCCATCAGGATGAACAGGGGGATCACCGTCAGGCCGTAGGAGGAGAACACCGAGTACACATCCCGGGCCACCAGGCTGAGTGCGGCACTGGGATTGACCACGTAGGCGAACCCGAGGAACCCGACCAGGCCCATGACGTAGGCCACGGGCATGGCCGTGAAGAACAGACAGAGAAGAATCGCAATACCAACCAGGCCGGCCATCACGGGAGTCATGAATCGGTACCCTTTCCTGCGAACACCAAACCCACATCCCGGATGAGCTCGGCCAGTTGCACCAGGGACAGCACGACAAACGACGCCGAGATGAAGTAGATGACAAGGTAGTACGGCAGTTCCAGGGTCAGCGACACCTCGCCGCTGGCACGCATCTGGGTGGCGTAACCAGCCGACTGCCAGGCGATGACCACGAACAGGAAGAGCCCCAACAAGCCGGTGAACACGCGAACTCCGGCCTGGGCGCGCTCCCCCAGGAGCATGGTGAGGATCTCGACCCCCACGTGGGATTTCTGCCGGTGGGCGTAGGGCAGGGAAAACGAAAGGGCCAGGGTGGCGAACAGTGCCGCGATCTCCACCGCCCCGGTGATCGGCGTGGACACCGCGCGCCCGACCACGTCCGCGCAGGTGGTCAGCATCATCCCCACCAAGCACACCGCGCTGAGGCTCTTGAAGCCCCCGCTCATGCGGTCAATCCAGCGTTCCAACATGGTTGTCCCTTCGCTGCCGGTGCCCTTCCGGGCCCTACTCGTCGGTGCGATGGGGGGGCGCGGCCGGTGGCCGCGCCCCCCTTCGCAAGCCTCGCTGCGTTACTTGTACTGGGCGCTGTACTTGGCCAGGGCCTTCAGGGTGAGGTCAAGCGCCGCCTGGCCATCGAATCCCTTGGCCTTGGAGCCATCCACGTACTCCTGCATGATGGGCTGCACCGCCTTCTTCCACCGGGCGGATTCCTCGGGGCTCAGGGTGATGGTCTCGCGGCCGATGCTGGCCTCGAACTTCCTCGCCTCGTCGTCGATCTCATCCCAGGCGGCCGCCGTCTTCTCGGTCCACTCCACGTTGATCTCCCGGATGGCCTTCTGGGCCTTCGGCGACAGGGAGTTCCATTTCGCCTTGTTCATCACCACGAAGAAGGTCGAGGTGTACGCCATGGAGAGGCAGTCAGTGGTGTACTTGGTCACCTCACCCAGCTTCCAGCCCTTGTTGGCTTCGTGGGGATACAGGGCCCCGTCGACCACCCCTTTCTGCAGGGAGGGATAGGTTTCCGGCATCGGCATGGCCACCGGCGTGCCGCCCAGGGCCTCGACGATCTTGGCTGCGAGCCCGGTGGCACGAAACTTCAGCCCCTTCATGTCCTCCATGGTGTGAATCGCCTTGGACTTGCTGTTCACCACGCCCGGGCCGTGGCCGCTGAGGTACATCACCTCCACGTCACTGAGTTCCTTGGGCTTCAGTTCACCGTAAACGTCGTTGATCACCGCGGTGGCGACCTTGCCGCTGGGGTAGCCCAGGGGCATATCGACGACCTCCATCACCGGGAAGCGGCCCCGGGTGTAGGCCAGCAGCGACAGGGCCAGGTCGGAGATGCCGTTGACCACCCCGTCGTAGGACTGGTTGCCCTTGGTCAGGGTCTGGCCCGGAAAGTGCTGGACGGTGACTTCACCATCGGTACGCTTCTCCACCTCCTGGCACCAGGCATCGACGAGCTTGCTGTGCACGTGGGAGGGGGGGAAGAGGTTGGAGTAGGTCAGGGTGACCCCTGCGGTTGCGTAGGTCGCAGGTGCTGCGGTCGCGAGGGTGAGCAGTGCCACGGCCAGGAATCGTTTCGACATGCCGTCTACCTCCTAAGGGGGGGTGGTCAGGGGCTTTGGGAACCGTCCCGCCGCTCCTTGCAATGGGTGTGCCCCTGTGGGAAAACGGTTTGAAAGAATTCAGACGGCCCGAAAGGCAAGGCACAATCGCCAGATGCAGCTGCGCCGCGAGTCCCGCTGCACCGATCTTGACCGGCGGAGTGTAAAGATACCGGGGCGGCCGGTGTCGCCATGTAAACGGTGTTTACAGACGGTCCCGGCCAGAGCCTTTCCACCGCGGCGGGTTTCAGCGTCGCGGGTGTCCCCGCAGCTGCACGGGCGTAAGCCAGGCCAAGCGACGGGGAACCCGAGGGTTCTCGAAGCTAGCGCTCTGCGGCGCCTGTCCAGTGGCGGAGACTCGTCGTCGACGGGGAGAATCTGTCCAGTTCTGCTTGTGGCATATATACTGCAGTGGCGGGCGCGATGTCCGTTTCTGCATCACGCCGACTCGGCAGCGAACCCGCCCCCTTGGAGGGGAAGAACCTCTACCCAAATGGAAGGATGGCAAAGATGCAGATCATGGTCTGTTACAACGGGTCCGAGGCCAGCCAGGAGACTCTCGACGTCGCCATGAAGTACGCAAAGGCGTTTTCCGCCAGGGTGCACGTGGTCACTTCGCTGGCCCAGAAGATCGAGACCGACCTCAGCGACCTGTCACAGAGGGAGAAGGCCCAGCAGCGGTTGCTGGAGGTAAAGGAGCGGTTGGGGAGTGCGGGACTCGACTGCGTCGTTGCGCTGGTGACCGACGACCTGACCGATGGGGAGAATCTGTTGCACTACGCCGACGAACACGGTGTCGACGCCCTGGCCGTAGGCGTGAGCCGGGTATCGAAGGTGGGCAAGTTGTTGTTCGGTTCCACCGCCCAACATGTGATCCTTGCCGCCCGTTGCCCGGTCATCTCGGTCAAGCCGAAGGCCCGCGGCGGGTAGGACCGGCCGCCGTCGGCAAGCCCCGTCCGGGAACCCTTGAGTTTCCGTACCGCCCCTCCTGTCGGTGCTGTGCGATGCGGCGGGTCCGTTCAGGGGCGTCGCCCCCCGGCGACAACCACAGATTTTGCGCGTTGACGCTGTTCAGGACGCGGCTCGTCCACGTTCGACAACCGCGGGGCGGTGGGTGCAACGACGAGCGGGGAGCGAGGTCACTGCGGGCGGGCCTCGCGTCTTCTCCGGGCACCCGCACGCACTACGCGACACGCCACCCTGCTGCGTCGGCCCCTTGACGACGGCACGCCGGCCGCGTTCCCCCTGCGCGGATTCGCGGATCAAAGCGGGGGGACAACCGTCGGCCTGGTCCTGCCACCAGGTGGCGGGACCAGGCCGTAGGGAGCGGTTCGGCGGAACCTCTACGCCCCCGACTCCAGGGCGTGCAGATCGCCGAACTGGATCTGCAGGGCGCTCAGCGTTCCGCGCAGTCGGATCGCGTTTCTCTCCACGGCGGGAATCCCTTTGCCCGCAGACTCCAGGGCGGTGAGGTCGCGGACCATGGCGTCCAGGACTTTGGCGATTTCTGCAGTGGCGGTCGGTGTGGACATGGATCTCGCTCCTTGGCCGGAGGGGTTACTTGCCGCGGCGGTCGTGGAACCGTTTGGCTTTCACCTCGTAGCGGGGAAGGCTGCCATACGGTTGGGGTTCAATCGTGATGTTGAGTTGGGTCTTCCACCGCAGGGCGCTGCCAAGTTTGGTGAGGAGGCCGGCGGTTCCCTCCGCTGACAGATCCGGAGGGGTTTCCACCCGCAGCCGAATGCTGTCCAAGTCCCCCTGCTTCTCCACGATCACCTCGAACTCGCCGTCGAGCTCGGCGAAGGACCGGACGACTTCTTCGACGGTAACCGGGGAGAAGAGCACCCCTTTTACCTTGGTGATGTGGTCCACGCGACCGTGGACCCCCTTGTCGAGAATCTTCCAGGTTCTCCCGCAAGAGCAACGGTCTGCCGCCCACATCGAGACATCTTTGGTGTCGAAGCGAATGCAGGGTTGGGCCACACGGTCCAAGGACGTGATCACGATGCGTCCCGGCACCCCCGGTTCGGTGACGGGGGTGTCCGAGTCCAGGGCCAGGAGCTCCACCAGGAACAAGGCCTCGTTGATGTGCAGGCCGCCGGGCTGGTGGCTGCACTCGAACGACCACGCGCCCACCTCCGTGGCTCCCACGTGGTCACACACCTTGCAGCCCCAGGCTTCCTGCATGCGGGCCTTGGTGCTCGGCACCAGGGCGCCGGGTTCCCCGGCGCAGAGGATCTTCTGAATCCCGAATTCCCTGGGGTCGATGCCCAGGTCTTTGCGGGCGGTTTCCGCCATGCCCAGGACGTAGGTTGGCGTCGCCATGAACGCGGTGACGGCAAGTTCCTTCATCTTCATGAGCCGTTCCCGGGTGCCGAGGACCCCCCCCGGCACGACCTCGCAGCCGATCTTCTCAGCGGCATAGTGGCCCGCCCAGTAGGCCACGAAGATATTGTACCCAAACGGCAGGAACAACCGGTCTGACGGGCGGAATCCTTGCGCCCACATGATGGTGGCCCAGCACTCGCTCCACCACTCCCAGTCGGCCCAGGTGTCGGGCTGGTAAACCGGGGTCCCCGTGGTGCCGCTGGTCTGATGGAAGACGGTCACGTCCTCGAGGGGCACACACAGGGTGTCGCCGTAGGGAAAGGGGTCCTTGCCCTGACAGCGGTAGTCGTCCTTGGTGAGCAGGGGCACCTTGGCCACATCGTCCCAGGTGCGCACATCGGCCGGAGTGAGCCCTGCCGCGTCATATTTGCGCCGGTACAGGCGGCTGTTCTCGTAGGACCTGGCGAGCAGCCTCTTGAACTTCAAGAACTGCAGGTCCCGGGTGCGGGACGGGTCGAGTGTCTCCAGTGTGGAGTTCCAGTACTCTGCATGGTTCGGCAATGGTCGGTCCCTCGCGGTCGAGCGGTGGATGATGCGGGCCTGGGGGGATTGTTGAGGCATACCGGCACGCCGCCGTGGCGACCGCTGGGTACCCCAGCATCACGGAGCCACAAGAGACGGTTCGGCTCGAACGCGACGCCATGGATTCGTTGTTGTCGCAGCCCCACCGTAGAGGATTTCGGTCCACTCCGGGAGGGACGATTCCCTGAATGCCTTGTACATTTGTAAAATCTGCCCTAGATTTCCTCGCCCCCCACGTCGGCGCTGGCCCGGTGAGCTGGGGGAAGACGATCATCCAACGCGGGGCCCGCGATGCCTTCTTCGGCCGCAATACCGACCTACAAACTCTACGGGGAAGCTTCCGAATGGCCCACGCCTGAGCTGATCCACTGCGAGACCATCGCGGCGCGAAGCTCTCTGCACGATTGGGCGATTCGCCCCCACCGACACGCCGACCTGTTTCAGCTGTTCTACTGCCGCACGGGTGCCGTTCGCCTGGCATTGGACGGAACGACGCAGAACCTCTCGGCGCCGTGTCTGGTCACGGTGCCCGCGATGTGCGTGCATGGCTTTCAGTTCGAGCACGGCTGCCAGGGGTGGGTGTTGACCCTTCCGGAGTTCGCTCTGAAGCGGTTTGTTTCCCAGGACGAGGGGCTGTTCGAGCACTTCTGCGTGGCGCGGGCGTTCTCCTGGGCCGACGGCCCCCGACGGCACCCCTTGGATCCCCTGTTCGAACGGTTCGCCACGGAGTTCGTGAAGGCAGAGGCCGGCCGACTGTTGGCCCTGGAGGCGATCCTGGGGCTGATCCTCGTCCTGGTCGCCCGCGAGTCGTCATGGGGAGTTGCGGAACGCAGGGGCGCCGAGGACCGCAACCTGGTTCGCCTGCGCACGTTGCGGGAGCTGGTGGAGAACCACTTCCGGGAGTGGCGGCCGGTGTCGTTTTACGCAGCCGAGCTGGGCGTCACCCCCGCCCAGCTCAACAACATCTGCCGCAGCGGCGCCTGCCAGACGGCCCTGGAGGTCGTGCACGAAAGGATCATGATCGAAGCCAAGCGCTACCTTGTCTACACGTGCATGACAGCCAGTGAGGTTGCCTACGCTCTGGGGTTTTCCGATCCGGCATACTTCACCCGGTTTTTCAAGAAGAGGGCGGGACAGTCTCCTTCGGTGTTCCGGACCACACGACGAATGCAAGGGTGAAACGGCAACACCAACAGGGGATTGATCAGCGCGCAGGCGCTCCGGTTCTTGCCGCAAGCAAGGGACATGGACCCGCCGGCGGGCCACGGTCGGCTCCGGCGTCTCGAACGCCACAACGGGCCCCTCCGCGTCCCAAGACGGCCGGCGGCGATTTCGGCGCCCCCGATGCGCCGCGACTGGCTCTCCTGTCGCACCACCGGAGAGGTCGCTTTCTTTACAGACGGTTCGTTATTTTACACCTCGGGGCTCTCGCGGAAGCCGCATCCCGGGCGTGTGGCGAGAGCGCAACCAGGGACTGCCGCTGCAAATCGGGCCGTGCCCGGGCCGCGCAGCGACCTTGACAACGCCGGATCCGACTGGCACGACACTTGCGAAACCGGGTCTGTCCATGAACGTGTCGACCCGCTCCTCTCCCCACCGTTGATCTGCCCGAGACGGGCTGCACGGAAGCTCTTGGTTTCGAAAGGAAACAGTGATGTCCACGGCTCCACGCGCCAGGCTGAACCTGGCACCGGCGGCGATCGAGATCCTCCCCCAGGCAGGGGGGGCGAAGCTCTTGCGTTCCCCCGTCCCCCTGGGACCCTACCCCAACTCCCTCGGAGTACACCTGCGCCATTGGGCAGCGGTCGCCCCAGAACGCACCTTCCTGGCCGAGCGGGCCGGCGCCAGCGACTGGCACCGGGTGAGCTACGCCGAGGCCCTGACCGCTGCCCGGTCCATCGGACAGGCGCTGATCGACCGGGGTCTGTCCCCAGAACGCCCGGTGATGATCCTTTCGGAGAACAGCCTGGACCACGCTCTCCTGCAGCTGGGATGCCTGTACTCGGGGGTTCCGGTGGCGCCCCTGTCCCCGGCCTACTCCCTGGTCAGCCAAGACCACGTCAAACTCAAGTTCCTCTATGAACTCGTGCGTCCGGGCTTGGTCTACGCCGCAGACGGGCCGCGGTTTGCAGCCGCCCTATCGGCGTTGGATCTCGCGGGGGTAGAACTCGTGGTGAGTTCCGGGGAGCCCGAGGGGTTCCCCTCCACGTTGTTTTCGTCGCTGGCTGCCACCGTGCCCACCCCCGCCGTGGACGCGGCGTTCGGCGCCGTTGGACCGGATTCGATTGCCAAGATCCTCTTCACCTCGGGTTCCACCGACATGCCCAAGGGGGTGATCAACACCCACCGCATGCTCTGCGCGAGCCAACAGTCGATTGCCCAGATCTGGCCGTTCCTCGAGGACAAGCCGCCGGTGCTGTTGGACTGGCTGCCCTGGAATCACACCTTCGGCGGCAACAAGAGTTTCAACATGGTGCTGCGCAACGGCGGGACTCTCTACATCGACGCCGGCAAACCCATGCCCGGCGCCATCGAGACGACCATCCACAACCTGCGGGAGGTCTCGCCGACGATCTCGTTCAACGTGCCCCGGGGATATGACACCCTGTTGCCCTACCTGGAGCAGGACCCCGCGGTCCGGGATTCCTTCTTCCGGGACTTGGACATGATCTTCTACGCCGCCGCCGCCCTGCCCCAGAACCTGTGGGAGCGGTTGGAAAAGCTGGCGATGCAGGTGCGGGGCGAGCCCGTCTTCATGGCCTCCGGCTGGGGCGCCACCGAGACCTCCCCGGTGATCACCATGGTCCACTACCCCATCGACCGGGCCGGGATCATCGGGTTGCCCATGCCGGGCTTCGAGGTCAAGATGGTCCCCAACGAGGGCAAGCTCGAGATGCGGGTGCGGGGTCCCAACGTCACCCCGGGCTACTATCGACGGCCGGACCTGACGGCAAAGGCGTTCGACGCGGAGGGCTTCTACCAGATCGGCGACGCGGGCCGGTTCGCGGACCCGGAGGACCCGGCCAAGGGGCTGGTCTTCGACGGCCGGGTGACCGAGGACTTCAAACTGACCACCGGCACGTGGGTCCAGGTCGGCTCCCTGCGGATCGGTGCCCTCGAGGCGGCGGCCCCGCTCCTCCAGGACGCGGTGATCACCGGCCACGACCGGGACCACATCGGCATCCTGGCCTGGCCGAACCTGGCGGAGTGCCGTAAACTGGCGGGCCTCGAGACCGCCGACCCGGAAGCGGTCGTTCACGCACCCGCGGTGGTGGAGGCGCTCCGCAAGGCCCTGCAGGCCCGCAACGCCGGGCAGAAGGGGTCCTCGACGCGGATCAACCGGGTGCTGTTGCTGGTGGAACCCCCGAGTCTCGACGCCAACGAGATCACCGACAAGGGCTACATCAACCAGCGGGCCACCCTGGAGAACCGTGCCCACCTGGTGGAACGCCTGTATGCACAACCGCCCACAGCTGACGTGATCGTGCTCTGAAACCGGGGTCACCCCCCGTCACCCCCACCCGAGGAGAGAAACGCATGCGCAAGAAACTGAAGGCCCTAGGTTCCATCTGTCTGGTGCTGGCCGTGGTCGGTCTTCCCCTCCTGGCCCAGGCCGAGACGATCAAGATCGGCTCGATCGCCCCGCCGAAGAACGGACACACCCTGAGCCTGATGAAGATCGCGGACGAGGTGCGGGAACAGACCGGCGGCCGGCTCGACATCCAGGTCTTCCCCCTGGGCCAGCTCGGCAACGAGCGTTCCATGTGCTCCCAGGTGCAGGCCGGCACCCTGCAGATGGTGTCTTCCACCACCAGCGTGATGGAGAACTTCGTTCCCGAGATCGCGGTGATCGACCTGCCGTTCATGTTCCCCGACATCGAGACCGCCCACGCGGTGCTCGACGACCCGGAAGTGCTGGCGAAGCTGTTCTCCTATTTCGAGAAGAAGGGCTTGGTGGGGTTGAGTTTCTGCGAGGACAGCCTGCGCCAGTGGTGGAACACCAAAAAGGCCATCCGCACGCCCGAGGACTTCAAGGGCTTGAAGATCCGCACCATGAACTCGCCGATGATGCTGGAAACGTTCAAGGCGTTCGGGGCCTCCCCCGTGGGCATCCCCTTCCCCGAAGTGTACAGCGCCCTGCAGACCGGCGTGGTCGACGGGGTGAACGCCTCGTACGTGGCCTCGACCATGATGAAGTTCCCGGAAGTCGCCAAGTACCTCACGGTGAGCGAGTTCCACATGAACGCGCCGGTCAACACGGCCAACATCGACTGGTGGAACTCCCTGAGCGCCGACGACCAGAAGCTGCTGCGTGGGGCGTTTGCCAAAGCCACCCAGCTCAACCGGGCGATGAACGACAAGGTGGCGGCCCATCTGCCGCCGGATGGGAAGAAGTCGGTGGCCGACTACCTGAAGGACCAGAACGTTCAGATCGTCACGTTGACTTCCGAAGAGCGTGAGGCCTTCAAGAAGGCGGCCGCCCCGGTGTGGGAGAAGGCCCGCACGAAGATCGGCGGCGAGATCATCGACTTCATGGTGGCCAAGGTCAAAGAACACCAGAAGAAATAGCCGACCGGACGATCCGGCCGTTTCCCGGCAACGCCGGGGAGGAGTTCGTGCCTCCCCGGCGTTGCGCTTCCTAGGAGAGGTCACCGTGCAGCGCATCCTGGCTCGGCTCAACCGCCTGGAGGAACTCACCCTCACCCTCACCCTGCTGGGTCTGGCTGTGGTCGCGTTCGTCCAGGTCTGCACCCGCTACACCGTGGGAATCAGCTTCGACTGGTTCGAGGAGGGCGGGCGGTTCCTGGGGGTGTTCGTCACGTTCCTCGGCGCCAGCATCGGCGTCCGCCGCGGTGCCCACTTCTCCATGGACCTCCTGTTGAACTCCATGCCCCCGGCCGTGGCCAGGGGCATGCGGGGAATCATCGCGGTGTTCAGCGGTTCCGTCTTCCTGCTGGTCGCCTGGTACGGGATGAAGCTGGTCCTGCGCAACCACCGCTTCGAGGTCAACTCGGCGGCGATCGGCGTTCCCATGTGGCTGGTGTACCTCCCCATTCCGCTGTTTTCGGTGCTCATCGCGCTGCGCTTCTTCGCCTCCGCGCGGGGCCTGCCGAAACCCGCCGCCGAGAAGGGAGCGTGACGCCGTGATCTGGACCCTCATCCTGAGTTTCTCGGGGCTGATGATCTTCGGCGTCCCCATCGCGGTGATGCTCATCGCGGTCACGGGGATCGCCGTGGTGCTGCACACCTCCACCCCCCTGGGCATCATTCCCGAGCAGCTGTTCAACGGGCTCGACTCCTTCGTGCTCCTGGCCGTGCCGTTCTTCATCCTGGCCGGCGCGATCATGGCCAGGGGCTCCATCGCCCGGCGCCTGGTGGCGTTCATCAACAGCCTGGTGGGGTGGGTCCCCGGGGGCCTCGCCGTGGCCGGGGTCGGGGCCTGCGTGTTCTTCGCCGCCATCTCCGGCTCGGGGATGGCCACCATCGCGGCGATCGGCACCATCATGCTGCCCGCCCTGCGCGACGCCGGGTACGACAAGCGCTTCTCCCTGGGTCTGCTGACCACCGCCGGGTCCCTCGGGATCGTGATCCCGCCGTCGATCCCCATGATCCTGTACTGTCTGGTCATGAACACCTCGGTGGCCGAGCTGTTCATGGCGGGCATCCTGCCGGGCCTGCTCATCGGGGGCGTGCTGGCAGGCGCCACCTTGTTCCTCGGCTACCGCAACAACTGGCGGGCCAGTCAGCGACCCTCCCTGGCCGAGATCCTGCGCACGGCCCGGGAAGGCGTCTGGGCCATCCTGCTCCCGGTGATCGTTCTGGGGGGGATCTACGGCGGGGTGTTCACCGCCACCGAGGCGGCGGCGGTGAGCGTGGTGTACGCGATCTTCGTCGAGGTGTTCGTGCACAAGGACTGCCGGCTGCGGGACCTCCCGGAGATCTGCCTGGATGCCTGCGTGCTCTCGTCCTGCATCCTGATCCTGCTCGCCGGGGCACTCACCTTCAACTGGCTGCTCACGGCCGAGCAGATCCCGACCCATCTGGCGCAGTTCACCCTGCAGTACATCCACAGCCCCTGGATGTTCCTGCTCCTGGTGAACCTGCTGCTGCTGGCCCTGGGCTGCGTCATGGACAGCGTCAGCGCCGTGCTGGTGCTCGCCCCCCTGTTCGCGGACACGCTCCAGGCCTACCAGATCGACTACATCCACTTCGGCATCGTGATGATCCTCAACATGGAGTTCGGGATGCTCACCCCGCCGTTCGGGCTGAACCTCTTCGTCGCCATGGGCATCAGCGGCGAACCCATGGAGGCGGTGGGCCGCTCCGTCCTGCCGTTCCTGCTGCTGCTGTTGGCGTCCCTGATCGCGATCACCTACGTGCCCGACATCTCCCTGATATTGCCGAAGCTGTTCCTTCGCTGAGGGGATCCGGGCGCCCCCCCAACCAACCCAGGACAGCCGGGAGACACCCCATGCACTACGACCCCGAGCGCAACGACCACGGCCTGCCCCACGACCCGTTCAAGGCCGCGGTGGTGCCGCGGCCCATCGCCTGGATCTCCACCATCAGCCGAGACGGCGTGCACAACCTGGCACCCTACAGCCAGTT
Organism: Deferrisomatales bacterium; assembly: GCA_029211085.1. Classification (GTDB taxonomy): domain Bacteria; phylum Desulfobacterota; class Deferrisomatia; order Deferrisomatales; family JARGFW01; genus JARGFW01. The sequence continues at coordinate 19,543 of JARGFW010000005.1, read as the reverse complement.
CCAGAACCTGTCCTTCGACCCGCCCTACGTCATGTTCGCCGCCAACCAGACCACCGGCGGGCAGCGCAAGGACACGGTGGTGAACGCGGAGCAGACCGGGGAGTTCGTCTACAACATGTGCACCTACGCGCTGCGCGACGCCGTGAACCGCTCCGCGGAAGAGGTGGCCAGCGGCGTGGACGAGTTCCACCTGGCGGGGGTGACCCCGGCCCCGTCCCAGGTGGTCAAGGCACCCCGGGTGGCCGAGTCCCCGGTGCAGTTCGAGTGCGTGGTCCACCAGACCCTGCGGCTGCCCGGCAACGGCCCCATGGGGACGGTGGACGTGGTCTTCGGCCGGGTGGTCCACGTGCACATCCAGGACGAGTTCATCGGCGCGGACGGGCGGCTCGACGTGGTGCGCATCCGCCCCCTGGCCCGCCTGGGCTACTACGACTACACCACCGTGGACTCCGCGTTCGAGATGGTGATTCCGGGAAACAACCGCGACCTGCTCACCGGACTCGAGGGGAAGGGGGGGGCCCACCACCGGAAACGATGACCCGCCAGCGAAACATCAAGCTCGGCATCGGACTGCTGCTGCTCGTCGCCGCCACGGGGCTGACCATCTCCTGGCTGGTGCACACGGCAAGAGCGGTTCGCGAAGAGGCCGAAATCCGGTTCTTCGAACAGTACAACCGCCAGCAGTTGCTCCTGGCCAAGCAGGCCGGGCGGGCGATCGAAGACCTGTTCCGCACGTTCCGCAACGACCTGACGCTGATCGTCAGTCTGTTCGAGGGCCAGGAGGTGAGCTTTGCCCAGGCGGAGGCGTTGCGCAATCATCTCCTCAAGGTGCGCCGGAGCCTCCACGATACACCGGTACTTGACCTCGCCGTGTTCGATCGGGAAGGCACGGTGGTGCTGTCTCTTCCCCCCTCTCCAGACACCGTGGGTACCAACCTGGCATGGCGGGATTACTTCGTCTGGGCCCGGGACGAGGGGAAACCCGGGGAGATCTACGTGCCCCCTTTCCGGCCGCTCGTCGCTGGCCTGACCCGGGGCGAGAAGGCGCTGCTGGTCGTGGAGGGCATCTACGGGGAAACCGGGGCGTTCAAGGGCTTGGTGCTGTTCGCCGTAAACTTCGCTGAACTGGCCAAGAAATACATCCTTCCCGTGCGTATAGGGGAGCACGGCTACGCCTGGCTCGTCGACACCAACAACCGCACCGTGCTGGTGGACCCCAACGGGAGAATCGCCGGTCGGAGCTTCGAGGAAGCCCTGTTGCCGCGCTGGCCCGAACTCTATTCCCTCCTGGTTTCCACGGCCAACGGTACACCCGGCACCGGCTGGTACGATTTCGAGGACCCCGCCGACCCGACCCGGACCGTCCGCAAACTGGTCGGGTACCAACCCGTGCGGATCCAGGGTCACCTCTGGACCATCGGCGTCGCCACCCCCCAGCGCGAGGCGGAAGAGTTGTTGTCTTCCTTCCTTCGCCAACAGGAGATCTTCTCCGTCACGCTGGTGGTGGTCACCCTGGCCGGCACCCTGCTCCTGGGGAGCCTGTTGGTTTTCTGGAACCGGGTGCTCGCCCGCCAGGTCGCCACCCGCACCCGGGACCTGGAGCACGCCAGGAGCAAACTCGAGGCGGCCTTTGACGAGATTCTGGCCTCCCGCAAGCTCGTCGCGGTGGGACAGTTGGCCCGCGGCCTGGCACACGAAATCCGCAACCCCCTGTCTTCGATACAGATCAATGTGCAGATGATCCGCGAGGAGACACACCAGGGCGCCGTACTCAGCGAGAATTTCGATATCGTGGAAGGAGAGATCCGGCGCCTCAACCGCCTGATGGAAGATGTCCTGGTGTTTGCCCGTCCGGCGCCGTTGCGCCTGGCCCGGGTCGACCTGTCGGCCGTGGTCGAGGATGTGCTGCAGCTCACCCGAAACATGCTCACAGAGCAGGGGGTGGACGCCCGCCACCAGGCCACGAGGGACCTTTGGGTCGTCTGTGACCCCGAGCAGGTTCGGCAGGTTCTGCTGAATCTCATCCTCAACGCGGTCGACGCGATGCGCGATGTCGACGGACCCAAGATATTGTCGCTGGCGACCGGCCAGGACCGGACCATGGCAACCCTGCGGGTGAGCGACACCGGCGTCGGTATCAACCCCGTCGCCCAAGACCAGATTTTCGACCCCTTCTTCACCACGAAGGCGCTGGGCGGTGGACTCGGTCTGGCCACCGTGCAGAGCATCGTGCTGCGTCACCAGGGAACGGTGGACGCGGAGAGCGACGGCAAGAGCGGCGCAACGTTTTGCGTGCGGCTCCCGGTTGCCGGCCCCGCGGTGGCCAATGAGCTGTCCCCATGAAGAGGATCCTCATCGTCGACGACGATCCCGCCTTGCGCCGCACCTTGGAACTCATCCTGATCCGCGACGGCTACACCGTGGAGACCGCCGCTGACGGCGCGGCCGGTGTGGAACTGGGCACCGCGGGCGAGGTCGATCTGGTTCTCCTGGACCTGCGCCTGCCCAAGATGGATGGCTTCGACGTTCTCCGGGAGCTCAAGCGCCTTCGCCCCACGTTGCCCGTGATCGTGATCACCGCCCACGACGACATGGAAACCGCCATCGAGGCCATCCGCCTCGGTGCCCTGGATCACCTGGGAAAACCGCTGGACCTGGGGGAACTCCGGGACGGCATCCGGCGGGCCGCCGAGGTCGTCAAGGTGCTGCGCACCGCCAGCGACCCGCCGGAGCATCCGGACAGGGAGTTCACCCCCCATCTCATCGTCGGGCGCAGCCGCGCCATGAAGACGGTGTTCAAGACCATCGGCGCGGTAGCCGACTCCGCGGCGACGGTTCTCATCCACGGCGAGAGTGGGACAGGGAAGGAACTGGTGGCGCGGGCACTCCACTTCAAGGGGAAATATCGGGCGACCCCCTTCGTGCCCGTGACCTGTGCCGCGCTGGCCTCCACCCTGCTCGAGAGCGAACTGTTCGGCCACGAAAAGGGCGCCTTCACGGGGGCGCACCAGACCAAGGCCGGCAAGTTCGAGATGGCCGAGGGGGGGACCCTGTTCCTCGACGAGATCTCCGAAGTCTCCCTCGACGTCCAGGTCAAGCTGCTGCGGTTCCTGCAGGAAAGGGAGTTCGAACGGGTCGGCGGCACGCGGACCATCAAGGCCGATGCCCGGGTGATCGCCGCCACCAATCGCAATCTCACCACGATGCTGGCGGACGGCAGCTTTCGCCGAGACCTGTACTATCGGCTCCGGGTCGTCACCATCGAAGTCCCCCCCCTCAGGGAACGCAGGGACGACATCCCCCTGCTGGTGAACTTCTTCCTGGCGAAGATCCGCCACGAGCTGCACCGCACCGTGGAGGTGATTGCCGACGAGGCCATGGCGGTGCTCCTGGACCACCCCTGGCCGGGGAACGTGCGGGAACTCGAAAACGCCCTGCGGCGGGCTGTGCTTCTCTCCCCCGGCAGGGTGTTGCTCCCCGAAGCCCTGCAGCTCGACAACGAGGTCGAGGGCCCGCAGCTGCCCCTGGTGCTGCAATCCCTTCAGGCGATGGAGAAGCACCACATCGAGAACGTGCTGACCCACACGGGGTGGGACAAGTCGCGAGCCGCAAAGATTCTGGGCATCTCCCGGCCCACCTTGAACAAGAGGATCCGCGAGTACGCGATCCCCAACCCCGGGAGGTGAAGACGGGAGCCTGCCGCCCGCGGCGGCCGGACCGACATCTCGGCGAGGCGTTGGACCTGCCGGGGGTGGTCCGGAGACCACGCTCCGCGCCTGCCGACGAGGCGCTCCGGTTCGGTCAGGACGGGGCGGGTGGGGGGACCACCACCACCGGAACGCGAGACCCGTGGAGCACGGCCTTGGCGATGGTGCCGACCGCCGTCTTCCCCAGCAGCCCCTTGTGGGCGCCCAGAACGACGAGGTCGCAGTGCTTGTCGGTGGCCGCCTCCAGTATCCGCTCCGCCGCCTTGCCCTGGGTGACCAACACCTCCACCGCCGCGAAGGAACACCGGGCGTTAGCCTCGTTGGCATCGGTACACAAGCGGTCCAGCGCCCGACGGATGAGGTCGTAGTCGGTGCGTTTCCCGATCAGGGCGTCGCGGGCGCTCTGCTGGTGTTCCTCCTGCATCTCGCCCCATTTCTCCTCCCCCAACAACGCCTTGAGCTGTTCCTGGACACCGTGGGGAGCACTCTCCAAAACATGGATCAGGATCATGTCGGCAGAGAAGCGGGACGCGATCGCCGCCGCGTAGTGGAAGGCGTGGCGGGAATTCTCACTCAAGTCTGTGGCGAACAGGACCCTCTTGATGTCGGGAATCATGACTGGTCTCCTTCCAACTGCGCTGCGTGCACAACCCACGGCGTTGGGCGGGGTCGCGGTGTTCTGGGATCGGCCCCCGGTCAGGGGTCCCGGTTCCCGGCCGAACCCGGTCGCCCGGAGCCCTTGCACACCCAACTGCCGGTACACGTACCCCGGGCACCACGAGGCAAGGCCGGGAAACCGACCTCCAACCCCGCTGGCGTCCGTCCGAAGAACCGCGGCTTCCGGACGGACGCCAACCCGGCCCTACTGCGCGAACACCGGTTTGCGTTTGCCCAGGAAGGCGCTGACGCCCTCCCGGGAGGCTGCGATGCAGGCGATGTCCCCGGACCCCTGGTAGTTGATCTCCAGGGCCGCTTCGAGGCTGTCGGCCGTGGCGGCCCAGTTGACCACCCCCGCCACGATTCCCAGCGCTTCCCGGCTCAACGGCAGCTGGTTTGCGGCCACCGGGTTCTCGGCAACGACGAACGCGGGGATCTCCACCGGCCCCTCCTGGATGCAAGGCACGTTGCCCTGGAGGCGCTGCACCTCGGCGATGGCGGCATCGATCAACTGCGGATAGGTGTCCACCACGGTCCCCACCATGCCGATCTCCGCGGCCTCCGGGACGGTCAGTCGCTTGGCCTCCGCGATCATGCCGTGGAACACGGCGGCCGCCGCGGGCCACTTGCGGTAGGGGACGACGGCCCCCCCCATACCGGGCAGGATTCCCAGGGTGATCTCCGGCAGCTGGAAAAAGGCGTCGCGGATCGCGACCATGCCGTGGCAGCGCATCGCCACTTCCACTCCGCCGCCCATGGCCAGCCCGTTGACCGCGGCGACGACGGGCTTGTCCATGTGGTCCATGTAGTGGAGGACCTCCGAGTTGCCCCGGGCCAGGGCGACCCCGGCCTCCCGGTCGTCCAGGGTTCCGATGAAACCGCTGATGTCGGCGCCGGCGCAGAACGCCTTGGTGCCGTACCCGGTGATCACGAAGCCCGTCACCGCCGGGTCCGCCGCGCCCTTCTTCAGTTCCGACAGCAGTTCGTCACACGTACCGAGCCCCAGCGCGTTGGCGGCCTGGGGCCGGCGCAGGGTGAGGATGCGCACCCCGTCCTTGTCGTCGACCAGCAGATCCCGGGGGAAGTCCAGGTACTCCTCGATGGGGCGCTTGGGCTGCGGGAACCCGGGACGCTCCGCGTCGAAGCGGTTGGCGATACGGGTGACCTCCCGGGGCCCCAGGTCGGCCATGACGTCGAACACGCCCTTCTTGAAACCGAGCCCGATGACGCTGCCGAAGTTGAGATCGGCGCGGGTGCCGATGTTGCGGTCGGCGATGTCGAAGCACTGGGAGAACACCAGCCCCAGCATGCGGTCGCGGATCCACTCCTTCACGTCCAGGGGCACCTCCACGGGGGTGCCGGGCCGGGCCGTCTTCCAGGTATCCACCGACAGCAGCAGGGGGGAGGGCTCGTAGCAGGCCCGCTCCGCCGTGCGGCGCCGCTGGGAGGAGTAGGTCAGGGGGTTGCCCCCGGCCATGTTGAGCACGAAGAACGGGCCGGCGCCCACGAACGCCTCGGTGACCGAGTCCACCTGCAGACTGGTGGCACCGTCGAGCAGGTACGCCGCCTCGTTGGTCCAGTTCTCGAACACCCGGTTGAGCAGGAACGAGAAGACGTTGTCGGTCACCACCGGGGCTTTGCCGGTCTGGGCAAAAAACCAGATCAGGTAGTCCAGCACGCTGCGGTCCGCGCGGGCCCAGTTGATCACCTCCACCGCCATGGAGCGCCAGGCGGGGGAGAAGAAGTGGGTGATGGTGGTGCGCTCCGGGTGCTGCAGGTGACTGAAGATCTGGTCTGCCGGAATCGAGCTGGTGTTGGAGGTCAGGATCGTCTGCTCGCCGACCACCGCCTCGAGGGAGGTGAAGATCTTCTTCTTGATGTCCAGGTTCTCGGTGGCCGCCTCGATGATCAGGCCACAGTTGCGGATGTCGGCGTAGTCGGTGGTGTAGACGATGTTCCCCAGCACCTGTTCGGCCTGCTCCGGGGTCATCTTCTTGCGGTCGATGCCCTTCTGCGCGTAGCCCTGAAAGCGCTTCTCGGCCTTCTTGAGGGGCTCTTCGACGACGTCCACCAGGTAGAGCTTCTTGTCCGGCAGGCCGGTGCGCAGGTAGTAGGCGATGTCCGGGCCGATGTTGCCGGCGCCGAGCACCGCCATCTCCTCCGGCAAGGGGCGATCGGGCTCGATCAGGAAGGGGTTCTGGTACGACGGGTAGAGTTGGGTCGTGTTTTTCATGATGGGGTCCTGTGTTGGGTGTCAGGTGTCGGGAGTCAGGTGTTGGCTGTTGGCTGTTAGCTCTTAGCTGGTGGCTGTTGGCTGTTGGCTGTTAGCTTTTAGCTTTTGGCTTTTAGCTGGTGGCTGGTGGCTGGTGGCTGGTGGCCGTCGGGGCGATGGGCCGCGATCGCGGCCCATCGTCCATCACCAACGGCCAACCGCCAATCGCCGTTTCTAACAATCCACCTTGATCACCAGCGCCGCCCCGGTGTCCCCGGCCGCGCAGCCGGTGAACAGGCCGTAGCCGCCGCCGAGGCCGACCAGTTCCTCGATCAACTCGATCACGCAGCGGGCCACCGTGGGCCCCTGGGGATGTCCGAACACCAGCGGGCTGCCGTAGTTGTTGATGGTCAGCGGGTCCAGGCCCAGCTGGTCGCACAGGTACAGGTCGTTGGCGATGAAGGGGTTGTGGGTCTTGATCGCCTTCATGTCGCCGACGGCGACGCCGGCCTTGTCCAGGGCCATCTGCGCGGCGGGCACCAGCGACTTGGGCATCATGCCCTTGGCCACCCGGGTCTGTCCGTAGGAACAGATTTGGATGGTCACCGCGGGGTCGGCGCTCAGCTGCCGGGCGAGGTCGGCGGTGGTGACCACCATCGCGGCGTTGCCGTCGGCCGGGTGGGTCTGGGAGCCGAAGCTGTGCACCGCGCCGGGTGACACCGGGGAAAGCTTGGCCAGGGACTCCAGGGTGGTGGGGATGATCCCCTCGTCCTGCTCCAGGGTCACGGTCTTCTTGCGGCTCACCGGCACCTCTACCGGGAACATGTAGCGCTTCTGGAACGCCCGGTCGTCCTTGAGGGCGTCCGCGTACTGCTCGTAGCGTCGGGCCGTCGTCTGGTCGCAGCGCTCCTTGGTCAAGCCCACTTCCCGCGCCACGTTCTCGGCGGTCTGCACCATCGCCCCGCCGGCGTGGGGATCCCGGGCGAAGTTGTCCATGATCCAGTTCTCGTGGATCACCTCGCCCCCGGGGCCCGGGGGGTTCGGCCACACCGCGTGGGGTCCGTTGGACATGCGGTCGGTCATGATGTTGATGACGTTGGAGAAGGTGCCCGCCTCGATACCCGCCGCGGAGTTGTACAGGCAGGTGGTGGACGTCGAACACGCCTGGGAGACGGCGCAGCCCGGGGTGTCACCGGCCCCGATCATGCCGGCCACCCAGGGGGCGCCGTAGAACGCCTGCTTCTGGTGGATCGTATACCCCAGGTACAGGTAGTCGAACTGGGTCGGGTCGATGCCCTTGCCCTGGAACCAGCGGGATGCGGTGCTGGCGGCCAGCTCCAGGGAGTGGCTGTTGGCCAGGGTCATCTGCCACTTGGAGAACGGGGTGGAGTAGTAGCCTCGAAACGGAATGTACGCCTTGGTGAACATGCTCATCTCCTCCTTTTGGGGTGTAGACACGGGGTAATGGATCGGGTGGGCAAAGCGTCAGGATACCCGCCACAGGCGTCGGTGCGAAGAGCCCCGACGCCGCGCGGAGCCATGCGCGTGAGCTGCGGCGGCCACAGTCAATATTCCGCGGGCAACCGCTCCAGTTCCACCAGCCGGGCCGCGATCCCTTCCCGCAGCGCCAAGGTATCGGCGGGCTCCCGCTCGGTGAGACGCCCGATGACGGAGAGGCCACGGTGCAGACCCGGGCCCGACTCCGTGGCCGCGAGGACCTGGCGGGCGAGAGCCCCGCCCTGTTCCAAGGCGTCTTCGCAGACCAGGCGCGCCGCAGAGATGGCGAGGAGCGCAGCCTCCTGGCCCTTGCGCCCGGCGTCCTTGAGAGCCCGCAGCAGGGTCGACTCGGCACGATACACGGCCATCATGAGGTCGGCCAGGCGACTCACCAGCGCCTGCTCGCGGGACAACGCCTTGCCGTGTCTGCGGACCGCCAGGCCGATGCTGAACAGGCAGAGCTCCTTGAGCCGCTCCACCGCGAGGCCCTCCTGCGCCAGAGGCCCGTCCTCCGCCACGGGGGCCCGGTCCGCGGGCGCCACCCCGGCTTGCTCCAGGGCCTCGTGGAGCGGGAACTCCAGGGAGCCGGCTTTGCGCAACGCCATGGTGGGGATGAGCTGGCGGTTGATCTCGTTGGTCCCCTCGAAGATCCGGTTGACCCGGCTGTCCCGGTAGAACCGCTCCAGGGGGTAGTCCGCGCAGTAGCCGTAGCCGCCGAAACACTGCAGGGCCTCGTCCGCCACGTAGTCCAGGGTTTCGCTGCCGATCACCTTCACCATGGCGCACTCGACGGCGTACTCCTCGATGGATCGCAGCGACGCTTCCTCGGAGACCTCCCGCTGCTGCAGCAACCGGTCGATCAGTCCGACCGTGCGGTACGCCACCGCCTCTGCCGCGTAGGTCCGCACGAACATCTCCCCGAGCTTCTCGCGAATCGCCCCGAACTCCACCAACCGCTTGCCGAACTGCTTGCGCTCCAGGCAGTACGAGAGGGCGTGACCGAGGGCCAACTTGCAGGCCCCGACCGCCGACGAGCCGATCTTGAAACGGCCGATGTTCAGGATGTTGAAGGCGATCTTGTGCCCCCGGCCGAGTTCGCCCAGGACGTTCTCGATCGGCACCTCGGCGTCATCCAGGAGGACGGTGGTGGTCGAGGTGCCGTGCAGCCCCATCTTGTGCTCTTCCGGGCCGATGGAGAGTCCGGGGGTGTCTCGCTCCAGGACGAACCCCGTCAAGCCGGCGCCGTCGACCTTGGCGAACACGATGAAGATGTCGGCGATTCCCGCGCTGGTGATGAACTGCTTGGTGCCGTTGAGCACGTAGTGACGCCCGTCCCCGGAGAGGACGGCTTTCGTGCGGCACGCCATGGCATCGGAGCCGGCGGCCGGCTCCGTGAGGGCAAAGCACCCGATCTTGGTGCCGTCCGCGATCGACGGGAGGTACTTCAGCCGGGTCTCATGGCTGCCGTAATACACGATGGGCAGACACCCGATGCCGACCTGGCCGCCGAACACCACCAGGAACGACCCCTGCCCCGCGAGGTTCTCGAAGATCAGGGCGCTGGTGGTCTTGTCCAGTCCGAGCCCTCCGTACGCCTCCGGAATGTCGGCCGCCAGCAGGCCCAGCGCACCCGCCTTGCGGATCAGCGCGGCCATCAACCCGGCTTCCTTCTCCTCGATCCGGTCCGACACCGGGAAGACTTCCCGCTCCACGAAGTCCCTGGCTGCCTTGGCGAACATTCGCTGTTCAGGCGTGAAGTCACCGGGCGTGAAGACCTCTGCTGCGCCGGTGCGGTTCAGCAGGAAGCTCGCGCCCCTGCTGTAGGCGTGTTCCCTCACTGGAATTCCTCTCGCGGTGCCAAGCCGCCGGGTCGGACCCCGGGATCGCCTTCCCCCGGGCCGGCTGAAACGCCGGGTCCCTGGGAGGGATCCGCCCGGGGCTCCCCTTGCAAAGTCGGCCGGGTCGTGGTAATTCTACCGATCGTTCGAAAAATTTACCGATCGTTCGGTAAATTGCCATAGGCGCCCGGAGGTGTCAACGTCTTTCTGCCGGTCGCCGCGAACCAACCCGTCGCGCCGAGCGGGACCGCCCCGACGAACCGGGAGCCGTTCCGCGGGGAAGGGTACGGAGAACCCGGCCGTGGTCTTCGGCTCCGACACCGCAGTGGGCTGCAGAGAGGAACCCAGAACATGCTGACGCGCCAACAGATCCGCGAGCAAAGGGCAAACGGCATCTTCCAGGAAGCGGCTCGCGTGCTCTGCGAACTCGGGTACGAACGGGCCTCGATCCGGGACATCGCAGAGGCGACGGAGATGACCAAGGCGGGGCTGTACTACTACTTCAAGAGCAAGGAGGAACTGCTCTTCATCATCCTCGACAGCTACATGGATGACCTGCTTGCAGGAATCGCGGGCATAGACGACGCAGTGGGGGACCCGGGCACCAAGCTGCGGAGGTTCATCCAGTTCCACGTCCATCTGTATTCAGGGGATATCCACCGGAGCAAACTGATCATCCAGGACGGGCACTGTCTGTCAGGGGAGTGGAGACAGACCGTGAAGGACAAGGAGAAGGCATACACGGAGTACTGGAAGAGGGCGTTCTCGGCCTACTGCGAGCACCGGGGCCAGAAACTCGACCACCCCTCCGCCCACGTGATGATCCTGCTCGGCATCTGCAACTGGATCTACAAGTGGTACGACCCCAAGGGAAGTCTGACGCCGGACCAACTGGCCGAGTTGATCTTCCGGAGATTCTTCGACGGGTATCCCGGCTAGGGCACGGACTCCGGCAGCCGGCCCCATCGGCGCCGGAGGGCCCCCGCACCTGGCGGGATTCCCCGGCGCCCACCGCGCCGGACCCGGCGTTTACGGGGCGCTCGCCGCGGATCCCGCGGGGAACAGCAGCCCTTTGGCGTACGCAGGCCCGAATCGCGGATCCCCCGCCAGTTCCAGGTAGCGCATGTCCTGGGCGATCTTCCCAGCCCGTTCCGTGTGTCCCCGGTTCAACAACGCCAGGATCGCGCCCGCACCGGCGGCGTTGCCCACCCCACGGACCCGTTCGGGCGTCACCCCGGGGAACAGCCCGATGCCGCAGGCGTCAACCGGGTCGAGGTAGTTGCCGAACGCCCCCGCCAGCAGCACCCGTGCGACGGAGTCCAAGCCCAGTTCCGCCATCATCAGGGCAACCCCGGCGTGTACGGCCCCCTTGGCCAGCTGCAGTTCGGAGACGTCGCGGCGGGTCAGCACCAGGTCCCGCCCGGTGCCGGAGTGTGCGGCGTCTGCGAGCACGAACTCGGGACCCTCCGGCCCGCGGCGCACCCACGGCCCGGAGACGTCTCCCGCGAACCGCCCCTGGGGCCCCAGGACCCCCCGGTGCAGCAACGCGTGCACCGCGGCCACCAGGCCGGAGCCGCAGATCCCGAGGGGGGCCCGGCCCCCGATCACCGACAAGCGGGGTGGCAGATCCACGCTGGGGAGTTCCACCCCGTCCACCGCGCCGGGGGCCGCCCGCATGCCCCAGGTGATGTGGCCTCCCTCGAACGCCGGACCGGCGGCGGTGGAACAACACACCATGGCCCCGGGCGTGGCGAGGATCAGCTCGCCGTTGGTGCCGAGATCGGCGATCAGGGTCGGTTCGGTCACCCCGTCGGCACCCAGGGCCAGGGCCACGGCCACCGCGTCGGCGCCGACGAACCCCGCCTTCAAGGGCAGCGTGGTGACAAAGGCCTCCGGCGCCATCTCGAGCCCCAGGGCCGCAGCAGGGACCTCCCGGGCGTCGCAGGCGGTGGGCTGGAACGGCGCCCGGGTCAGGCCGGCCAGATCCAGCCCCAGGAAGATGTGGTGCATGGCGGTGTTGCCCACCAGCACACAGTGGAAGATGCGCTCGGGGCCGACCCCCGCCGTGCGGCACGCCCGTCGCGCCAGGGCGTTGACGCACTGGCGTGCCAGGCGGGTCAGGGTCTCCCTCCCGTTGCGGTCGCTGCTGCCGAAGGCGAGGCGACTGATCAGATCGTCCCCGTGGGCCACCTGGGGGTTCATGGCGGTTTCCACCGCCAACGCGGCGCCGCTCCTCAGCTCGTGCAGGTAGGCCACCACGGTGGTGGTGCCCAGGTCCACCGCCAGGCCCAACAGGGGGCCGTCGGAGTCGGCACCCAACCCGCGGGCGGGCACGGCGCTGTCCACGGGGACCTCGAGGCGGTCACCGGTGGTGAGGATCACCTGCTGGTGCCGCCGACTCTCCTCAGGAACCCACACCGTGAGCCCCCGCCGCGGCCGGGCGCGGCAGGCGAGGCGGAAACCTTCTCCGGCAAACGTCCCCAGGGACTCCACTTCACTGTGGTCGGGTGCTGTCGCTTCCCCGTCGACCTTCACGCGACAGGCGCCGCAGGTTCCCTTGCCCCCGCAAGACGCCTCGATGCCCACCCCCGCCATGGTGGCCAGTTCCAGGAGGGTCTTGTCGGGGTCCAGGCGAACCCGCCTGCCCGCCGGCTGGTACACCACGCGTTCACGGCTCTGGGTCAACGGGACCTTCCCTCCGGCTCCGGGTCCGGGCCTCGGCGCCGGGCCCTCAGCCCAGCCACTCCTTGCAGTAGTTGACGCCGGTCACCGCGTCGGTGACGAAGGCGTCCGCACCCACGTAGGTGCGCACCTGCTCGTCCAACTGGCCGCCGCCGAGGATCACCTTGACCTTGTCGCGCAGCCCGGCGGCGGTGAGCTTCGTCACCACCTCTTTCATGGGGTCGAACGCCAGGGTGAGCAAACCACTCAGGCCGACGATGTCCGCGCCGGAAGCCGCGACCTCGGCCACGATGCGGTCCGCGGGCACATCCACCCCCAGGTCGATCACCTCCACGCCGTTGAGATCGCACATCATGGCCGCGATGTTCTTGCCGATGTCGTGGATGTCTCCCTGCACGGTAGCCAGGACCATCTTGCCCCGCTTCTGCTTGCCCTGCACCCCGTCAGCGCCCAGATGCGGTTTGATGATCTCGGACGCGGTCTGCATCATCTCCCCCGACATGAGCAGTTCCGGAATGAAGTACTCGTTGCGCTCGAAACGCTTGCCGATCTCCTCCATGGCGGCCTGATAGGCCCCGAAAACCTGCGTGGGGTCCTCCCCCCCGGCGAGGAGCTCGCGAGTCATCGCCAAGGCGGCGTCTTCCTGCATCTCCACCACAGCCTCGGTCAAGCTCTGGAGATCTGCCATCGTGTTTCCTCCTGTGTCGTGTTGGGGTCAGTCTGGCCGGGGGCCGATGCGCCCGGCCCGGAAGGCTTTGTTGAAGTTGAGACAGTAGCGGTCCAACCCCATGAGGGTCTCCGCCGCCAGCATGGTCTCCCGGAGTTCGCGGTCATTGGGATCGGCGATCGCGCTGTCCAACCCCGCCTGCACCGCCATGGCCAGGAAGGTGCGGTTCACCAGACCCCGCAGGGGCATGCCGAACGAGATATTGCTCAGGCCGCAGGTGATATGGGCCTTGGGGTACGCGACCTTGATGCGGCGGATGGTGTCGCAGGTAAGCAGTGCGTTGTTCGTGCCGGTGGAGATGGCTGTCACCAGGGGGTCGATGAAGAGCTTCTCTTCCTGGAGCCCCCCGGCCACCGCCAGCCCCACCAACCGGTCCACGACCTGCATGCGGTCCTCGCCCGTCGCGGGGATGCCGTCGTCGTCCAGGGCCAGCAGGATCAGGTCGGTGCCGTGCTCCAGGGCCAGGGGCAGGACCCCCGCAATGCGCTGCGCCTCCCCGCTCACCGAGTTGAGCATCGGGGTGCGGTCCACCACCGCCAGAGCGGCCCGCAGTGCCGTGGGGTTGGCGCTGTCCAGACACAGGGGGACCTCGCACTCCGCCTGCACGGTGCGCACCAGCCAGGCCAGATCCTCGGGTTCGCGGTCCGGGGCGGTGCCGGCGTTCACATCCAGGTACCGGCTGCCGGCGTCTACCTGCTCGCGGGCGAGCCGGGCGATGAACGCGGCATCCCGCGCGCGGATGGCCTGGGCCACCTCCTGACGGGTGCCGTTGATCTTTTCTCCGATGATGATCATTTGAACCCTCGTGAACGGTCGCGGGGATCTCCGAACCTCTGCAAACGGCTCCCGGCGGTTAGAAAAGGGGAATCGGCACTCCCGGCGGGCAGACGACGAACTCCTCCGCGGACCACGGCCCACCCACGATGCGCTCCAGGAGCCCCAACTCCGTCTCCACCTCGATGAACTCCAGGCCGTTGGCGCGGGCGTACCCCCGACAGCGGCGCTCCGCCTCGGCGCCGTGCCCCCCCCCGGTCAGCAGCGCCAGGCTCCGGTAGTGCTTGAGCGTCAGCCGGGCAATCTGCCCGCGCCGGTGGGGGGGAATACGCTCCATGTGCTGTTCCAACTGGACGAAGATATTCATCTCCGCGTCCACCCAGGTCGGCTCCAGAAAGTAGCACCCGGGCCGCTGCTTCATGAACTCCTGGTGGCGGCGCCGCGATCCCAACAGCGCCCCCACGCAGTCGTCCACCCGCGGCAGCACCAGGGTACTCAACCGGGACACCACCCCTTCCGTGGCGCGGCCGCACAGCCCGTAGCCCAGCAGGATGACGCCCCCTGCCTCCTCCAGCGACGCCACCGCGTCCTGCAGCGCCTCCCGCAGGCGCTCCGGTTTCACGTGCAGGGCGATGTCCAGGACCACCGTCTCCACCTCCGGGCCCACCAGGGGCTCCAGGAGGTGGGCCAGCGCCCGGCAGACCAGGAGCTTGGGGTGCCGCGGCAGGGAAGCGCAGTCCGGGTTGGGTTGCATGGCCGCAATGTAGTATAGTCTTATAGATGAGTCAACCGCGAAGGCTGTCCGGCCCGCCACGCACCCCGAGACACCGCCGAGGTCCGCAGCCTTGTCCCCCAAAGATGCCAGGCGCTATGCTCGAACCTCCGGTTGCCCCGTGGGCGACGATCCACTCCCGAGGCGCCCCAAGGCCCCAGAGACTCCATGACGATTGATCCACGAGACACCCTTACACGGGCACCCACGGCTCCCCCCCCGAGTCAACGGGTGGACAAAGCCAGCCACCTGCCGGCCTACGTCCAGTTGGCCCAGACCGTGCGCCAAAGCATCGCCGACGAGTCCTATCCCTCCGGCAGCCGCCTGCCTTCGGAATCGGCCCTGGCCAAGAGCTTCGGGGTCAGCGTCATGACCGCCCGCCAGGCCGTGAGCGTGCTCGCCGAGGAAGGGCTGGTGGAGCGGGTACAGGGCAGCGGGACGTTCGTGCGGCGGGTGCAGATGGCCAGGAGTCACTTCACCCTGGAAGCTCTGTACGAGGTCCTGGCGCGCCCGGAGGAACTGGAAGTAAAGATCCTGAAGGCCGGGGTGGAGGAACCCGGCCACGCGGTGATCGAACAACTCCGGGTGCAGCCCGGCACACCGACGATCGTCGTGGAACGGCTCCTGCTGCATCGAGGCAGGCCGTTCGTCTTCCAGGTGGCGATCAGCCGCTTCGATCCCAGATCGCCGATCGTGGAAACCATGCTCGACTCCGCGGTGCTCACCGGCCTGCTCTCGGACCAGGGCCGTTCCAGTTTCAAGAAGGGTGAGCTGCAACTGCTGCCGACCGCCCTGGACGCACGCGAAGCCAACCTGCTGGGGGAGCCCCCGGGGGCCATCGTCTTCAGGCTGGAACACCTGTTTTTCGATTTCTCCGATCGCCCCGCAGCCTTCGGCTGGCTCCTGATCAGCCCCCGGCGCATGCCCCTGATCAGTCGGGTAGGAGTTTGGGATGAGTGAGGCCCCGTCCGGAGGGACGCCTGGCGGTCCGCACGACGCCGCAGTGGAACGTCTGATCGCTCTCGTGGCCGATTTGAAGGAAGAGCAATGCCTGGCCGAGGTGCGCGCCCTGCTCGCCGGCGGGGTCCCGCCGACGGTGCTTCTGGAGGGATGCATCGAGGGGATGCGCCGGGTCGGAATGCGGTTCGAGCAGGGCGAGTACTTCATCGCCGCCCTGATCATGGCCGGCGAAATCATGCGCGAGGCCACCGAACTGCTGTCCCCCCGACCGGACCCGGAACGCTCGCGACCGGTGCCCGGGACCATCCTCCTGGGCACCATCCAGGGGGATATCCACGACCTGGGCAAGAACCTCTTCGCCCTGCTTCTGCAGTCCAACGGTTTCGAGGTGGTGGATCTGGGGGTGGACGTGCCCCCGCAGACGTTCCTGGCCGAGGCACGGAGACTCCGGCCCCACCTGGTGGGCATCAGCTGCGTGCTCACCCTGGGCCTGGAGCATCTCCAGACGGCGGTGGAACTGTTGCACACCCAACTCCCTGAGCCCTGCCCGCCGGTGATCATCGGCGGCGCCTGCATCGACGAGCAGATCTCCCGGTTCGTACAGGCGGACCACTGGGCCCGTGATGCCGCGGAAGGAGTCCGCACCTGCCGCCGTGTCATCGAGAAACGAAAAAGCGGGTTGTAGGACCACCTTCCGGGCTGAAACCCTCGTGCAACCATTCTCCCATCGACCCGAACGTGCCTGAAACTCTTCCTGGGACTCCCCACAAACTCGCTGACAGGTTTCGGATCAGAGCAGGGGGTCTGGCTTGGCCAGGATATCCGCCGGGTCAGATCTGGATCAGCTCGTAGCGACGAGAGCCAAGGCCCATTGCCTCTGCGGTTTCCAGGGCGAAACCGAAGGCGGCCCCCGGGCACGCCGCGCGCAGTTTCCCCATTCCTCCGTGTTTGGCAATCAGGTCCAGGGCGGCTTGATCAACGGCCACCAGGTCACGACTGGCGATGGCTCCGATGTCGGCGCAAACGGCGGACCCGCGTTCCCCCATGCAGTCACATAGTTCGGTCATCCCCGTCAGGAGGCTGATGAACCCAAAGTGGTTGGGGCGGCCACGCAGGATCGCCGCGCAGTACTCAACGGTGCGTTGTTGGAGGCCCACGGTCTCCCCCCACTGGATTGGAATCGCCCCTGTGGGGCAGTGGGCCACGCACTCGCCACAGCCGATGCACGTCGCCAGGTCCACCCGGGCCGTGGCGTCCTCAGGAACCGTGATGGCGTCCACGGGGCAGTGGCGAGCGCAGCTGCCGCAGGCGATGCAAAGCTCCTCGTCCGGAGTGGGGCGGAAGTTCTCGTGCATCCGCTGCTTGCCGGCGATAGCACCCGACCCCATTCCCAGATTCTTCACCGCGCCCCCCAGGCCGAACCCGCCGTGCCCGGTCACGTGGGTTAGGCAGATCACGGCATCGGCGTTGGCTATGTCCCCGGCGACCCGCGCCTGGGGACCCTGAGCTCCCCCGGGGATCGGCAGGTCTACCGCGTTGTCCCCGTGCAAGCCGTCCGCGATGATCAGCGGCGCCCCCGTGGACTCGTACGTAAAACCGTTCTCATGGGCCGTGATCAGATGGTCGACGGCGTTGTGCCGCGGGGAGCGATAGAGAACGTTCCCATCCGTGAGCCAGGGCTTCCCCCCAGCCTTCCGAACGCGCCCCACCACCTCCCGCACCTGCGCGGGTCGCCATACGTCTTGGTTCCCCGGCTCGCCGAAGTGCATTTTGAGAGCCACAAGATCGCCCTCGCCGAAGCACCCGGCCAGGCCCGCCGCGTCAAAGAGTCGGCCGGCCGTCCCAGGGGGCACCCCGCCGCGCTCCCCCGCTCGCGCGTAGAACACCTTCTCGGCCATGAAGCCCTCCCTTCCCTTCGCGACCCGGCGCCCAAGGTCGCGGCGTTCGTCCGCGATCCAGTTGTGGACCACTGGGCAAAGCTCCGGCTGCACCTCGAACCGTCTCTTCAACCCGCCCCAGAGAGTCGGTTGCGGCCCCCCTTCCCGCGAATTCTCCCGAGGGTGGGCCGCCCTCCGGCACAGGTGGCTTCCATAACCGGCAGCGTGGAATGTCCTGAAGGCAACGCCGGACGGAGAAGGGTTTGAAGCCTCCCCGCATCAGGCAGGCGCGATATCGACCTCGACCAGCGCTGGATCCCCAGCGGACGGGTGCCACTCCACCTTCCAGGCCCCGGACCTGTGCTCTCCCTGGTCGGCGCTGAGGGACGCCTCGACCCGGAAGGTCCAGTTCAACACAGCCTTGTAGCCGAACATATTGACCTTGCTGCCGAAGCCTCGCACGTGGTGCTGCAGAGTGCGGAACACGCTCAGGCGAAGGGCTTCTCCTGCCGCGATCTCGGTCTGGCACCCCAGTGCCGACAGATCCACCGGGCCGTCCAGTAGGGGGGCATCCCCTTGCAGAACGCGCAGGTGCAGCCCAACGTCCCTGGCCGCCTCGCCGGTGGGATTGGACAGCACGAGCACGGCGTCGTGGAACTGCACGCCATCGGCTCCCGGGTAGTGAAGCGTGACCGGGCGTCGCTCGAGGCTGATCTGGATATGAACCGTTTCAGTCATCATGGCCCTCGTCTCGACAGCGGGTTTACCGCGGGCTCTGGCCCACGCCCTCGCACCGCAGGCAGTCGCCGCACGGCTCGTGGTTGATGTGGCTGTCCGGTACGAACGCACCCGCCGTCACGTAGTGTGACACCGGGCCAGATAGCAACCGGAGCAGCATGCGCTTTGCGCCGGTTCGTTCCAGATCGTCCGCAGCCCTCACTGATTCCGATCACCGGACACCGCAGGGGCACGCTCCCCGACACTCTGACCCGGCCGGCGCCGCCCTCGCGGCTCACACAGGCTACCAACACGGAGGGGGCCAAACGGCCCCCTCCGCTTCCTGCCCACCCCGGGTGTCAGCCTTCAGCCGTTGTCGGATCGATCATGGTGCGGACCTCGGCGACACTGTCCGCCGGGAAGCCACCCTGGCGGGCATGTTCCCGGACCATCTCCTCATTCGGTGCCACGTATACACAGTAGATCTTGTCGTCGGTGACGAAACTCTCCACCCACTGGATCTTCGGCCCCATGCCCTCCAAGACCCCGCAGGACTTCTGGGAGATGCCTTTCAGTTCCGCCGCGGTGAGTTTACCTGCGTTGGGGATGGTCCGTTCGATGACGAATCTCGGCATGTCATTCTCCTTGGTGCGGGGTTGTGGATTCAACTCATCAGCGGTTTGGACGACAGCACCAGCCTGCGCCGTCGCGGGTTGGCTCGTTGTCAGGCGGTGACACCCTTGACGTTCACCGGGACCCGCGTGGCACCGCCTGTACCGCGGTTCATCCTCCCGCGACTGGCGGAAAGACGGCCAGCAGATCGCCGTCCACGAGCACGTGGTCCAAAGCTGCATGCCGGCCGTTCACCAACAGGATCGCCGGCTTGTCGGGTGGCACGCCGAACACCCCCAACACCAAGCGCACAGTAGCTCCCTCATCCATCTGCGCCGGATAGGGCCGTTGCCCTGCCGGAAGAGCGTCCCGCAGGCCAGCAAAAAACTTCAGATAAACGGTCATGGTGCAAACCTGCGGGCGGGAGCCTTACGCTCCCGCCCGCCGCTGTGCCCCCTACGCCACGAAGTTGAACACCGTATCGAGTTCGGCGTCGGGCACCGTGAACACC
>JARGFW010000440.1 GCA_029211085.1 Deferrisomatales bacterium | reverse complement strand
CGGTGCGGATCTTGTCGCTGTACTCGCGGAACCGCCGGTTCCAGGTCTGCCGGTCGTTGACCCGCTTGCGTTGCCGCAGCACCTTGAACACCGCGTCCACCTCGTCGTGGTGCATCACCTTGCGGAGTCCCACGTCCCCGGACTTCTTGCGCGGGATGATGATGGTCATTTCCCGGTCGAGGATCTTCATCACGTACACCTCGATCGAGTCCTCCATGATCGAGCGCGTCTCGATGGCGGTAATCTCACCGACACCGTGCGCCGGGTACACAGCCTTGTCTCCGACCTCGAACATCATGCCGCCCTCCTTTCACCTACTGCATTGGAGACCGCGAAATCGCCGCCTCCGGCAGGGGCGGTGAACCCCTGGAACCCTACCCCTGCCCTGTGCTAGATTCCCGCCGGGCGCCAAAACCGACACCTCAGGGAAACCATCTAAATGAATGATTCCACAGTCTATTTCAGCGATCTTCGCGCCTCCCCGCGCCGCAATCTACTGGACAAGGTGGCCGACCTCCTGGACCACGCCGATGTCGCCGGGCGGATCCACCGCGGTGACCTGGTGGCGGTCAAACTCCACTTCGGCGAGCGCGGCAACACCTCGTTCATCCGTCCCGTGTTCGTGCGCCGGGTCGTGGAACGTCTCCGCGACCTGGGGGCCCGGCCATTTCTCACCGACACCAACACCCTCTACACCGGGTCGCGCTCCGAAGCCGCCACCCACCTGCAGACCGCGATCCGCAACGGCTTCGCCTATGCCGTGGTGGACGCGCCGCTGGTGATCGCCGACGGCCTGCGGGGCACCGGTTCGGTGGCCGTGCCGATCACCGGTGGCAAGCACTTTCAGCAGGTCCACATCGCCGCCGAGATCGCCAACGCAGACGCCATGGTGGTGTTGAGCCATTTCAAGGGCCATGACCTCGCCGGCATCGGTGGCGCCCTGAAGAACCTCGGCATGGGCTGCGCGGCCCGCGAGGGCAAACTGGCGCAACACTCTTCGGTAGCCCCCAAGGTCAAGGCCAAACGCTGCATCGGCTGTGGCGAGTGCGTCCGCTGGTGCGCGGCCGGGGCCATCGAACTCGGTGACAAGGCCCGCATCGATCCGAAAACCTGTGTCGGCTGCGGCGAGTGCATCCTCACCTGCCCCCAGGATGCAATCCAGGTCCAGTGGACCGAAGGCCCCCAGGTGATGCAGGAAAAGATGGCCGAGCACGCCTGCGGCGCCCTGGCCGGAAAAGCCGATCGGTGCGTGTTCCTCAACGCGGTGACCCAAGTCAGCCCGGCCTGCGACTGCCATGGCCACACCGATGCACCCATCGTCGGCGATCTCGGCTATCTCGCGTCCTCCGATCCGGTGGCTCTGGATCAGGCCTGCGCCGACCTGGTCAACCGTCAACCCGGTATTCCGGCGAGCGCCCTCAAAACCAACCATGCACCCGGGGAAGACAAGTTCCGCGGGGTCTATCCCCACATCGATTGGACGGTGCAACTCGCCCGTGCAGAAGCCTTGGGGCTGGGCAGCAGGCAGTACCGCTTGGAGGATATTTCCGGGAAAAGCTGAACACCGGCACCTCGCGGGATTCCCCGGGGATGGGACCCTGTGGCATCCCGCGTCCCCACCACCCCGTGGCGCGACTGCACCCGGCCGGTCTTGCCGGCCCACAGGGTACACAGCATCCCCACCAACAACAGCACGGCCAGAACCACCAACAACCACGGCACCGACCTACCCGGCCTCACGCAGGCACCTCCATCCGCAGGCCCCATAATCTACCACACTTCGGGTTGCTCCGAAACCAGAGCCAACAGGCGGT
>JARGFW010000439.1 GCA_029211085.1 Deferrisomatales bacterium | reverse complement strand
CCCCGGAAAATATGGGTGTGGCTGATGTGCCAAGGTGGCGCCGATACAAATCGTTTCTTTCTGGGGCAGATTCTTGGCCAACTCGGCGTCGCCACAAAGGGTCGACTTTAGCAAGCTGGTCGTGCCAGGACTTGGGGCCATCAGGCACGGAGGTCGTCAATGGTGCGTCTCACCATTGGCCAAAGGCGTTCGATGTCCCGCTCGGGGACCGACCATGTCCGGAGAACCTCTGGGAATCGTGCGACGGCGGCAATTACGGCATCCACGATGCGGTCCGGTCGCGTCACGCCGTAGCGCTGGCCAAATTCCAGGAATGCCTTCCTACCCGGACAAACGTAGGAAAACCGCAAGTGCAGGTCGTGTTCGACGTCCCCCGCAACGTTGGGAAGCAGGTCGTAGGCCGGTGACAGCCGGTAGCCTGCCTCGTCGCAGACCATGCAGAAGTTCTTCACATGATCATCTGTGTTGCCGACGACAAAGTTGAACACGGTCTGCCGATAGAGCAGCGGTAGGTCAACCTCCGGTTGGGCACTCACCCGACTCAGTACCTCGAACAGGTCCTGGTACCCGAAGCGTGACCAGTCCGCCCCGCGCAGCAGGGTCCGGAAACTCACCATGTGCCGGCGGCCACCCTGTGGGGTCACGTCGAACCGCTCTACCAAAAGCGCCCCACGCTCTCCCACACGCTCGACGCGTACGGGGGCGGCGGGGATGCCTGCCTTCCGGGCCAGGTCCATGGTCGCCGCTTCCAAGGGTACCATTGCGTAGTGATCGCTTCTCCGGGAGAACTTGGCGATGACGGGGTTCCCCTTATCCAGAAGAAGCACCTTGGGCCGTGCTCCGCCGGCGGAGCTGCCCGCTTGGAGCAGGGGTAGCAGTTCCGCATCGCTGATCGTCTCGCCCTCGTCGAACCGTTCTGCAGCAGCAGTCAGTTGTGGAAGATCCGGGAGGCCCGGTAGCGGATCCACGGGCGGCGGTTCCCCTTCCTCTGCAAAAGACAGAGCCCCCAGCCCTTGTCCCCCGAGTGCACGTAGCAGTTCCGGGAGCATGTGGCGGTGGCTGCGAAGGCCCGCCCGGCGGAGCAGGAGCCTCCGGCCCCAAGCATCGGGCAAGGCGTCCTGGAAGATGGACGAGACCTCGTGGGGGCGGTCGAGCTCGAACGGAGGTTCCTGGAGGGGTAGTGAGACTGGGTCCAGGGGGACCGCTTTCGGGTGGTCCAGATATGCGGGGTCGTAGCGAAAGGCGGCCCGGCCATCCTCAAACAGGGCCTCCCCGGCGAGGACCTGCTCACCATCGGGGAGCGTAAGGTAGACGCCCAGGCGGATCATGGGGTCTTGTTCCGGCGGCGGGCGCGCTGGCGTTGCGGCTTTGTTTGCTGCGCGTCCCAGCGCGCGAAGAGGTCATCGCTAGGGACGAGGATGCGTTGAAGATCCTCCAGTCGATCCAGACGATCAAGTGCTAGCGCCAGAAGGCCCAGGCTAACCTGAGGGTTACCCTGCTCCAAGCGGCGCAGTGTCGCTCGCGTCACACCGAGACGGGCCGCAAACCGCTCCTGGGTCTCGTCCCGTTCGATACGGGCTTGGCGGATACGGGCCCCCAGTTGGGCAAGAGCTTCTTCCTCTGCAACGGTTTCCATGTGAGCCATTATATCTACGTATTATCGTAATGGCAACTATATCGCGCGTTACAGAGTAGCCCAGACTGTTCACCTCCACCGCTGTTCGGCGACGCGACAAGAACTGCCAGGCAATGCCGCCTCCGAAAAGGGGGGATTTCGTGACACGGTCTCAGGGGCGTTGCGAAAGTCGATTTGACGTTTA
>JARGFW010000438.1 GCA_029211085.1 Deferrisomatales bacterium | reverse complement strand
GCCCGACAACCTACGTTCCGCCACCACCAAAGCCTGCCGCTACGAACCCGAACTCAACCCCACCTATCAGGACTTCGCCCGCCACTACGGCGTGGCAGTGATCCCGGCGCGGGTGCGCAAACCGCGGGATAAGGCCAAGGTGGAGGTCTCCGTGCAGGTTGCTGAGCGCTGGATCCTGGCACGCCTGCGTGATCGGCAGTTCGTGGGGCTGGCGGAGCTCAACACCGCCATCGCCCCTCTCCTCGACGAACTCAACGCACGGCCCATGGCGCACCTGGGGGCGAGTCGCTGGGAGCTATTTGAGTCCCTGGATCGCCCGGCGCTGCGGCCGTTGCCAGACCATCCCTACGAGTTTGCCACCTTCAAAACCGCCACCGTGGGTCCCGACTACCATGTGGCCTTCGACGGCAACCACTACTCGGTGCCCTACCGGTTGGTGCGTGCGCAGGTCCAGGTACGTGCCACCGTCCAGACCCTCGAGTTCTTCTGCAAACACCAGCGGGTCGCCTCCCACCGGCGTCACTATACCCAGCACGGCTACTACACCCTCGACGAGCATCGCCCGCCACAGCACCAAGGCTATCTGGACTGGACGCCCGCGCGCTTCCTGGCCTGGGCACAGAAGATCGGCCCCGCCACCTGCCAGGTGATCCAGACCCGGCTTGCCGCCAAGGTGCATCCCGAGCAGGCCTACCGCTCCTGCCTGGGCATCCTGGGGCTAGCCAAGCGCACCACCGAGGCGCGTCTGGAGGCCGCCTGCGTGCGCGCCGCCGCCTGCGGCATCTCCCACTACCGGGGCATCAAAAACATCCTCGACAGCCGTTTCGACCAACTCCAACTGGACCTTTCCGAAACCACCCCAGACGCCCAACCCGCCCATCCCAACGTCCGCGGTGCGGACTACTTCGAATGAAAGGAGATCGACTTCTCATGCTCAGACAACCCCTGTTGGACAAACTCTCCGCCCTGCGCCTGACCGGGTTTTGCCAAGCCCTCATGGAACAACGCGAGAT
Source organism: Deferrisomatales bacterium (assembly GCA_029211085.1). GTDB lineage: Bacteria > Desulfobacterota > Deferrisomatia > Deferrisomatales > JARGFW01 > JARGFW01. The sequence goes on along the minus strand of JARGFW010000438.1, from coordinate 807 downwards.
GGCCCACTACGGCGAACTCGCCTTCGAAGACCGCTTGGGCCTCTTGGTCGATCGCGAGTGGACCCGCCGGGAAAACAACCGGCACCAGCGGCTGCTCAAAGCCGCCCGCTTCCACCAACCGGCGTGTATCGAGGATTTGGATCTCTCTCCCGCCCGGGGCCTGGACCGGCGGCTGGTGCTTGAGCTGGCGGATAGCCAGTGGGTACGCCACCACCTCAATGCCATCGTCCTGGGGCCCACCGGTGCCGGCAAGACCTACCTTGCCTGCGCCCTGGGCCAGGCGGCGTGTCGTCAGCGCCTCACGGTGCGCTATGTGCGCACCTCGCGGCTCCTGGATGAACTCTCTCACGCCCAGGCTGACGGCTCCTATCCCAGCCTGCTCCACACCCTGGCGCGGATTGACCTGTTGGTTCTAGACGATTGGATGCGCGACCCACTCACCGCCAAGCAGACGCGGGACCTCCTCGAGGTGCTCGACGACCGCTACGGCCAACGCTCCACCTTGCTTGCCGGCCAGGTCCCGGTCGCCGAGTGGCACAGCCGCTTCCCTGACCCCACCCTGGCCGATGCCATCCTCGACCGCCTGGTACACAACGCCTACCGACTGGCGCTGAAAGGAGAATCGCAACGCAAATCCCGCTCACCCCTAGCCATGGTGAACACCTAATCGTATGATCCACACACCCAGCGTCGCTTCGCGCCGCTACCGTTCACCATCCCCGGTGCCGGCGTTCACCATGAGCGGAATGCGCATCGCACGTGCCTTGGCACGCCCGAAGGGCGAGGCCCACGGACGGGCGTCGTGAA
>JARGFW010000152.1 GCA_029211085.1 Deferrisomatales bacterium | reverse complement strand
GAGGACTCCAGACAGCCAGCCGGCCCGGCACCCACCCGGGCCTCGCTGCCCTACGCCCGTCGCGGTGGCGGCTCTGCTGTGGGCCCTCACCGCGCCCGGGGCTCGGGGCGCCCCCCTCTACCTCTCTCCGCAGGTGGAAGCTGCGGCTGGCGCCACCTCCAACCGCTTCCTGGATTCCCAGGCCGAAGCATCGCCGTACCTGCGCCTGACCCCGGCCCTGGTAGCGGTGTGGTTCGGCCCCGTGGGCTGGGAGGCCGGCGCCACCCTCGCCCACTCCACCACCCGGTTCACCCGCCCAGGATTCGAACACCGGGACGAGACCACCGCCCGGGGCTATGTGTGGCACGCACTGCCCATCGCCGACCTCTCCGCCAGTGTGGAGGGGGGCATGGTCCGGGACGGCGTCGTCTCCGACGACGACACAGGCTGGCTGCGGGGCGGGATGACGATCCGCGGCCTGCCCGGCCGCCGGCTCAACCCGGGCCTCGCCGCCCGCCTGACCCGGACCCGATACGAGTCTCGGACGACCAGCGGCGGCAGCAACCGCACGGACACCCTCTGGAGCCTGGACCCAGATCTCCGCTGGCAGATCGGCCGTGCGGCAACCCTGTGGACCGGGGCGACCCTGGAGGGCTCGACGAGCAACGCGGAGGACGGCTCCTACCGGGGCTTTGGCCTCGACGCCGGGCTGGATGTCCAGCTACCAAGAACCGCCGACGCGGGGCTCTGGGCCCGCTGGCAGGAGCGCCGCTACGACGACGGCCGCGTCGACAACCCCACCGGAGCCGGGGCCTGGGGAACCCTGCGCCTGTCATCCTGGGCCGAACTGACCGCCAACGCCCACTACCTGGACCACCGCAGCATCAGCGATCTGGACGACTACCGAGAGTGGGGCGTGGAGGCCGGGGTGCGACTGCGGTACGATTGGCCCTTGGTCCGTTGAACCCGACCCCGGGCGGGGTCGGCGCGAAAGAGGGTTCGGTGAAACACACGCGCAGTGTCAGCAGGAAGGAGTCGGGCCCCGGGTAGGCACTGGGTACCGCAGACGCGCAACCCGTTGAAAACCCGGATGGCGGGGCGGCACACCCGACCCCGCCCCTGGCTCGGCTGCGGCTGGAGAAACGGCGCGGCAAGCCGGTAACCGTGGCGGCCCTGGAAGGACTGGACCCGGAGGCACAGCGGGTGCTCGGCAAGGAACTCAAGGCCCGCTGCGGTAGTGGCGGCACGGTGAAAGCGGGCGCAGTGGAACTGCAGGGAGACCACCGGGAGACCCTGCGCGCGCTGTTACCCCAGCGGGGCGTGCGGGTGAAGGGGTGAGTGTCCGCGACGCAGACCTGGTGGTGGAGTTCGTGCGGGCCTCCGGGCCCGGCGGGCAGCACCGCAACCGCCGGGAGACCGGCGTACGCCTCACCCACCGCCCCACGGGCATCGTCGTCCAGGCCACGGAGCGGCGCTCCCAGGCGGATAACCGCCGGGTCGCCCTGGAACGCCTGGAGGCGCTGCTGTTCAAACGCCAACAGCGGCGGCGGCGCCGCCTGGCCACCCGTCCCACCCGCGCCTCGCGGGAGCGCCGGTTGGAGGGCAAGAAACGTCGGGGGTCGCTCAAGGCCCAGCGCAGCAGGTCATCCAGCGAGTAACACACTCCCCCGGCCCAGCACGCGCGTTCGGCGGGGCCCCTCCACGGTGGCGCTCAGGGCAACGGCACGGAGGTGGCCAGGACGGCCCGGAGTCTCTGCCGGACCGGAAGCGCATTGGTCAGGGAGACCAGCACCGCGGCCACGTACGGCAGGGACAGGACGAGGAGAACGGCAGACCAGAGCAGGGCCCCGGGCAGCTCCCTGCCCTGGGTTACGACCACGCCGGCCGAGGCCAGCCAGAGCGCCGCGGCGAGCGCCGCTTCCTCGGCGGCAGCCGCCACGGCCCGCACCAGAGCCGGCTGGTTTTCGCACTTGGGGGTGCGGAAGAACGGCTTGCCGGTGGTGACAAGGCCCATGACTACCGCCTTGGCTATGGTATGGGACAGGGCGAGGCCGGTCAGGGCCGCCGCCGCGGTCTGGGCCCGGGTGGCGCCCACCCGGGCACGGTAGAGGTGGAAGAGCTTGGCCACCTTGAAGCCGAACAGCGCGAGGGGCGGCACCATGAACACCGCCAGCGGTGGGTCCACGTGCCTGGGGTCGAGGACGATGGCCAGGGACCACGCCAGCGCACCCGCCGTATAGAAGAGGTTCACGCCGTCGGCGAGCCACGGGAGCCAGCCGGCGAGAAAGTGGTAGCGCTGGCCCCGGGTGAGCCGGGTCCGGGCCAACCCGAGCAACTCCCGGCGGTGGCGCCTCAGGATCTGCATGGCCCCGTAGGCCCACCGAAAGCGCTGCTTCTTGTAGTCCAGAAAGGTGTCGGGCATCAGCCCCCGGCCGTAGCTCTCCGCCAGGTAGGCGCCCTCGTAGCCGTGTTCGAAGATGCGCAGCCCCAACTCCGCGTCCTCGGTGATGCACCACTCCCCCCAACCACCCACCTCGCGGAGCACCGTGGCACGAATCATGGTCATGGTGCCGTGCTCGATGACCGCGTTGCGGTCGTTGCGGGTCACCATGCCGATGTGGAAGAACCCCTTGTACTCGGCATGACACATGGCCTTGAAGACGCTCTCCGCCTCGTCGCGGTAGTCCTGGGGCGCCTGGACGAAGCCGATCTCGGGCCGGGCGAAGTGGGGCACCAGGTCTCGGAGCCAGGTCGGTCGCACCTGGTAGTCGCTGTCGATCACCGCCACGACCTCCGCGTCGGCCGCGGTGTGGGCCAGGGTGAAGTTCAACGCCCCGGCCTTGAAGCCCTTGAGCGGCGCCACGTGGAAGAACCGGAACCGCTCGCCGAGCCGGCCGCAGTGGGCCTCCACCGGCTGCCACACGGCCGGGTCGGCGGTGTTGTTGTCGATCACCAGGACCTCGAAATTCGGATAGTCGAGCCGAGCCAGGGCGTTTAGGGTTTCGATCATCATCTCCGGGGGCTCGTTGTACGCGGGCACGTGGATCGAGACCTTCGGCAGGTCCACGCCCCCCACCGGGAGCAGCGGACCGAAGGGCCGGCGGCGACGCGTCACCCAGGTGGCCTCGGCCAGTTCGTGGGCCTCGGTCAGGAGCACCAGGGTGATGCCCAAGAAACCCGCGGCCAAGGCGATGCCGATGGTGATGGTGAACGGGGTCAGGTACTGGTGGGCGTAATCGTACGCCACCCATACCACCGCCGCGGCCACGCCATTGGCGGTAGCCGCGAGAAAACCCCGGCCCCGACCCCGCAGGGTGCCGCCGTCGAGGAGGAGCATGCAGAGAGCGCCGGCCGCCAGGGCCACCGAGGCCCCCGCCAGGAACCGCCACTGGGGCACCCGCACGATGGGCTCGGTAAAGGCGAACTTCTGGTTGCGGTAGACGTCATACACCCCCCAGTAAGCCCCTACCGAGCCCTCGGTCCCGGCCTTCCAGGGCTGGTCGAAGGCCTCCATCAGGTAGTAGTCGTACTTCTCCCGTTGGGCCACCTCCAGAAACCGGCGCAGGAAGATCGCCTCGTTGGATTGGGACGCTACGGACCCGCGCCGGGTGCGGCCATTGCTCGGCCAGCCGACCTCGGCCAGGAGGACTGGTTTCTTGGGAAACGCGGCCCGCAGTTCGCCGACGGTCGCCATCACGTGGCCGACGGCGTCGTCGAGACCGATCCCTTCCCAGTAGGGCAGGAAGTGGGCCGCCACGTAGTCGGCGTGGGCGGCCAACTCCGGGTGCTTGAGCCACACGTTCCAGGGCTCGCCGGTGCTGACCGGGACCTTCACAGCCCGGCGCACCCGGTCCAGGTACCCGATGAGCTGCTCCACCGTCAGGTCCCCGCGCAACAGGGTTTCGTTGCCCACGAACACCCGGGTCACGTTCCGGTTCGCCCGGGCCACCTCGATGAGTCTGGCGATCTCCCGCTCGTTGTCCTCCATGTTGCCCGTGAGCCATGCCCCCAGGCCCACGCTCATGCGGTGGCTCTTCGCGAGCTCCGGAATATCCGCCAGGGTCCCCCCCACGCCGTAGGTCCGAACGGACTTCACCTTGCCGCTGAGCAGGTCCAGGTCCGCGGAGATCTCACCGCGGGACGGAAACTCTCCGGCCTCCGGGTCGTTGCCCATGCGCAAGGGGGAAAAGGACATGCCGGCCACCTGGGTGGGCCAGGGCGACTCGGGGTTGGGGCGGTTCCCCGCGGCCCAGACGACCACCGTGAGGACGGCACACACCGCACCGATCGTGATATTGAGGGGACGGACCCGGCTGGCCATGGATGCTTCCGATCTCTTGGGAGACACACGCGTGCCAAGCTCGCGCGCCCGACACTGCCGGAAAAGTTCCGGCAACCTCGGGGCGAGCTGGCAACGACGGATGGGATTGGGGGGGGTGCGGCTGCGGAACTCCAAGACACCACCTGGCGGGCATCTCCCGGACGGGAGGCTAGCCACAGGATGGAGGCAAATAGCGTACTCTGGTCGCGGTGAAAAGGGAAGAGGGAGTCTGGGGTCGTCTCTATCGGCTTGCCTGCCTTCCAGGGTCCGCGGAGACCGGTTCCGCCACTGCGTCGGTGGGACGGCAGGAACGGGGGTAGCGCACTGGCCCGATCAACAGTTCAGGCACCCCTTTGCCATTTGGACAACAGGTTGCCGGGCTGCCTCCCAGCATTGCTCAGTGCCGCGTCCACCAGAAGAGCCCGGCCAGAACCGCCGGACCGATGCAGCCGAACAGGCTGGTCCAGACCGGTATCACCGTCCCGGCGATCCTCAGTTCGGCACCCGTTGTCAGGCGCAGCAGATGCGCCAGCGCGACAACCAGCAGCAGCACCACCACGATCACCTCGACCCGGCGGCCCATGTGGTGCTTGATCCTGGCCCGCTTGCCAGTCCTGTCTGGATGGGGTGTACGCATGGCAGGTAAGCCTCCCGTCGGGAATTTGCGGTTTGTTCAGACCCGCGCAGTACACGGCCGAGGGACCGCAGCTCCATACACCAACCCGCTCTGCCGAGCCAGGCGCTCAGCAGAGCATCGAGGTACGACCGACCTCCACGGTACCACTGCCGGGATGCCCTGACCCGGGAATGTGCCGACAACGGTTGCACCATCCCGGAGGTCTACGCCGATGCCACGGTGCACCCTACACGGGGGGCGGGCCGGAGATCCCCGTGGTTACCGAGCCGAAGGACTGAGGCGAAGAGGGTACTGGCGCGACGACCTTGTTCCGCTTACCCTTCCGTGGACGGTACCGGCACCCCGCCAAGACGATCGAGGGTTGGGTCCCCAGGGAGGGCAGCCTTTCCTGTTCTTTGGCACACGGCTCCGCCCTGCATCTCCCTACCCTCCCCCGACGAACGGGAGCTCCCGCTTGAGCCGCATTTCCGATGCCTCTGTGCGCGCCGTCCTCCGGACGCGTTTCGGGTTCGAGCAGTTCCGGCCGGGTCAGGAGGAGGCGATCCGGCTCCTCCTCGACGGCGGCCGGGTGCTCTCCATCCAGCCCACCGGCCACGGCAAGTCACTGCTCTATCAGCTCCCTGCCGTCCTGCTCGACGGCATGACCGTGGTCATCTCGCCCCTGCTGGCGCTGATGCGGGACCAACTCGGCCATCTGCGCGACCGGTTCCGCATTCCCGCAGCGAGCCTCAACAGCGACCAGACCGAGGAGGAGAACGGCGCCGCCCGCCGCGCCGCACTGGAGGGAGGGCTAAAGATCCTCTTCATCGCCCCGGAACAGCTCGACAACCTCCAGACCCAGGCCTTCGTATCCCAGTTGCCCGTCGAGCTGCTGGTGGTCGACGAGGCACACTGCATCTCGACCTGGGGACACGACTTCCGGCCGAGCTACCGGCAGATCGTCAAGGCCGTGCACGGCTTCGAAGCCAGCCGACCGCACCTGCGCGTGCTGGGTCTCACCGCCACCGCGGACTCCCGCACCGAGGCCGACATCGCCCAACAACTGGGCGGCGCGGGCCAGGGGCCGCTGCGCGTGCTGCGCTCGCCCATGGACCGCCCGAACATCGCGCTGGCAGTGACCCGGATGGCGGACTTCGGCGAGAAACTGGAGTTCCTGGGCGACCTTCTCCCACGCTGGGAGGGAAGCGGCATTCTCTACTGCGCCACCCGGGAGAACACCGAGCTCACCGCCGAGTTTCTCACGGCGCAGGGCCTCAACGTCGCCTCGTACCACGCGGGCTACGAGCCGGGCCGCAAGCGCGAACTCCAGGAGTCGTTCATCCGCGGCGAGTTCAAGGCCATCGCCGCGACCAACGCGCTGGGCATGGGCATCGACAAGCCCGACGTCCGCTTCATCGTGCACGTGGACGTGCCGGGGTCGATCACCGCGTACTACCAGGAGGTGGGGCGCGCGGGGCGCGACGGCGGGCCCGCCCGGGGCGTGCTCCTCTTCGACCCGAGAGATTGCCGGATCCAGGAGCACTTCATCCGCTCGGCGCAGCCCTCGGCCGGGGACTTCGAGGCGGTGCTCGCCTGCCTGGCGCCGGACCGGGACGGCGCGTGGCCCACCCTCACGGCGGTGAAAACGCGCTCCGGCCTGCACCCCACCAAGGTGACCGTGATCCTCTCCGAGCTCGCGGAGCAGGGCTTCGCCGAGAAAGCGCTCCAGGGCCGGGGTCAGGTGTACCGCGGCACCGGCGCGGCAGGCCACCCGGATCTCGGCCGGTACCAGCGCCAGCACCAGGTCCGCACCCGGGAGCTCGACGCCATGCTCCGCTACGGCCGAGGCGAGGTGGAGTGCCTGATGCACGCCCTGCGCTCGGCACTCGGCGACGCCGAGAGCAGCCCTTGCGGCCGCTGCAGTCTGTGCGCGCCGGCGCGGGCGCCCGCCGCGGAGGGCTGCGGGGACGGCGCCAGGGCTCGAGCCTGGGTTCTCGACCGCCCGGTGCGGATCGCCGCGACCACTCGGCCGCCCATGAGCGAGGGGCTGGCGCTGTTCGACAGCGAACACCGCAGCCGGCCCTTCCTCGCGTTCATGCGGCGCAGAGGGGGCGACCACGAGGAACTCCTCGACTCGGTGCGCCGCCGTCTGACCGTCAGGCTGGCGTCCCTCAGCGCGGAGCACCGGCTGGCGGCCGTTGTCGTGGTGCCCTCCCGGACCTGGAAGCAGAGGGAGTCGACCGGCCGTTTCGTCGCCGCCGAACTTGGCATCCCCCTGTTCCCAGACCTGCTCCGTTGGCGCAATCCACCAGAACAGCGGCAAGGCGAGCTGCGCAACAACGACCAGCGGCGGCAGAACGTGGCGGGCAGACTGGCCGCCTCGGGCAGCTTGCCAGCAGGCGATGGACCCATCCTGCTCGTTGACGACTACACCGGCTCCGGGGCAACCCTGAAGGAAGCGACCCGGGCGCTACGCACGGAGGCCGGCTTCCAGGGCTCGATCGTCCCCCTCACCATCGCCAAGGTGCGCTGGCGGATCGGCGCACCCGGCATGATCTGACGATTCCACAGGACTGTGGCCGCTTCCGCACCTCCTGCGCTGCGCGGCACTCGCTCCTCCGTGAGCAGCGGAATCGCACGGTCCGAAGGACCGCCCCCAGGGCGAGCCCCACGGATGGGGCGAGTGACGATTCCGCAGGACCGTGGCCGCTCCCGCACCTCCTGGGCTGCGCGGCACTCGCTCCTCCGTGAGCAGCGTAATCGCACGACCGCAGCGAGTCGCCGGCCGTTATCTCCGAGCGCTCTCCCGCACCACCTCCACTAGGCAGGTGTTGCCGGCGAACGCGCCGCAGGGGGACATCTCGTCCCGGGTCAACACGTTCACGCAGCCGCCGTCATCCACCCCGTCCCCGTCCGGGCGGTACCAGGCCCCGGCGTCCAGGCTGATGACGCCGGGGAGGATGCGGTCGGTCACCCTGGCCACGGTGCGCAGAGCGCCCCTGGCGTTGAAGACCCGCACCGGCTCCCCGTCCGTTATGCCGCGGGTAGCGGCGTCTCGAGGGTGGAGCCACAGGGTGTCGTCGGCCTGGTTCTTTAGCCGCGGGATATTGTCCAGCTGGGAGTTGACCCGGGTGCGGGCATGGGGGCTCACCAACTGCAGGGGGTACATCCCGGCCAGGGGGTCAGCCGGCCCTTCCCAGGTGGGGACGAAGCGCGGAATCGGCGGTATCCGCGGGTCGCAGCGGTCGGCCAGCTTCTGGCTGAAGATCTCGATCTTGCCGCTGGGGGTGGGGAAGGGGTGGTTCTCCGGATCCTCGATCTGCTCCCGGAACGCCACATGCGGCGCTGCCACCGGGATCCGGTGGACCCCCTCGCGGCGCAGTGCCTCGAACTCGGGGAGGCCGGGGGTGGCGGCGACGAAGCGGCGCAGCCACGCCTCCTCCGACAGGTCGCTATACCCAGGCACACCCAGGCGCGCGGCCAGCTCGGTAAAGATGGTCAGGTCCGAGCGGGTCTCCGGCAGGGGATCGACGGCCCGGTTCATGTAGATACAGTACGGCCCGCCCAGCCACGGCTGGCCGATGTCCTCCCGTTCCAGGGCGTGGGTGACCGGCAGCACGATGTCGGCGTAGCGCGCCGTGGGGGTCATGAACAGCTCGTGGGCGACGATGCACTCGGGCCGTTGCAGGGCCCGCACGCCCTTGTTCACGTTCGGAAACTGGTTCAGCAGGTTGCAGCCGACCACATACAGCAGCTTGAGGTCGGCGGGGAATCCCCCGGCGCGGCCCTGCAGCAGGGCGTCGTAGACGTCGGTCACGTGCACCGTCGGGTTGTCCCGTGGGGGCACCGGCAGGGTCTCTGTCAGGGCCCCCAGGCGCATGCGGTCCACCCCTCCGGCCACGTGGCCGCCCACGACACCGATGTTCCCGGTCATGGCCGCCAGGGTGATCGCCGCCCGGTGGAACTGCTCGCCGAAGGCGGTACGCCCCGGTGCCCAGCCGGTGCACAGGGCGGCCGGCGAAATCCCGGCGTAGTCCCTGGCCAACCGGAGGATCTCGGCCTCGGGCACCCCGGTAATCGGCGCCGCCCAGGCAGGGGTCTTGGGCACCCCGTCCTCTTCGCCCGTCAGGTAGGCGGTGAACCGCTCGAAGCCCACGGTGTGGGTGGCGAGGAACGCCCGGTCGTGGAGCCCCTCGGCGACCATCACCTGGGCCATGGCCAACAGCAGTGCCGTGTCGGTGCCGGGCCGCAGGGGAATCCACCGGTCGGCGAGCTCGGCCGCGGAGGGGCTGCGCCGGGGGTCCACGCACAGGATCCGGGCGCCACCGGCCTTGGCGCGCCGGAGGTAGTCCCAGGTGTAGGGCCGAAAGCGCGATACCCGCGGGTTCCAGCCCCACAGGATGATCAGCTTGGAGTGCAGTAGGTTGTCGCGGCTGTTGGCCGTGAACTCGTCCCCCAGGGTCACCCAGCAGGCGAACCGGGCTGCCTCCAGGGAGGTGTTGCCCCACACGGTGGTGCAGCCGCCGAGCAGATTGAAGAAGCGGCGGGCCGTGCGCATGGTGTCGTGCAGTGCCCCCTCATTGCCGAAGTAGTTCATCAGGAACAGGGCTTCGAGCCCGTAGGCGTCCCTCACCCGGATGATTTCCCCTGCCACCCGGTCCAGGGCCTCCTCCCAGGAGATGGGCGTGAACGCGCCGCTGCCCCGCGGCCCGGTGCGGAGCAGCGGACGGGTCAGGCGATCCGGCGCGTACAGCACGTCTCCCTGGGACAGGCCGCGGACACAGGCGGTCAGGCCGAACTCGGAGCGTTTCTCGGTACCGATGAGGGTGACCCGGCCGTCGGTCACGCGCACGTCGAGCAGGCAGCGGCCGCCACAGTCGAAAGAGCAGGAAGTAGTCACCACGCGTTCGTGGGTCGCGGACACGGGTAGCCTCTTGATCAGATGCGGCGTGGGGACCGCGGAGTGGCGTCTGGATCGGTTGTAACGGACCGCCGCCGTCGGCGCCACCCGCTTCTTGCGCGGGCCTCGCCCCGGGCCGGCGGTTTTCCCTTGAGGTGCCGCCCGCGGCGACGGGAGAATCCCTCTGGCTACCGGCGCCTAGCGACCCTGCACGCGCCGCCCGTGGCCCTGCCTCGCCGATCTCCGTATGGGAGCCCTCTATGGTCGAGTTCTTCACCCACTGGTTGACCGAGGAACACGGGCTGGGCGAGCCTTCCGCACTCCTCCTCCTGCACTCGCTGGCGGCGGTCGCCGTGGTCGTGTTGAGCCTTGTGGCGAACACGATCGCCAAGCGCATCATCCTACGGGTGGTTGCTCGGGTGATTCATCGCACCCAAAACGACTGGGACGATGTGTTCCTCAAGCGGCGGGTATTCGAACGCCTCTCCCACCTGGCCCCGGCGCTGGTGATCTACTGGCTGGCCGAGGCCGCGTTGTGGGACCTGGATGCCCTGGTCGACTTTGCCCAGCGGGGTTCCCAGATCTACATGATCGTGGTCGGCCTGCTGACCATCGACAGCCTGCTCGACGCAGTTCACGACATCTACGGGCGCTTCGAGGTGTCCCGGCGGGTCCCCATCAAGGGGTTTGTCCAGATCGTCAAGATCGTGGTCATCTGCCTGGGAGGGATCCTCATCGTCTCGACCGCGGTCCAGAAGAGCCCGGGGTTCTTCCTGGGCGGCATCGGCGCCATGACCGCCGTGGTGATGCTGGTCTTCCGCGACCCGATCCTGGGCTTCGTGGCAGGCATCCAACTCACCGCCAACCGTATGTTGCGCCCCGGCGACTGGATCGAGATGCCCAAGTACGGCGCCGACGGCGACGTGCTGGAGGTGGGGCTCACCACGGTCAAGGTGCAGAACTGGGACAAGACCATCACCACCATCCCCACCTACGCCCTCATCTCGGACAGCTTCAAGAACTGGCGGGGCATGCAGGAGTCGGGCGGTCGGCGCATCAAGCGCGCCATCCACCTCGACATGACCAGCGTGAAGTTCTGCGACGCGGCACTGCTCGCCCGGTTGCGGAAGTTCTCCCTGCTCGCCGAGTACGTCGAGCGCAAGCGTCGGGAGCTGGAAGGCTGGAACCGGGAACGGGGGATCGACCTGGACGAGGTCATCAACGCGCGACGGTTGACCAACCTGGGGTGCTTTCGCGCCTACCTGGAGCAGTATCTCCGCCACCACCCCAAGATCCACCAGGACATGACGTTTCTGGTGCGACAGCTGGCACCCACCGCTCACGGGCTGCCGATGGAGATCTATGTGTTCAGCTCCGACCAGGCCTGGGCCAACTACGAGGCGATCCAGGCCGACATCTTCGACCACCTTTTGGCGATCCTGCCGGAGTTCGAGCTGAGGGTCTTTCAGACCCCATCGGGAGGGGATGTGTCTGCCCTGGCGGCTGCGGTCGGACCTCTGTCCCCAGGGGGCGTGTGATGGTGATCCCCCGCGCAGCGCTCCGTCGGGGCAACGTGCGCCTTGGGCGCCCGCTGGAGGGCCACAACCTGGACTCCCGGGGGCAGGAGGTGCGAGACCCGGTAGCCTCCGCCCGCGGCAACGGCCCCGGGTTGCTGCCAGGCTCCCGAGTGCTTCCGTGACGCCCGCGGAGAACCCCTTCCTGCGGAGCGCCCTCACCTGGAGCCTGGCAGCGGCCCTGCTGCTCGCCGCAGCGGGGAGCTCGGCGGCGCAGTTTCGCAGCGCCCCAGCCGTGGCGTTTCCCCGTGCGGCATTGCAGATCGTCGGCGCCGATGGCGCGGCCCACCCGTTCACCGTGGAGGTGGCACGATCCCCGGCACAGCGCGCCCGGGGACTCATGTTCCGCACCCGGCTGGACCCCGCCGAAGGGATGCTGTTCCTCTACCCTGTCCCCCAACGCGCCAGGATGTGGATGAAGGACACACCCCTGTCCCTGGACATGCTGTTCTTGGCCACCGACGGCCGGGTGTCGGAGATCGCAGCGGGTACCGAACCCCTCTCGCTCACCACCATCGCCAGCTCCGACCCGGTGCTGGGGGTGTTGGAACTGCGCGGGGGGCGCTGCGCCGAGTTGGGCATCACCCCCGGGGCCCGGGTGCTGCACCCGGCGTTCGAAGCGGGCTCCGCGCGCTGAACTCAGTGGCGCCCCGCTTGGCAAAAGCCACGAGGTGCCGTTCTGGCAGGCAAGCCCGGCAGGCTCGAATACTGCTGCGGCTGCATCGGCGGCGAGGCGACCCCGTGGTACCCGAACCCCTACGAGGGCGCGACCCCCGAAGAGGGCCAACAGCTCACGGAGGACATGACCGGCAAGGCCGTGAACAGGGTCTCGCGGCAGAACGCTGGCGCTGGCACCCGACGAGCCCTTCTTATATACTCTGCGCCGGTCCGACCCATGCGCCGTCCCGTCGTGCTCCCAGTCCGCGCGGCGCTCCTCCAGCAGAGCAACTGCGCCGGCGCTGGGACGTGACCGAGAGGGCCAAGAGGGCCGATCGCGATGCGCCGTTCTCCCAATCTATCCGGCGCGGGCTTCCAGGGGGCCGTCCCCCGGGAACACAGACGCCGTGACCTGAAGACGAGAGGAGGGAATACCATCATGCGAAGGACCTTCCGGGTGATCCTTGGGGTGTTGTGCCTGGCCACCGCCGTGGCCTTCGACAGCGCCGCCGAGGTGCGCGACAACCTCGACACGCTGCCGAATCTCCTGGTGGCCCAAGCGGCTGCGCCGGCCCAACCCCAGGGCGCGGTCTCGAGGCGCTTCGAGGCCGAACAGGCCGTCAAGAAAAGCCCCTGGGCCATCACCCCACACCGGCCTAACTACATCCTGCCCCACTGCTGTCCGGTTAAGGTTCGAGATGGTCTTGCAACCATTGGAAACAAATAG
>JARGFW010000151.1 GCA_029211085.1 Deferrisomatales bacterium | reverse complement strand
TGGTAGGCACGGGCGGGATTGAACCGCCGACCCCCTGCGTGTCGGGCAGGTGCTCTCCCACTGAGCTACGTGCCTGCACGCTGCGTCGTCCACCTGTCCCGACGGGCACTCCCCGCCAGGGCCCGCACTCTATACCCTCGGGGTTCCCGTCTTGTCAAGCTCGGCGGCTCGGATTTTCCATTGACAGCGGACCGGTGCGCCCACTAGCTTAGCTTTTTTCACCCGTCGCCGGGAGGTGGTCCGTGTTCGGCATGGGCATGACCGAAATTCTGCTCGTCCTCGCCTTGGCCCTGATCGTCATCGGCCCGAAGAAACTGCCCGGGCTGGCCCGTTCCCTGGGGCGCGGGCTGGCCGAGTTCCGGCGGGCCACCGACGACCTGCAGCGCACCATCCACCAAGAGGTGCACAAACCCCTGGACCCGAAGCAGTTCATCAAGGATCTGGAAAGCGCCGGCGCCCAGGTAAAACCCGGCCCTCCCCCCGGGGAACAGGAACGTCCCTCTGGGCCCGCCGGGCCCGAGCACACAGAACCCACCGGGTCTTCCGACACCCCCGCATGAACCCTGCTGGCGCCGTCCGCGCCGCCTTTCCAGGAGTCGCGCCGCCGTGAGCGGTTCAACCACCGAAGACACCCGGGACCCCTCCGCAGAGGACAGTGAACGTCTACCGTTCACCGCCCACCTGGAAGAACTGCGGACACGCCTCATCAAGTGCTTCGCCGCGGTGATCCTCGGCTTCGCGGGCTGCTACAGCTTCAGCCAGGTACTGTTCGACTTCGTGTTCGCGCCGTTGCTCCGGGTACTGGCTACCCAAGGGGGCACCCTGGCGATACACCGGGTGCAGGAAGGGTTTCTCACCCACTTGAAGATCTCGCTGCTGGCTGCAGTGTTCGTTGCCAGCCCGGTGATCCTCTACCAGCTCTGGAAGTTCGTGGCCCCGGGGCTGTACCGCCACGAGCGCCGCTACGTCTGGCCGTTCGTCGCCACCGCCACCATGTTCTTCTTCACCGGGGCGAGCTTCGCCTACTGGGTCGTTCTGCCCTTCGGACTGGAGTTCCTGCTGGGCATGGCGGGGCAACAGGTACAGAACCTTCTCTCCATCGAAGAGTACATGGCCTTTTCCACCAAGCTGTTGCTGGCGTTCGGCTTGGTGTTCGAGATGCCGGTGGTGGTGTTCTTCCTGGCGCGCATGGGCTTGGTCACCCACGAACCCCTGGCCCGGGGGCGGGGTTATGCCCTGATCGTGATCGTCATCGTGGCCGCCATTCTCACCCCCCCGGATGTGTTCACCCAGATCATGATGGCCGTGCCGTTGTACGTACTCTACGAAATCAGCATCGTGGTGGCTCGGGTGTGCGCCCGCAAGCGTGAGGAACAGGAGGCAAGAGAGGCGTAGCCCCCTGGCTACGGCTCCCCCGCGGCGGCGAGCAGTGTCTCGCGGAACCGGGCTGCCGCCGGCGACGGTGCGCGCTCCGGGTCCCACACCGCGAAGAACCGCCGGGGGACCGCCGCGAACCCCGCCACTTCCACCCGGCGCAGCACCCCAGAGGCCAACTCGGCGGCGACGCTGACGTCGGACAGGAACCCCGCCCCGAGACCTGCCGCCACCGCCTGTTTGACCGCTGTGGTGGAGCCGAACTCGGCCACCACGGCACACGCGTCTAAGGATATGCCCAAAGGCTGCATGGCACCCTCCACTGCGCGCCGGGTGCCGGACCCCTCCTCCCGCAGCACCAGCGGCACCTGACGCAGGTCACCGACGTCGATCCGGCGGGGAACCGCCCCTCCAACCCCGGCGTAGAGGGCGATGTGGTCCCGCCACAGGGGACGGAACACCAGGCCATCGTTGGCGACCTGCTTGCCCACCACACCCAGCGCCGCCTCCCCCCGGCGCACCTGCTCCAGTACCGCTTCCGAGTCGTGGATGCTCAGGCTGATCCCGAGTTCGGGGTGTTCCCCCTTGAATGCTGCCAGCAACGGCGGCAAGAAGTACTCGCCGGGGATGGTGCTGGCATGCACGATGAGCCGCCCCCACAACAGGCCCCGGTACGCGGCCGCCCACTCCAGCAGCCCCTCTCGAGAGGCCAACAGCTCCGCGGCTCGGGGCAGCAACAACCGCCCCGCCTCGGTCAGTTCCACCACCCGGGGCAAGCGGTGGAACAGGCTCACCCCCAGTTGCTGTTCCAGTTCCTTGATCTGACCGCTCACCGTAGGCTGGGTGAGACACAGCCTGTCGGCCGCCCGGGTGAATCCACCCTGCTCGGCCACCTGCACGAACGCCTCCAGGTGCCGGAACGTCACGCCGCCACCCCGTTGAGGTCCTTGCCCAAGAGGCGGCTGGCAAACGCCTCGGCGAGGAACACGATCGCCTCCTGGTCCAGGTAGTCCAGCACCTGGCGATCGAGCAACAACGATACCCGCGCTGGGAACTCCTCCTCGCGGTCCCAGAACAGCAGCAGCAGGGGCACCCGCGGCAGCACCTGGAAACGGAAACAACCGTCGGCGGAACCAAACCGGTGCGGTTCGCCCCCCAAGCTCGCCGCGGCCTTCGCCAAGCCGGCCGGGTCACCCTCGAACTGCACCGCGATTCGCGCGGCGCAGGCCTCGAAGGACGTGGACTTGCTCACCGTGTTGGGCAACTCCCGGTACGCCACCCACTCCCCGGCGGGGCTGCGGCCGCTGGCGCGGGTGAGGTAGATGAGCAGGAAGATCTTCACCCAGATCGTCGGCTCGTCCCCGGCGTCGGCCGCCACATCGTCCCTGGACGCCAGGTATCCGGAGTCGAGGAAGCGCAGCGCCACCCCCCGCCCGTCCGCCGTCAGGGTTCCCCCGCACCGCTCCGCCTGGGTGGCCAGGTCTGCCCCGGCCACGGTGGCCCGCAGCGCCTGCAACGCCTGCTCGCTGGACGCGGGCTTGCGCCCCTCGCCCTCCTCCCGCCCTTGGGCCAACTGCTCCTCCATGGTCCGGTGCCGGTCGGGATCCAGGTGCGGGCAGTTCTCCAGAGGGAACGCCTCCAGGTACACCGCCGAGGCGAACGCGAAACACGACCCACGTCCACAGTCACCGCAGTTGGTGCGGGGCAGGTCACGGTAGATGTCGATGACTTTGTAGGCCATGGTATCCATGCAAGGGCAGGATGTGGGTGGTGACGCCGGGTATCGTACACACACCCCCGGTGCCCGGTGCAAGGCCCGGCGGCGCCCGGCAATGGGAACCAAATTCCCCGGAAACGGCAATTCACTACCCCGCGCGGCACAGCCACCGGTTGGCGATGTACCGCAAACACGCCCCCGCTGGCGTCGGGGAGGGCCCGGCGACTCCTGGCACGCGCCCTGCAGAGAGAGGGCAAGAGCGCGTCTCTGTAACCGAGGGGGAGAAGCCAATGGACGGCCCGAACCTGCAACGCGATCCACCCTCCAAGCTGGGCCCACTGGCCAGCTCGGTGCACTCCGCCCAGGCCCAGGGTCTGCTGCGCCGGCCGGAAACCGTCGCCCACCTGCTCCGCGGCATCGAAGGCGCCCTGCGGCGCACCGTGGAGGGCAACGCCAGGGATCCCCAGACCGCCTGGGCCCTGTGCAGCGACGTGTACTGGGACCACTTCGAGATGCAGATCAAGGAGGTGCTGCTCACCTCGTTCTGCGGTCTGGATCCCACCCTGTACCGTGCCGTGCGCGAGCGGATCGAGGGCACCCTGGCAGACCTCAAACGCCTCTACCGAGGCAACTGAGAGCCTGTAGCCAACCCTGCCAGAACCTCTACGCCGAGGTCCCCGAGCAACCCGGTCAGGGCGATCAGGGGCAGTCCGATCAGGGCCGTATAGTCTCGCCCCTGCAGTTCCTCCATCAGGGCGATCCCGAGCCCCTCCACCCGAAACGACCCGGCACACTGCAGGGGGCGTTCCGCGGCCACGTAGGCGTTGATGGCCGCAGGCGGGAGGTGCCGCAGTCGCACCCGGAACGGCTCCACACAACTGCGCTCCTCGCCGTCGCGCACCACCGCCAACCCCGTGTGGAACGTCACCCAGCGTCCGGCCATGCGGCGCAACTGGTCCTCCGCCCTGGCCACGGTGCCGGGTTTCCCCAAGATGTCGCCGTCCAGGGTTGCCACCTGGTCGGAACCGATCACCACCCGTCCTGGGGTTCGCCCCGCCACGCTGCGGGCCTTGCCCAAGGCGTGGTGCAGGGCCAGTTGTGCCGGGGCCAGTCCCGGCACGGCGTCCTCCTCGTAGACCGGGGCGCAGGTTGTAAACTCCATCCCGAGGCGGGCGAGCAGTTCGCGCCTCCCGGCGCTGGTGGACGCGAGCACCAGGGCGGACATCACCCACAGGCCTCTAGGCCGACGGGGTCGCTGGCCAGGAAGAACCTCCGGGCCCGGGTGCGGGCCTGCTCGACCGTTGCGCTGGCCTGCACCGAGCTGGCTAGGGTGTGGCCGAACGGGTAGGTCTGACTAAAGGTGTGGGTAAACTCCTTGAGGCGCCCGAGCCTCCGTTCCGGCGCGAGCCCCTGCTCCAGATAGGTGAGGAAGCGGAAGAACAACACCGGTCGCGCCGGTGGCAGTGGGGCCGGCCGACCGTCCAGCCATGCCGCCAGTTCAGCGAACAGCCAGGGTCGCACCACGCCACCGCGCCCCACCATGAACCCGTCGCAGCCGCTGGCGTCTAGGCAGCGCCGGGCGTCCTCCACGGAGAAGATCCCGCCGTTGCCCACCACCGGCACTCCCACCGCCTGCTTCACCATGCCAATCCACCCCCACCGTGGCGTCCGCCCGTAGGGTTCCCCCCGCAATCGGGCGTGCACGGTGATCAGGTCCACGCCCTCCCCCTCCACCATGCGACAGAACTCCACCAACGCGGCTTCGTCCAGTTGCTCTCCCAAGCGGATCTTGGCCGACAGGGGCAGCGGCGTGGCCCGCCGCACCGCCGCGACCACAGCCCGCGCCCGCTCCGGTTCCTGCATCAGGCGACTGCCGCCGCCGCGGCACCGCACCCGAGGGGCCGGGCAGCCCAGGTTGATGTCGATGGCCTGGGGATTCGCGGGCGCCAGGGCATCGACGGCGGGGGCGGCCTCCCGAGGGTCCGTGATGAGCAACTGGTAGCTGAGGGGGTGCTCGGCGGCGGTGCGAATCAGGAAGGGCGAGAGGCGGGGGTTTTCGGAGGGCAGGCTGCGGGCCGAGAGCATCTCGGTGGCAAACAGGCCGACCCCCCCCAGCTCCGCAAGCAGACGCCGAAACGGGCTGTGGCTGATCCCGGCCATGGGGGCCAACAGCAGCGGAGGATCGATCGGGAGAGAACCAAACTGCAGCCGGGTCAAGGCCCCAGCCATCGAGCCGCCAGCGCGCTGGGCGGCGGCGCGGCAGGGGTGCCCGCGATGGTCGCAGGTTCCAGGACGGGCTCCGGTGGGGTTGCGCCGCTCGCGACAGACCACTCCAACTGGCCCCGGGGCAGTCGGGCGGTGGACAGCACCGCAGCCCAGTCGAGCCCAGCGTCCACCACCTGCAGGCGCCAGGCGGCCCGGCGCCGGGAGATCTCCGTCAGTTGCACCTGGCGCACCTCGGGCACCGCGGTCAGGGCTGCCCCGATCTCTTCCACCAGCAGGGGGTCTGTCAGGCCGGAGATCCAAATATCCAGCACCGACGGCACCCCCTCTGGAACCCATCCGGACTGTTCCAGCAGTTCCAGAGCCGCGTACCCGAGCTGGCGCCCCGCGCTCTCCCCCGCGACGCGGTCAGCCTCGGAACGATCGGTCCCCCGGCCCTCCCCCAGCGCCTCCAAACGCCCCAGGGGCACCCGGCCGCTGGGATCCACCAGCCAGGCCACCAGGGGTAGTGCCGCGCGCGCCGATTCCCCGCCGGGATCGATCCACAGCCCGTCGGCCCAGGAACTCGGGAGCCACGGGGGGTCTTCCTGCCCGTCGGCTGCCTCCCCAGCGGCAGATTCCACGACCACCGCAAGGTGACAACCGGCGGCCCGAGCCCACGCCGCCACCCGATCTTCGTCCACCGCAATCGCCCCAGTTTCCCCACGGTCGGAGCGCTCACCGGCCGCGGGCCGGCCCTCCGATGCCGCCGGACGGGGGACGCTGCGGGACGGGTAGCCCGCGGACTCCAGCGTCCGCGCCAGGGGCCCCAGCGCCACTTCCGCGGTGGGCTCCAGGGCCACCAGCAGCAGGCGCGGCTTCACCGCCAGCCTCACCACCGGGATGCCGTCATCGCCCAGCCGCGCCAGCACCCGCGCGCGATCCACTTCGGCCTCCACCCGCACCACCACGGACAGGTCGTCCCAGCGCTCGTCGGCGATGGAGTAGCGCGGCACATAGCGTGGAGCGCGGTCCAGGACGGACCGCTGCAGGGTGGCAGCATGATCGACGAAGTCGGCAGGGCTCACGTGGCGGCGCACCACGATGCGCACGGCCTCCACCAGGGCAGCCTGGGCTGCGGAGCGGGTGGTGCCGTGCACGTCACCGGCGGTGGCGCGCACACGAGCTTCGGCAACGACCGGCACGGCTCCGCTGGGCCGGGCACCCAGGCTGACCAGGAGGGCGAAGAGGAGGGAGCACGCACCGGCACGGACGCGCCGGCACGGGGTCGGACCAGCCTCAGAAATTCTCGTAGATGGCCTCAAATTTCTTCAGCGGCTCGAAGGGGCGGATCAGGGAGATGGCGTGTTTGTACAGCAGGTGGTAGTTGCCTCCCGCCTTGATCACCACGCAGAAGTTGTCGAACGCCTTGAGGGTGCCCTCGAACTCCTCGCCGGAGAGCATCCGCACGGTGACGTCGGCTTTTTCCCTGCGCAGGTTATTGAGGAACTGATCCTGGATGTTGATCTTGGCCTTGGCCATGGTCGGCCCCCTCCGCTGGAAACCAGCAACGAAATGCGAGAAAACAGCAATGGTTGCTTATCATAGCGACGGGGGGCAGGTTTGCAAGAATTTTCTGGCCTGCGTCAGGCCCTCCTCCGGTGTGCCGGAAGCGACCCACCGGGGTTCCAGGCGGCGGAACCAGGTGAGCTGCCGCTTGGCGAAGTGCCGGGTCTGTCGCTGGATCGCGGCGACGGTCTGCTGCAGGTCGCCGCCCTGCAGCAGCCAGGCGCACAGCTGGCGGTAACCGATCGCTTGCAGGGGTGGGCTCTCGGGAGAGTACCCCGCAGCCAACACCCCGCGCACCTCCTCAACCCAGCCGATGTCCACCATGCGCAGCACCCGGGCGTCGATGCGCCGGTACAGTTCGTCGCGGGCCACGTGCACTCCCAGCAGCAGCACGGGGCTGCGGCGCTGCGCAAAACCGTGCCCCCGTTGCCATGCCGACAGGGGTCGGCCGCTGGCCGCCCACACCTCGAGGCCGCGGATCACCCGGGTGCGGTCGTTGGGGTGCAGGCGCGCCTTCAGCTCCGGGTCGGCCCGCCCCAGTTCCTCCCACAGGGCCGGCCCCTCCCCGGCGTCCCAGCGGGCCTCCAGCACCCGGCGCAGTTCCACGTCCCTGCCGGGACCCGGCGCCAAACCGTACAGCAGGGCCCGCAGATACAAGGCGGTGCCTCCACACACCACGGGCACCGCGCCGCGCGCCGCCACGGCGCGGACCGCCGCCTCGGCGTCTGCCAGGAAACGTGCCACGTGGTAGGTCTCGACCGGGTCCACGTAGTCCACCAGATGATGGGGAACCCGAGCCCGTTCGGCCGGGCCGGGCTTGGCGGTGCCGATGTCCAGGTGCCGGTACACCTGCATCGAATCGGCCGAGATGATCTCGCCCCCCAGTTCCTCGGCAACCTGCAGAGCCAGGGCGGATTTGCCTGCCGCGGTGGGGCCGGTGATGACCACCAGGGGGGGAGAGTGGGGCACGTTCGGCGGACGTTCTGAATGCATCGGGGCAACCCGTCTCGTGGCGGCTGGTCCACTGGCCGGCGGATCGGTAGGATCCAAACGACGGGGAGGCACGCCATTCTACTTGCGGTGGAACCGGGCCTCGATCTCCCCCCGGGGCAGGCGGCACAGCAAGGGCCGGCCATGGGGACAGTGGGTGGGGTTGCGCAGCCCTTCCAGATCGCGGAGCAGCGCCGCCACCTCGGAGGGTTCCAGCCGTGCCCGCGCCTTCACCGCGGCGGCGCAGGCGGCGCGCTTGGCCGCGGCGTCGAGGCGGCGGGCCAGGTCCTCCCCGGGCTCCACCAGTTCGGCAGCGGCGAGCAGGTCGCGCACCACCGGCTCCACCGCCCCAGCCTCCAACCCCACGGGAACGGATGCAACCTTGAGGCTGGCAGAGCCGAAACGCTCCACCTCGAACCCCAGGGCGGCGAACACCTCGGCCAGGGCCTCGGCCCCGGCCCACTCCTCGGCGCTGCATTCCAGCACCACCGGCAGCAGCAGCGCCCGTGAGCGTGGCGAGGAGCGGTCACGGGCACCGCTGAGTTTCTCATAGAGAATGCGCTCGTGGGCGGCGTGTTGGTCCAGGACCACCAACTCCCGCCGCCCCCCATCTTCGAACAACAGATAGGTGGCATCGAACGCCCCCAGGTAGCGCAGCCCGCCGAAGCGAGAGGGGGCGGGTTCAAGACCCAGTGACTGCGGGCGGAGTTGGGGCGCGGAGACCCGGCCGACCCCGCCCAGGCCCCGGTTCCCGCCCCTTTCCTGCAGCCACTGGGACGCAGAGCCCTCGCCACCACTGCGGGCGTAGGCCCCCAGGGCATCGGCCACCCGGTCCCGGTAGTCGACCCCGGAACGGGCGGGTTCGCGCCACGGCGCGGCCTCCCCCGGGTCCCCGGTCGCCGGCCCGGCGCCCAACCACGGCGCCCCGGCCAGGGCCGCGGCCACCGCCCCGGCCACCCGTCGGAACACCTGTCCCTCGTCCCGGAACCGCACTTCGTGCTTGGCGGGGTGTACATTCACATCCACCGCCTGGGGCGGCACCTGCAACCACAACAGCGCCACCGGGTAACGCCGGCTCTCGAGCAGTCCCCGGTACCCCTCCAGCACCGCCCGCACCAGCAGTTTGTCCTGCACCGGCCGCTGGTTGACGAACAGGCGCAGACCGTGCCTCTGGCCGCGACCCTCGTGGGGGGCCGCAAAGGCGAACCACAGGGTCAGGCCGTCGCCCTCCACCCGGTGCCAGAACAGGCCACCGGGCGCCTCTGCCCCCACCACCTCGGCCACCCTCTCCTCCAGGGACTGGTCCGGGGGCACGGTGAGCAGCGCCCGGGTCTCCGTGCGCAGTTCGAAGCCCACGTCGAAATGCACCAAAGCCTGCTGGGTCACCACCGCCACCACGTTGCGCTGCTCGGTGGCGGCGTTCTTCAGGAATTTGCGCCGGGCCGGTACATTGTAAAAGAGATCTGCCACCCGCAGCTCGGTTCCCGGAGGAGCCGCCACCTCCTCCACGGCCGCCACCGTGCCGCCCTCCACCCGGATCTCCGTGCCGCTGCCCTGCCCGGCCGGGCAGGTGCGCAGGCGCAACCGGCTCACGGCGGCGATGCTGGGCAACGCCTCCCCTCGGAAGCCCAGGGTGCGGATATCGTCCAGGTCCTGTGCCACCCGGATCTTGCTGGTGGCGTGGCGCTCCAGGGACCGCAACGCGTCCTCTCTCCCCATGCCCTGCCCGTCGTCGCCCACCACGATCTCTTCCAGACCGGCACCCCGCAGGGTCACCCGCACCCGGCGCGCCCCCGCGTCCACGGCGTTCTCCACCGCTTCCTTCACCACACTGGCTGGCCGCTGCACCACTTCGCCAGCGGCGATCTGGTTGGCAAGTGCGGCCGGCAAGACCTGCACGGTAGCGTGCACCAGCCGTTCCTGACTCATTGTTGACTCCTCGTTCCGGCCCCCAACCTCTTCCTCTTGCTGCTCAACCGTAGATCATACCCCACACGAGTTATGGCGTCTCCCCATCTTTACCTGTGGACGGTTCGGCGGACTGACTCTACTAGAAGGAGAACGCGCACTGCATCCACTCCGTTACTGTGCTTTCCAACCCGTCAAGGATACTGGAATGGTTCGAATCCCCAGCAGTACCGACTCAAGTACTCCTTCTCGCAGAACCTCTTGGCCTATGCTGGACGTCCGCTCTTGCCAAACTATTGCCCCCCGGCTATACTCCGCTGCCAAACTCGGCCATGGATCCATCATTGCCCGGCGCGACTCCGGAATAGAAATTTTTTCACCGCTGGCCCACTCCGGGGGCTTGACAGAAAAATTCAACCGTTGTTATGATCCGCGGCCAAAGCGTAGACAGCGCGTGGCGTGCATTGCTTCGGCCGGCGGCCGAATCCACCATACAAGGGAGTGCCTAGGGTTTTGGGTCCCTCATCGCAACTCGGGAAGAAGGAGGTGCCAGTCGAACAGGAGGACACCGAAGCACGTACGATGTTCATTCGTGTCTTAGATTCATCAATGAATGAGGTTGGGTCAACCGCTTTCCAGGAGGAATAGGATGAAGAAGCTTCTTTTCGTTGCCCTGACGGGTGCACTGGTTGCCGCGATGTCCCTGCCGGCAGCCGCAGTCGAAACCAAGGTGGGTGGGTATTTCCGCTCCCGCGGCATTATCGCCGATACGTACAGGACGAAGGACGCCAAGCCCGACAAGCTGTACGACCAGCGCTTCCGCGCCAAGGTCGACATGAGCCTCAACGAGTACGTCAGCATCGTGTACTACGGAGAAGTCGACTTCCAGTACGGCGACGCGGGCTACGGTCTGGGTGGGGGAAAGACCGCGGATGGTAAGACCAACTGGAACACCCGCAACGACGGTGGTGGTCTGGCCGGCGACACGGTCAACATGGAGACCAAGAACCTCTACGCGGCGTTCAAGATCCCCGAGACCCAGGTGGGCCTGACGGTCGGCCTCCAGGGCGCGGCCGACAGCTTCGACAGCATCCTCTTCAACGCCGACATGGCGGGCATCGAGGCCGACGGCACCTTCGGCGCCGCCAAGGTGTCCCTGGGCACCTACAAGTGGCAGGAAGGCGGTTTCACCGGAGAGGATGACATCGATCTGTACACCCTGAAGGTCAAGTTCTCCCCCATGGAAGGCACCAAACTCGGGGCCGACGCCTACTGGCTGAACTCCCAGCAGGGCAATGACGGCAGCAATGCAAGCAGCGCGCCCAAGGGCGACTACACCTACCTGGGCATCAACGGCTCCACCAAGGTGGCCATGGCCGACCTGAGCGGGTGGTTCCTGTACAACATGGGCACCAACGAGAGCGGCGCGGAAGACGTGGACGTGGCTGGCTGGGGTCTTTCCCTGAAGGGCGCAGCCACCTTCGACAAGGTGAAGGTCGCCCTGCGCGGCATGTACTTCTCGGGTGACGACGACGACACCGACAAGGACTCCGACACGATCATGCTGCCCGCTGCCCCGGCGGATGCGTTTCAGATGTACGACGCCGGCATGATGCTCATGTTGGCCGACGTGTACGGCAACACCTACTTCCAGAACGGGCTCGCCTGGGACGACGCGATGCGGAAAGGCTTCGGCCTGTGGGGCCTGGCCGCCAAGGCCAGCACCGAGTTCCAGGGCTTCAACGCCCAGTGCGCGGTCGGGTACTTCGGGGCGGTGGAAGACGACCGCAAGACCGAAACCACCAAGAGAGAAGGCACCTCCATCGGCACCGAGATCAACCTGCGCGTCGGCAAGAAGATCGCTGGTGCTGTGGACGTGAGCCTCAACGGCGCCTACGCTTTCCTCGGCGACTTCTACGACAAGACCGCCGCCGATGGCGACGACCCGGACGCTCAGTACATGGCGTACCTGATGGTGAACATCCCCTACTAAGGGTGGATTGCAGCAAGTGAAAAGCCCCGGGGCGACGCCCCGGGGCTTTTTCTTTTCCCGCTCACCGTCAGGCGGGAGTCAACCCACCCGGACGTACTCCCCGCCCTCGCGCCGGTACGCCTGTTCCGCCGAGCAGCCCGCCGCGTCCAACTCCCCCCGCACCCGCGACCAGTCGCCCCAACAAAATGCCAGGGACAGCCCGCAGTCCGAGGAGAGCTCCCGTGGCACCGGCAGCAGGCGCACATCGAACCCGGCGGACTTGAGGTCTTTCTCGGCCCGCATGACCCGGTGGATGCTGTGGAAGATGAGGATGCCGTCCCGTTCCATGTTGATCCAGTGACGAGTGACAGAGAGTACCGGCGTTGCCGGCGAGGGATACGCAGTTTCCCTCCGCCCCCGGGGTAAGCTATCCTCTAAACCGCTTTACAGCCCCCCACGACCTTCCGGGAGACAGAGACATGGCACCCCGTGCCAAGCGCCCCGAGCACCTGGGCCGCGCCCTGAACCGCACCCTGCAGCGCCTCGAAGGCGGGTACCCCGACCAGGCCCACCGCCTGTGGGAAGTGTGGGAACGGGCCGTGGGGGAACCCCTGGCGTCCCGCTGCCGGCCCGTGGACTTCCGCAACGGCACCCTGGTTCTGGCCGTAAGCTCTGCGAGCTGGATGCAGCAGGTGCAATTTCTCACCGGCACCGTGCGCGACACCCTCAACCGGGCGCTGGGGGAGGAGCTGGTGCGGCAGGTACGTCTGCGGGTGGCGGAGGCACCCGCGCCCCCACCGCCCACTGAACCGCCGCCCCTGCCACCCACCGACCAACTGCCTCCGTTGCCGCCCGAGGCCGTTCAGCAGCTAGAGGAGGAGTTGCAGGGGATCCCCGACCCCCAACTGCGGGCCGCGGTGGGACGGGCGCGGGAACGCGCGGCACGGGTACAACTTTTCAAGGGAGCCCCAGCAGCGTAGCGGCCTCCAGGGTGTACTTCTCGTCGCCTTCCCCGTGGAGGACCAGGGGCGCGCGGACCTCCAGCCC
>JARGFW010000150.1 GCA_029211085.1 Deferrisomatales bacterium | reverse complement strand
GCCCGGGCGATGTGGGCCTGGCCGCGGATCTGTTCGAAGCTCTGGGGGCGCCACTTGCGGGCCAGAACCTGGTAGGCCATGCGGGGATCCGGCGGTTGGGAAACGGTGAGGTGGGCAGCAGGGATGACTAGGCTACCTGCGGCACACAGAGGACATGGTTACCGCTGCTTCCTCCCGGACCTGACGGAGTTCACCGCGCCGCTGTTGCGCAGGGCCCAGTCATCCCGGCTGACCACCTCGGTCGTTGTTGGGGAGGGGAACTCGCCACCGCAAAACAGATGGCGGAGAGGTGGGGATTCGAACCCCAGGTACCCGCAAGGGTACAACAGATTTCGAGTCTGCCGCCTTCGACCGCTCGGCCACCTCTCCGCGTACCGAATCTGGGAGAACCTGCGGGCGGCGGCTATCGCCTCTCCCGAAAGAACTCCCGCAACAACTCTGCGGCCTCGTCACCCCGCACCCCGCGGGTCACTTCCACCGCGTGGTTCAGGCGCGGATCGTCGGCCAAGTCGAACAGGCTTCCCGCCGCACCGGCTTTGGGGTCTGCGGCGCCGTAGACCAGCACCGGGATGCGCGCCTGGAGGATCGCCCCCATGCACATCGGGCACGGTTCCAGTGTCACCACCAGGGCCGCCCGCTCCAACCGCCACCGCGCCAACTGCCGAGCAGCCTCACGGATCACCAACAACTCGGCGTGGGCCAGGGGATCGGTGCGCTCCTCCCGACGGTTGTGGTCTCGGGCGATGACCTGCCCGTCCCACACCAGAGCCGCCCCCACCGGCACTTCGCCGTCGCGAGCGGCGAGCGCCGCTTCGGCTAAAGCAATGCCCATGACCTGGTCGAGAAGGAGGGCCGGAAGATAGCACGCCGCCCCGGTAGATGCAACGCCACCGCTCATGACTGCGGGAGGGTAGCACCCTCGCCGCGGCAGCAGCAACAGGCATAGTGAATGCATTCACGCAGTCCCGATATACCCCGCCCCCTGAGAGGAGAACCGCCCATGAGCGACCTCAACGCGAACTCCGTCGCCGCCGCCTTGGCCCCCCTACTGCCGAAGAACAACGGAAATCCCGGCCGGTTGGACGACGAAACCATGGGACTGCTGCAGACCAGCTGGCGGGAACTGGACGACCTGGGGTTCGAGGTGAGCGTGGGCGCCGACGAATTGGTGGTGCGCCACGGGGCCAGTGGTTTCAAAAACGTAATTCAGCTTTCCCGACCCGATGACCTGGGAGAGCTGCGCAGCCTGTTCCTGGCCCTGCGCCGCAACTTCGGCCGCCTGCGCGAGCGCTGGCTGCCGTGGCTGTTCTTGCCCGGGCAGTCGGTGACCGCCCCCTATGAACACCTGCGGAGGATCATCGGCACCTGCCAGAAACTGCGCCAGGACAGCAGAAGTGCGAGGTGAAACGTACTTCGAGAGGCGCGCGATGCTGGTAGCCCCTGAACCGGTAGCCCGTGGGTCCCACCCGTAACCGACCGGCGTCCTCTGTTCAAGCGTCGGCGCAGTCTTTTCACGGGATATGGGTTGGGCTAGACTCGGCTGGCCCCCCCGCCCCCACCCCGGGGATCCCATGAAACGTTCCACCGAGCGGAGCCTCCTTCTCGCCATACTGCTGTCGTCCCTGATCCCGGTGCTGGCCCTGGGCCTGTTTACCGGGGCGGCGGTGCTGCGCATGGGCCGCCAGGTGGAGGAGATCTCCCTGCGCGCCCGCCTGGAACAGCTGCACAGTGACCTGCACCTGCGTTGCCTGGAGAAGGGTGAGGATCTGTCCCGGTTTCTGCGCGGCCGCGGCGACGATCTCCGCTCCCTGGCCCTGCTGCCGCCCACCCCCGCGAGTTATCGCTCGTTCTACTGGAGCACCCTGGCGCCCCTCACCGCCACTGGCGACGAGGGACACCAGGAGCGCATCTGGCTGCCCCTGTACTCCGAGGTGGGGTTCATCGCCCCCGACGGCACCGAGGTGGTGGTGGTGCGGGACGGGGAACCGGTACCGGCCCCGCAACTGCGCCACCATCCGGACCTGGTGCGGACACCGCCCGCCGCGGTCACGGGGCACGCCTCCCTGCTGCCCCAGGTCTCGATCCAGCCGCTGCCCAAGGAGGGGCCAGTGCCGATGTCCACGGAGGGACAAGTGTCGCGAGCACAGGAGGTGCAGGAGCGACCGCTGGCCCAGGATGCGCAGGAGCGGCCACTGCCCGCTGCCGCTGGAGGGGCGGGAGCAACCGGCGCTTTCGACGGCTCGCTGGCGCTGTCGCTGCCGGTGGCCGGCGGGGAGGGCAGACGGCCGGGCACGGTGCGGGCCGTGCTCAACCCGCGGCAGCTGGCGACGCGGCTCGGCACACCGCGGGGCACCGCGGGGCACCGCGGCCCCACCCTGAGTGAGGCCCGCAGCGTGTTCTTCTTCCGGGCCGACGGCGAGCCGGAGGTGTACCCCTCCCTGGCCACGGATTGGGAGCGAGAGCTCCCCGCCGTGCCCCCCGAACAAATGGCGACTGCGGTGGAGGCGGTGCGGCGCGGTGCGTCCGGGGTCTTGCACACCCCTCCGGGTGGCCCGCGTGCGGCGCTCGCCTACGCCCCGATCCTCAGCCCCGCCGGCCCGGCCGAGCCCCCCTTCCCCCTGGGCGGAGTGCTGGTTGCCGTGGACTTGCGCACCCTGGCGCCTGCGCCCGCCACCGCCCGGGCCGTGGCGTCGCTCACCCGGGATCTCGAACTGCAGATCGGGGTGCTGAGCCTGGCCTCGGTGCTGTTCGTCTCCCTGGCCGCACTGTTGGTGGCCCAGCGGATGTCTCGGCCCTGGACCCGCCTGCGGGAGAAGGCCGGGGAGATGGGCGGCTCCGACCCCGGCGACGACGAGGTGGGGGCGATCAGCCGCTCCTTCGACTCCCTCGCCTCCCAGGTGGCGGTCCACGCCGGGCGCCTGCGGGCCAGCAAGCGACGCCTGGACGAGTTCATCGAGATGAGCCCCGACGGCATCGCCGTCACCGACCCCCAAGGGCGCATCCTGCACTGCAACCGCGCACTGTGCCAGATGGTTCGCCGCACCCCCACCGAGTTGACGGGCCAAGATGTGCGCCGGCTGTGGGCACGCTCGGCGGACTGGGACGAGATGCTCGATCGGCTGCGGGTGGCGGGCCGTCTAAAGAGCTACGAGGGCGAGCTGAGGCGCGGCGATGGGGCGGCATTCCCTGCCCTACTCACCCTGCGCCTGCACGGCCACGGCGGCGATGAGAGCATCGACTTGATCGCACGGGACATCTCCGAATGGAAGGAGATCCAGCGCCGCGACCGCAGCAAGACCGAGACCCTGTTCCGGGTGTATGGGGAGTTGAGCAAGGCCCACCAGCAACTGCGGGGCGCCTACGCCGAGGTGGAGGAGCAGGTGCACACCAAGACGGCGGAGCTGCGGCAGGCCTACGACGCGCTGCAGGCGGCGGACCGGGTGAAGACCGAGTTCCTGATGAACATGAGCCACGAGCTGCGCACCCCGCTCAACTGCATCATCGGCTACTCCGAGGCGATGATCGAGGGCCTGGACGGTCCGGTTTCGGGGGAGCAGGCCGGTAGCCTGGAACGCATCGCCGACAGCGGCCGTCGCCTGCTGCGACTGATCGAGAACCTGCTCGACCTGTCGCGCATCGAGGCCGGCCGCATGCAGATCCTGTGCGTGGAGACCCGCCTGGAAGACGCCGTGGAGGACGTGCTCCACCAAGCCCGCAGCCTCGTCGGAGAGCGGCCGATCCGTCTCGAGGTGAGCCTCGATGCAACCCTGCCCCCCGCTTGGGCAGACCCTGACCGCCTGCGCCAGGTGCTGTTCAACCTGGTGGGCAACGCCCTGAAGTTCACCGAGCGGGGGGCCGTGCAGATCCACGCCGGCCGGCTGCCCGGCGGCGGGGTGGAGGTGCGGGTGAGCGATACCGGGCCGGGCATCCCCGCCGAGCACCTCGACACCATCTTCGAGCGATTCGCGCAGCTACCCGGGGCGAAGAGTTCCGGCGCCGGGCTGGGACTGGCGATCTGCCGCGAGCTCGTCGAGAGCATGGGCGGCCGGATCCGCGTGGAGAGCGCCTCCGGCCACGGCAGCACCTTCGCGTTCACCCTGGCCACGACCCAGCCTTCGGGCCAGCTGACCCTGCCGTTTCCCCAAGGGGCAGACTCTCAACCCGAGAGGTAGTGGAGCAGCGACTGCAGCGCCCCCACCACCCCCCCCAGGCCGGCACCCCACCAGGTGATGGCCCGCAGTTCCCTGCGCGCCACCGACAGGATCACCCGCTCCACGTCCTCCGGAGAGAACGTCAGCATCTCCCGTTCGATCAGCCCCTGCACGTCCACCACCGTCAGAATCTCCGGCACCCGGGCGGTCAGTACCGGTAGCAGCTGGTCCAGTGCCAGGTCGGCCACCTCGGCAACCACCGGCGCCGCCAGCAGACCGAGCTCGGGGCCTAGGGGGGCGTGCATCGCGGCCCGGGCCAGGGCCGCGGCCTCGCGCCCCACCAGCAGCGTCAGTCCGCCGCCGCCGAGCCAACCACACAGGGCCTCGGCCGCTGCCTGGGCCGGAGATGCCGCCACCCGTTCCCCGGGAAGGGCCGCGGCGGCCAGCTCCCGTAGGGGGAGGCGGAACAGGCGGTCCAACTCCGCATCCACCCGCGAGGCCAGGAACCGACCGGCCTCGGGGCGGCCCAGGTAGCCCGCCAACCAAGCAGCGAGCTGGGCATGGGCGCCGTCCACCACCTCCGGGGGCAGGGATGCCATGAGTTCCGCCGGGGTCTGGCGCAGCACCGCGCTCACCGCGTCGGCCACCCCCTCCGCGAGCCGCGCCCGGTTGCCCTCCTCATGGACCAGGTCCCGCAGTCGGTGCAGGTTGGCATCCACCACCTGATCGGCCTCGCGCAGAATGCGCTCCTGGCCCAGCACCGCGGCCTGCCGGATCAGATTCTTCACCACGCCGCCCTCGGTATCGGCCAGATAGGTGCGGATACCGGCGCGCACCGCCCGCTTGAGCCGCGCCACGTTTGGGGGCGACAGCAGGGCGGCCTCGAAGCGCCGCAACAGCTCCGGCACCACGCCCTGGAGAACCCTCGGCAGCGCACCCGCGAGTTGGGGCGGCAAGAGTTCCCCCAGGCTGTGCTCGCTGCCCGCCAACCGCACCAGGGCCCAGGTCGCCAGGGGCCGCAGGCGCTCCTCCAGCCCGGGGTCGGTCAGCAAACGATTGACCTGGGCCGACACCGCCCCCCGGGCAGCCTGCGCCTCGCCCTTCAGGAGGTCCGCTGGGGTCAGGTCCAGCCAACGCTCCGCCAGGCCGGCTACGGTGTCGCGACCTGCGGGGGTCCTCAGCCAGCGTTCCGCCAAGGCGGTCCCATCCCCCAGCAGGTGCACCAGAAAACGCTCCAGGGCCAAGCGCCGGGCCGGGCCCAGCAGGTCGGCCAGGGAACCGTGCAGGCGGCCCCGATAGCGCTCGGCCAGCGCCAGCGCCAACTCGCGCAGGGCGCCACGCACCTCGGGCCCGGCCAGGCGTTTGGCCACCTGTTCCTCGCGCAGCAACTCGGAGGTGACCACCCGGGAGACGGTGCGGGCAATGTCGGCCTTGCGGCGCGGGATGATCCCCTGGAAGCGCAATCCCAGTACCCGAACCTCGCGGTAGGGGCGAAACAGCATGCGGATGGCCAGGGCGTTGGTGACCAGACCGATCACGGCGCCGAACACTGGGGGCAGAAGCAGCCGGGCGATGTCCACGGAAACCTCCGAAGGGGGCGGGCCGCGACCCTAACAGAGGCTGCCGGCACCGGTCAAAACCCCGGCCGTGCCCGCTTGACACCCTGCGCTACGCCACCCTACCCTGCGTACACGGAGTGGCTGACCACCACCCCTCGAAAGCTCGCCGACGCCGAAGCTACACGGGTTGTAGTGGCCGCGAACTTGGCTCACTACAAGACACCCTGCGCAGGCCCCAGGTGGCTGGTCCTGGCCCGGTGGCCTGCGCCGGCGACGAACCCACCCGGGTTCCCTCCGGTGGGGATGGCGACTCACCCCCCACGCAAAGCCATCCATCCACCGGCAAAAAGAGGATCTGGCGGTGGTCCTGCGATCGGGTCGCGCCGTTCTGCGTGGGTGCGCTTTCGGAGGTTTTCGGGTGCAGCGCAGCGATCTGTGCCCGTCGGACTGCGTTGTTCGCCATCTGGGGCACATCTGTCGGATCAGGAAGAGGAAGGGTCGGTGGAAAGCGAGGAGGAAAAGTGGGCAGTTTTGCGTCATGCCCAGGACCGTATAGGGCAGCCTTCGCTACAATGGGCCACGCGGGGCATCATGAAACGCTTCATGCAAATCACCTCCTTTCCGTGTGAGTGCGTGTTTTGAAGACCAATACGGTCAATTTAGGCCCGCCCCCCCCGTCTGTCAACCCACCGCCACTGATCACCCTCACCACCGATTTCGGCCTCGCCGACCCCTACGTGGGGGTGATGAAGGGGGTGATCCTGAGCCGCTGCCCGTCCGCCCGCCTGGTCGACCTGACCCACCATGTTCCACCCCAAGACGTGCTGGTGGCACGCCTGGCACTGGAGGACGCCCACCCCTTTTTCCCCGCGGGAACACTGCACGTGGCGGTGGTGGATCCGGGGGTCGGCACCGCACGGGCTGTGTTGTGGGCGCGAACCGCTGCCGCCCGGTTCCTGGCCCCGGACAACGGTCTGCTGTCTTTTCTGGAACCAGCGCAGATCCTGGAACTGCGCCGGGTGGAGAACCCGGCGCTGACGCTCCACCCGGTGAGCCGCACCTTTCACGGCCGCGACGTGTTCGCCCCGGTGGCGGGGTACCTGGCCGGCGGGCTGGACGCGGCAGACCTCGGCCCGGTGACCGGGGAACTGCTCCGTCTGCCCCTGCCCCGCCCGGTGGCGGCCGCCGGGCACCTCCACGGCGAGATCCTCGCCTTCGATCATTTCGGCAACGCCCTCACCAATCTGCGCGAGCTGGACCTGCCCCGCACCGCATGCAAGGTGCGGGTGGCCGGAGCTACCCTGCCGCTGGTGGGCACCTACGCCGAGGTTCCCCCGGGTGCACCCCTCGCCCTGCTGGGCAGCAGCGGGAGGCTGGAGATCAGCGTGCGCGGGGGCAACGCCCGACAGGTCCTGGCGCTGCAGCGCGGCGATCCGGTCGAGTTCAGGATTTCTTGACGGGTCTCTGCACAGCCGCTATATGTATCCGTTCTCTTTTCGACTCGATCGTCCTCACGGAGTTGGACTCCGGGGCACCCATGGAGAGACAACCCATGTTCAGTCAAGCCACCGCTCACGCCCCCACCGCAGATCCGCGCACCCTGGCGCTGGTGCGAACCCAGTTCATGCGCAATGTGTACCAGTGGATGGCCGGGGGCCTGGCGCTCACCGCCGCCACCTCCCTGCTGGTGCTGTACAATCCGACCCTGCTCTCGGCCCTGGTGATGAACCGGGCCGTGTTCTTCGGCCTGATCATTGCCGAGCTGGGGTTGGTGGTGTGGCTCTCGGGATGGATCCACAAGATGGAGGTACGCACCGCAAGTTGGGCGTTCCTGGCCTACTCGGTGCTCAACGGAGTGACCCTGTCGGTGGTGTTCCTGGCATACACCGGCAGCAGCATCGCGTTGACGTTCGGGGTGTGTTCGGTGACCTTCGCGGCGGCGGCCGGCTACGGCACGGTGACCGGCCGGGATCTCACCGGGGTGGGCTCGTTCGCGTTCATGGGCCTGATCGGGGTACTGGTGGGTTCGGTCCTCAACTGGTGGCTGAAGAGCCCGGCGATGGACTACCTGATCACCTACGCCGGAGTGTTGGTGTTCGTGGTGCTCACCGCCTACGATGCCCAGAAAGTGCAGCGCATCGGCATCAGCGCCGCCCACCCAGGGAGAGGCGGCGCTGTCGCGCCACGCCATCCTCGGAGCGCTGGCCCTGTACCTGGACTTCATCAACCTGTTCCTGTTCATGCTGCGTATTTTCGGCCGCAGACGGTAGCAAGGGACAGCCACCGCAGGGGTTCATCCGAAAATCTTTAGTTTGGCTAAAAATATTCAATCTTGCTAAAGGCCGTTGGGGGTGCTAAGAAACTTGCGGCGCTGCCACCGTCAGCCAGCAGCCATTCGACCCGGCCCCATGCCCACCGGCGTGGGGCCTGTGGCATTCACGACCCTCATCCCCCCGACTCTGAAACCCCCATAGCCCCCACCAGGAGGAGTAGCATGTCCAAACGTCGCAAAATCACCATCGAGGGCAACGAGGCAGCGGCCTCGGTGGCCCACCGCCTGAGCGAGGTGATCGCCATCTACCCCATCACCCCGTCGTCCGGCATGGGAGAGTTCTCGGACGAGTGGTCTGCCAAGGGCGGCAAGAACATCTGGGGAACGGTACCCCAGGTGACCGAGATGCAGTCCGAGGGTGGGGCCGCCGGCGCCGCCCACGGCGCCCTGCAGGCCGGCGCCCTGGTCACCACGTTTACCGCCAGCCAGGGGCTGCTGCTGAAGATTCCCAACATGTACAAGATCGCCGGGGAGCTCACCCCGTTCACCATGCATGTTTCGGCCCGCACCCTGGCCACCCACGCCCTGTCGATCTTCGGCGACCACTCCGATGTCATGGCCGCGCGCCAGACCGGGTTCGCCATGCTCGCCTCGGGGTCGGTGCAGGAGGTCCACGACCTGGCGTGCATCGCCCACAGCGCGACCCTCAAGACCCGGTTGCCGTTCCTGCACTTCTTCGACGGCTTCCGCACCTCCCACGAGGTGGCCAAGATCGAATGTCTCACCAACGAAGATCTGCGCGCCATGGTCGACGAGGACCTGGTCCAGGCCCACCGCGCGCGGGCGCTCACCCCCGACCGGCCGGTGCTGCGCGGCACGGCCCAGAACCCGGACACCTTCTTCCAGTCCCGGGAGGCCGCAAACCCGTTCTACGCCGCCGGCCCCGGGGTGGTCCAGGAGACCATGGACCGCTTCGCCAAGCTCACCGGGCGCAAGTACAAGCTGTTCGACTACGTGGGTCACCCCCAGGCCGAGCGGGTGATCGTGATGATGGGTTCGGGGGCCGAAGTGGCCCAGGAGACCGTGGAGTACCTGGTGGGCAAGGGTCAGAAGGTCGGCCTGGTCAAGGTGCGCCTGTACCGCCCGTTCTCCATGAAGCACCTGGCGGCGGCCCTGCCCAAGTCGGCCCAGGCGGTGGCGGTACTGGACCGCACCAAGGAGCCCGGAGCCTCGGGAGACCCCCTGTACCTGGACGTGCTCACCGCCCTGAGCGAGACCGGCCGCCTGGGCAACCTGCGCCTGGTGGGCGGCCGCTACGGGCTGTCCTCGAAGGACTTCACCCCGGCCATGGCCAAGGCGGTGTACGACGAACTCAAGAAGAAGAAGCCCAAGAACCACTTCACCGTGGGCATCAACGACGACGTCGGCCACACCAGCCTGAAATTCGACCCGGAGTTCGACATCGAGCCCAAGAACGTGGTGCGCTGCGTCTTCTGGGGCCTGGGCGCCGACGGCACGGTGGGCGCCAACAAGAACTCGATCAAGATCATCGGTGAGGAGACCCCGAACTTCGCCCAGGGCTACTTCGTGTACGACTCGAAGAAATCGGGCGGGGTAACCGTCTCCCATCTGCGCTTCGGACCCAACCCGATCCATTCCAGCTACCTGGTGCAGAAGGCCAGCTTCGTGGCCTGCCACGCGTACAGCTTCCTGGAGAAGTACGACGTCCTGGCCTACGCCGCTCCGGGTGCGGTGTTCCTGATCAACGCGCCGTTCGCCACCGACCAGGTGTGGGATCAGCTGCCCTGCGAGGTGCAGGAGACCATCATCGCCAAGAAACTCAAGGTGTACGTGATCGACGCCTACGAAGTGGCCAAGAAGACCGGCATGGGCACGCGCATCAACACCATCATGCAGACCTGCTTTTTTGCCATCTCGGGGGTGCTGCCCCGGGACGAGGCGATCGCCGAGATCAAGAAGTCGATCAAGAAGACCTACGGCAAGAAGGGCGACGCCGTGGTGCAGAAGAACTTCTTCGCCGTGGATGAGACGGTGGCCAACCTGCACCCCATCACCGTGCCCAAGCATGCCTCCTCGCTGTGCAACCTGCGGCCATCGATTTCTCCCAACGCCCCGGAGTTCGTGCGCCGCGTGGAGGGCGCCATGCTGGCGCTGAAGGGCGACGACCTGCCGGTGAGTGCCATGCCCGTGGACGGCACCTGGCCGATGGGCACCACCCAGTACGAGAAGCGCAACATCGCCCTGGACATCCCGGCGTGGGACCCGGCGGTGTGCATCCAGTGCGGCAAGTGCTCCTTCGTCTGCCCGAGCGGCACCATCCGCGCCAAGGTCTACGACCCCAAACTCCTCAAGGGCGCCCCGGCGACCTTCCAATCGGCCGACGCCAAGGCCAAGGATCTCAAGGGCTTGAAGTGGACCATCCAGGTGGCCCCCGAGGACTGCACCGGCTGCCGGGTGTGCGTGATGACCTGCCCGGCCAAGAACAAGGCCGACCCGAGCCGCAAGGCCATCAACATGGCCCCGCAGCTGCCCCTGCGTGAGCCCGAGGCGCTGAACTGGGAGTTCTTCCTCGGCCTGCCCCTGATCGACCGCTCCAGCGTCAAGGCCGACGTGCGGGGCACCCAGCTCCTGGAGCCCCTGTTCGAGTTCTCCGGGTGCTGCGCGGGCTGCGGCGAAACCCCCTACATCAAGCTGGTCACGCAGCTCTACGGCGACCGCATGATGATCGCCAACACCACCGGCTGCACCTCGATCTACGGCGGCAACCTGCCCACCACCCCATACACCACCAACACCGACGGGCGCGGCCCCAGCTGGAGCAACTCGCTGTTCGAGGACAACGCCGAGTTCGGCTTCGGCATGCGCCTGGCGGTGGACAAGCACAAGGAGCAGGCGGCGGAGCTGCTGCGGGCCCTGGCCTCCAAACTGGGGGACAAACTGGTCAGCGCCCTGCTCGCCGCCGATCAGACCAGCGAAGCCGGCGTCGCCGCCCAGCGCGGGCGCGTGGTCGAACTGCAAGATAAGCTCAAGAAGCTGCGCTCCGCCGAGGCGAAGCGGCTGGCCACCCTGGCTGACTACCTGGTGAAGAAGAGTGTGTGGATCTTCGGCGGCGACGGCTGGGCCTACGACATCGGCTACGGGGGCCTGGACCACGTGATGGCCATGGGCCGCGATGTGAACATCCTGGTGATGGACACCGAGGTGTACTCCAACACCGGCGGCCAGATGTCCAAGGCCACGCCGATGGGCGCCGCCGCCAAGTTCGCGGCGGCCGGCAAGGACATGCAGAAGAAGGACCTGGGTCTGATGGCCATGGCCTACGGCCACGTCTATGTGGCCAAGGTGGCGTTCGGCGCCAAGGACCAGCAGACCGTGAAGGCCATTGTCGAGGCCGAGAGCTACCCGGGACCCTCCCTGGTCATGGCGTACAGCCCCTGCATCGCCCACGGCTACGACCTGGCAGACGGGCCCGCCCAGCAGAAGCTGGCCGTGGACTCGGGGCACTGGCCGCTGTACCGCTTCGACCCGCGCCTCCGGGCCCAGGGCAAGAACCCCCTGCAACTGGACTCCGAGGCACCGAAGATCAACCTCGAGGACTACATCTACAACGAAACCCGCTACCGCATGCTGCAGGCCATGGATCCGGAGCGTGCCAAACAACTGCTGGACTGCGCCCAGGCCGGGGTGAAGAGCCAGCGGAACCTCTACGAGCAGCTCAGCCAGATCAAGCTCGGCTGACCGAGCCGTCCCACGCGCACCACCCGGCGGGGGTGCAGGCGATGGCCTGCACCCCCGCTCGTTGTCGGGCTACCGGGAAGACCGCTCTCTTGACGGGCGCCGCGGGTTGTCGTACGAACCGGTCAGCAACCGTGTCGCTCTCCACCGTCCCCGTTCACCCGTCGAACCCGGGGGGCCGTTCCGCACCAGCCCCCGGAAGAGGAGGCCACGCCGTGACCGATCAAACCTTCCGTGCCATGGTGGTGACGGAAACCCCGGACAAGAAGTACACGCGCGCCCTTACCGCACGCCGCATCGACGACCTGCCCCCCGGCGACGTGCTGGTGAAGGTGCGCTACTCGTCCCTCAACTACAAGGACGCCCTCTCCGCTTCGGGCAACAAGGGCGTCACCCGGAACTTCCCCCACACCCCGGGGATCGACGCCGCGGGGATCGTCGCGGACAGCAGCAGTCCGGAGTTCCGGGCGGGAGACCCGGTGATCGTCACCAGCTACGACCTGGGCATGAACACCGCCGGGGGCTTCGGGGAGTACATCCGCGTGCCGGCGGGCTGGGTGGTGCCGCTGCCCGCGGGCATCAGCCTCCGGGAGAGCATGATCTACGGCACCGCCGGGTTCACCGCGGCCCTGTCGGTGCTGCGGCTGATCGAACTCGTGCCCCGAGACCGGGGCGACATCCTGGTCTCCGGCGCCACCGGCGGCGTGGGCAGCCTGGCCGTGAGCATCCTCAGCCACATCGGCTACCCGGTGGTAGCGGTGAACGGCGTGGTGGACGCGGCGGACTATTTGCGGGACCTGGGGGCCCGGGAGGTGATCTCCATCGAGGACGCCACCGATACCAGCAACCGGCCCCTTCTCAAGAGCCGTTGGGCAGGCGGCATCGACACCGTAGGGGGCAACCTGCTGGCGACCACCATCAAATCGGTGGACCAACACGGCGCCGTCACCTGCTGCGGCAACGTGGCCTCCCCCGACCTGCCGCTGAACGTCTTCCCGTTCATCCTCCGCGGGGTCTCCCTGATCGGCATCGACTCCCAGAACTGTCCCATGCCGGATCGCCGCAAGACCTGGGAAAAACTGGCCACCGAGTGGAA
>JARGFW010000149.1 GCA_029211085.1 Deferrisomatales bacterium | reverse complement strand
TCCGGGTTCCGGGTTCCGGGTTCCGGGTTCCGGGTTCCGGGTTCCGGGTTCCGGGGTTCCGGGTTCAACCTGGAACAGGGAACCGGGAACTGGGAACATTCAGTCGGAACATCCCCTGGCAACTGGGTCCCAGTCTCCGACCAAGAAGCAAGTTGCGGGCCGCGCCGTTTCGGCGTTCCTCGCCATCTCCAGTGCGACTGGTTCTCGGAAAAACGGCGGAGTGTGCAGAGGAATGCAGGGCCGCTGGGATTTGCACACGTTTCAACGGCAAGCGGAAGCGCAGGCGCGAACGCAGTGCGTCGGCAGCGTGAGTGGAGTGAAATGCCGACATACCCGGTCAAGGGAAAAGAACGTCACACAGTGGGCAAAGATGTTCCGCTTTGGGCCGCGACGACTCCGGGAGGGCGCGTCACGGGAGAGGTGGGTGACGCGGGGACCAGGGTCAGGCTTTTGGGTTGCTGTTCTCGGCGGCCTCAGCGCCTCTGCGAGAAACCAGTTTTGGGATCTTTGCCTCTCGCCCGCTCCCTGCGGTCACTCGAGCTCGCTGAGTACGCTGAGAAAGTCCAGGACGTGCTGTTCTCTGCGACCTCGGCGCCTCTGCGAGAAAACAAGCCTTGGACCCTTTGGCTCTCGCCCGCTCCCATTGGGTCGCTTGAGCCCGCTGAGAGCGCTGGGAAAGACCAAGACCTGCTCTTCTCTGCGACCTCCGCGCCGCGCATGGATGCGCTAGTGCCGTGGGTGCAGGATGCACCGGAGCTGCCGCCTCTGCGAGAAACCCGATCTTGACCCTTTGTCTCTCACCCGCTCGTTACCCTCGCTCAAGACGCAGAGGACGCAGAGAAGGACAAATCCAGGGTCTTGCAGTTGCCGTTCTCCGCGACCTCGGCGCCGCCGCGAGAAAACAGCCTTCGGTCTGGTCTCTGTGTCCTCTGTGATCTCTGTGAGAAACCCAGCCTTCAGATCTTGTCTCTCGCCTACTCCCGAACCATTCCACCCGTTTGCCTTTGTTCCGCAGCGCCTCGGTCTCCATCGTGTTGTGTCCCCGTGTTGTGTCCCCGTTGACAGGTCACGCGGCCCCGGATATTCTAGTCAGAATATTAGTCAACCAGAATTAAGGACTCACCATGAAGACACTCTCCCTCTCCGAAGCCAAGATGAAGCTGAGCGCCCTCGTCGATGCGCTCCGCGAAACCGAGGAAGAGGTGTTGATCACGAAGAACGGTGTTCCGGCTGCCGTGCTCGTAAGCCCCGACGAGTTCGAGAGCTGGCGCGAGACCATGGCCCTGCGCTTCGATCTGGAGTTCATGGACGAGATTCAAAGCGGCCTCGCCGCCCTCAAGGAGCGCAAAGCCAGTCTCTACACCCTCGACGAGCTGTTCGGCGAGGACTCTGCAGCGTGACACCGCGGGGCACCTTATACCGCCTGCGCGTTCCACACGACGTGGCGGCGCTGCTCCGAGGGTTGCACCCCACTCTCAAGCAGAAGATCAAGGGAGCGCTCCGAGCCATCCAGCATGACCCCCGTGCCGGCAAACCCCTGCGCGAGGAACTCTCCGGGCTTCGCAGCTACCGGGTGTCGAGATTCCGCATCGTCTATCGCATTGCGGACCAGGACACCATCGATCTCATCGCAGTAGGCCCCCGCAAGAACATCTACGAGGAGACGTTCCGCCTCTTGCAGAAACAACCGCCTTGAACCGGTGCCAGGGGGAAGTCACGGGTCACGGCGGCCTCACGGCTCCGCTACTCACCCTTCACGATTCACGGCCCTTTGGAACCGCCTAGACGCCAAGAGAACCTCTTCTTGTCTGAAACCCTGGAAACTTCTTCTCACGCAGAGCCGCCAAGTCGCAAAGAAGGCCAAATCGCGTCTTTGAGGAACGGCTCACGGCTTACAGCCTCACGCCTCACCATTCACGATCCACGGCCCTTCCCCCATTCACGGCCCCCCCCAACCCGCCGGTTCCGAAAGGGACCCTTGTGGGGCCTTGACCACCAG
The DNA here is from genome assembly GCA_029211085.1 of Deferrisomatales bacterium. GTDB lineage: Bacteria > Desulfobacterota > Deferrisomatia > Deferrisomatales > JARGFW01 > JARGFW01. The sequence continues at coordinate 10,852 of JARGFW010000149.1, read as the reverse complement.
CCCCTCTTCCCCTGCGGCCGCGTTCAACCGCTTATCGAAGGACAGGAACCACCCCTGGACGCCTGCCGCCTCCCGTAGGAATTGCAGGGCAGCGGCCAGGTGCACGGCGTCGAACCCCCGCAGCGGGTGGCGGGTCGCAAGATCTCCAGCCCTGCGCGGTTGCACGGCAGCCACGGCCAGGGTGTCCCAGTCCGCACCCAGCTGTTCTACCACCCGGGAGAAGTCGGACGCTGCCAACGCCCCCTCCCGCCGTTTCCGCGACAGCGCGGAGAGCAGCTCGGGCAGTGCGACGACAGAGGTTGCCAAGACCTCGGCCTCCGCTGCGCATGCGTGAACCCAGTCCGAGTGCTCCTCCTCCACGTAGAGCTTCACGAGTGCACTCGTATCCAGGTACAAGATCATCGGCGATCCTCGAGCACGACCTCTGCCACGGGCTTGCCCGCGACGGTGATGCCCCGCAGGCCTTTCGGCTTGCCGCCGCTCCAGGACACCCCGCCCTGGTCCACCAGCGTGCGGACCGCGCTCCTCTCCGGACTCACAGGGCGCAGCTCGGCGACCTCTCGCCCGCGCGCGGTGATGAGGATGGTCTCCCCCTCCCGCGCCTTGCGCACGTAGTCGCTCAAATGGCGCTTCAGGTCTCGAATACCCGTTGTTTCCATGGGCCCCTCTGCTCCCTGGTCATGGGTTTCCGGCGTACCCGGATGGCTACCTCACTATAGCAAAGGAGTCACATCACGGCAAACCAAGGGACCTCAACAGGAAATCCAAAAGGGTCCCCGAGAAACCGCCAAGATGCTAGGCGCGCCACGCCGCCTCTGCGAAAAAACCAGGCATCTAGATCCTTCTCTGTGGCCTCTGTGAGAAACACACGCATTGGACCTTTGTCTCCCGCACCCCTCCCGGAGCTACGCGCAGGGCTTCGATTCCCGATACAGGACCTTCCCAACCCTTGCTATGTGCTCAAGAAGCTCTTTGGAATCAATCTGGTGATGGAGAGACAGGTCGATCTTGTAGGGAAGCAGCAGGTCATCCAGTTCCAGATCGATCTTCAGAAGTTCACTTGCCGTCAGGCTCTTGCCAAAGAGTGCAAGGTCGATGTCGGAGCCGGGGTGGTGGGTGCCCTTGGCCCGTGAACCGTAGAGGACGGCCCGTTGCACATTCGGGTGTGCAGCAAAGACCTGGTTGATCTTCTCCAGGACGGATTCCTTCAGCTCAAAGCGGTTCGCTGCCTCGGCTGTCATATCAATCCAACTCTCCCATGCGCCGCTCGAGCGCCTTGAAAAGGGGGAAATACCGAGAGATCACCTTCTCGCAGATTTCTTCCGCGACAGCCTGGTTGTAGGTGTGCAAAGTCTGGTTGCGGCTGCGGATCATTTCCATCCAGGTCTCGCCATCCGTCACCATCCCCTTTTCAAAGGCTTCCCGCGTTGCATCCCGCGAACCCATGATGGAGCCCGTCCCCTGGAACAAGAAGTAGTCGCGCATGAGATTCCAGGCCAGTTCGTGGGTGAACTCGAACCCCTGGATGATCCCCTGCGTTTCCAGGTTGGTCAGGGGCCGCTGCCGACTCAGGTCAACGGCCAGCTCGAGCTGTGCCAGGGCCTTTCGGTAGTTGTTCAGACGCTGCCGCCAACGGATGTCGGTGTCACTCACCGGCGTATTCTCCCTTCCAAAGGACTTCGGCGGTCATCCGTCAGCGCTGCCCAAGGAGGGGCGAGTGTCGCGGGCGCAGGAGGCGCAGGAGCGACCTGTCAGCTCTCAGCCAAGGGCCAGACTACGTCCAATCGTGGCGCGGGCGAGGTTGCTTTTCCAGAAACCGGCTGCGCAGCCATCATGCCAAAAAGCTGTGCATGCTTTACAGGCCCGCCAGGACGAAGACCCCTGCAAGAAAACCAGCCCTCAGGTCCTATCTCTCGCCCGTTCCCTTCGCTGGTTCGCGCATTCCACAGGCCCGGATTGGAATCACCGAACCTGGGGCGGAGCGATCAGTGCCAGCTTTGGGAAATAGGTCTTGTAGCGGCTGGCATCCCGGGTCAGCAGGGTCATGCCGCGGACGGCGGCGTGGGCACCGATGTAGAAATCGGGCAGGGGCGTGAGGCGCACACCGGCGTTCTTTCGGTATCGAAAGAACGCCTTTCCCGCGAGAAAAGCAGCCTCCCAGGGCAATGGGTCGCGGCGGAAGAGGTCAGCCCGCAGGGCATCCTCCAACTCCTCGATCTTCTGGAATCCGACGGAGACCTCGGCGTAGATGATGGGATTCACGACCAGGGCACCCTGCTCCGCACACTCTGCGATGCTGGCACTCGACCAATCCAGCCAGGTGGGGTCTTTGGTGCACACGTCGAGAATCACGTTGCTGTCGACGAGGGTCTCCATCACTCCCCGCGCGTCAGGTCGAGGATCTCGTCGGTGGTCATGCGGACCGTGGCACGGCCCAGCAGTCGTTGGACGATTTTCTTGCCGCGTCCGGGGGGATCTTTCTGCTTGACCACCCGCAGTGCAGCTCCGTCGGGTACGAAGGCCACCTCCGTACCGGGCAGCAGGCCAAAGCGTTCGCGGATTTCCTGGGGGATGGTCACTTGCCCTTTGCTGGTGATCTTCATGTCTGGCCTCCAGTAAGAATCTTACCGTCTATTCTTACCTGGTGTGGCGGGGCGGTCAAGGTGAGGCAGACGTGTGAATGGCGAGAGGGGCCGGGAATGGTGGTGGGGCCGTGAATCGTCAATGGTGAATGGTGAGATCGTTGGCCGTGAGGCTGCAGACCGTCAGCGGTCAGCGGTAGCGCAAAGCCCCCTTGCTTGGTGCCCCCGGTGTGCTCGAGTGACCATCGGCCTCCCGCTGAGCAAGCACACCGGCAGGCCGGTGCAGAAGGTGGGGGAGGGGTGGGTGTTGCGTGAGACCGCTGTTACCTCAGCCGTTCCCCCTGGCGTCCTTGGCGTCTTGGCGGTTGGAAAGAACCGTGAATGGGGAGACGTAAACCGCACATGGTCATTGGGGCTGTCACCGCGGCAACAACCCCTGGTAGAGCGCCCGATACCGTCCCCCATTGTCGCCCCAGGTGCGGTGTTGCGACACCCAGGTCCGGCCCTGCTCCCCGAGACGGCGACGCAGGTCCTGGTCGGTCAGCAGCCGGTGGAGGTGGTCCGCCAGGGATGCGGAGTCACCGGCCCGGAAGAGCAGTCCCGTCTCCCCGTCCTGGATCAACTCCTTGTGCCCGCCCACGTCGCTGGCGACGATGGGCTTGCCCATGGCCATGGTCTCCAGGGGTTTCAGGGGGGTGACCAACTCGGTGAGACGCATGGACTTGCGCGGGAAGCACAGCACGTCGACCAGGGAATACATGGCCGGCATCTGCTCGTGGGGCAGGCGACCGGTGAAGACCACATGGTCGGCGATACCCAGGTGCTCGGCTTGGGCACGCAGGGCACCCTCCATGCGTCCGCCGCCCACCAAGAGCAGTTTGATTCCCAGGTGCTGAGAACTGCGAGAGCGGTGCTGAGTGCTGGGTGCCGAGTGCTGGGTGCTAGGTTCGGAGTGTTGAGTGCTGAGTGCTGAGTGCTGAGTACCTGCAACCAGGCGAGCCACTGCCTCGATGAGCAGATCGAGTCCTTCGTAGTGGTAGAAGGAGCCGAGGAAGCCGATGACGGGACCGCCGTCGAGGCCCCACTTGCGGGCAAGGTCGGGATCTCGGGCCACCGGGCGGAACTCCTCCGGGTTGACGGCGTTGGGGACCACGGTGGTCTTGCCCTCCGGGATGCCCCGGGCCGCCAGGTCCGCCCGCAGGCCCTCGCAGATGGTCACCACGCGGTCGGCGCTGCGGCAGGCGCGGGTTTCCAGCCAGCGTACCAACCGATACTTGGCGCCCCACTCGCCGTAGGTGCCGTGGTCCACCGCGGCGTCTTCCCAGAAGGCGCGGATCTCGTAGACCACGGGGAGGCCCAGCCGCTTGCCGACGCGCAGGGCCGGCAGGGCGTTGAGCACGGGACTGTGGGCGTGCAGGACCGCGGCCCGTTCGGCCCGGGCGATACGCTCGATGTTGCGCTCGAGCAGGGCCATGAGGCGCCGCTCGCCCAGGAACGGGAGGGACGGCCCGTCCTGGGCCCCGGTGCGGTGGTAGCGCACCCCGTCGATCTGTTCCACGGCCGGCGCCGCCCCGCCCAGGGACGCTTCGTGCTTCGGCGAGGTGACCACCACCGGTTCCAGGTCCACCGCCTGCTGGCACTGAAAGATGTTGCGGCTGCGAAAGGTGTAGCCGCTGTGCAGGGGCAGACTGTGGTCGAGGACGTGGAGGATTTTCATGTTAGGTTGTGAGTTCTGGGTTGTGGGTGCTGGGTTGTGGGTGCTGGGTGCTGGTGCTGAGTGCTGAGTGCTGAGTGCTGAGTGCTGAGTGATTAGCGCTGAGTGCTGGGTGCTGAGTGCTGGGCAGCCGAACTGCGGGAGTATCCCGCCATTAATCACGCGCACCACCCAGGAGTACGTCCAACGCCCGCAGGCGGGCAGGCCACCCGTACGCCTCTTCGACGCGCGTGCGCGCGGCCTCACCCATGCCTCTGCGGCGGCCCGGATCCTTCAGGAGGTCACAGACGGCCCTACCGAAAGCTTCCGGTCCACTGTCACTCACCACGAGTTCCGCGCCGGGCTCCGCTTCGATTCCCTCGAACGCCGCCGGGGTCGCCACCACCGGTTTGCCCATGGCCATGGCTTCAAGGACCTTGTTTTGGATGCCCCGGGCCACTCGGATCGGCGCCACCGACACATCCGCCTGCCACACGTACGGACGGACATCGTCCACCCTGCCCGTGACCTTGACGCCCGGCAGGGCCCCGAGGGCCAGCACCTCGGCCACGGGGCGGGCGCCGACCACGGTGAACTCGGCTTCCGGAAAGGTCTTGCGCACCAGGGGGAGCACTTCGCAGGCGAACCACACGACGGCATCCACGTTCGGGTAGTAGTCCATGGCACCGCAGAAGGCGAGGCGAGGCGCCTTCTGCTCGCCACGGAGAGGTTTCGGGCAGAAGAACTCCAGGTCCACGCCGTTGGCGATGCCGAGAATCGTCGCGTCCTCACCGGTCCGGCGCCGAAACACCTGTGCCTCGGCATCGGAGACTAGGAAGGTGGCGTCGAAGGCCTTCGCGATCCGCTTCTCATACCGGGCGAGCAACGCGGCTTCCGTGCGGTACACCCAGGATAGCGGCCAGCGTTTCTTCCGGGCGTACTGGTCCCACTTGTCGGAGTCGACGTCGACGAGATCCATGATCAAGCGCACGGAGTGCGATGGATCGGCGACCAGCTTGTCAGCGGGACAGCTGGGCAGCGAGGACCCAGGCCCGGATCGGGGTTCGTGATCGATCAGCCGTCCAGCAGCCCAGCCGTCCAGCCGCTCGGAGAGCCTGCGGCTCTTCGAGCGAAACACATACTCCGCCATGGGGCTGCAGAAGCACAGCACGGCGCGGACCGCTGTGCGCGCCAGGATGCGGTCCACCCGGCGCTGCAGTTTGGGGCTGTAGAAGTACGGCACCGACAGGGGGAGGCCCCGGTGCAGGCCACGCCAACTGAGGGCGCGTTGGCGGCGGGAGTCGATCGGTTCGACGAACACCGTGGCGCAGTATTCCTTGAGCTGCCGGGCGTATGGCAGGTCTGTCAGGTCGTCGGCCAAGGTGCACAGGTGGATGCGCCAACCGTTTTCCGCCAGGTGACGCAGTTCGTGGAACGAACGGATCTTGTCGCCCTTGTCGGGGGGATAGGGGATGCGGTGGGCGAGGAAGAGAAGGTCCTTCATGCGCTGCCTCCGGCTGCGCTGCTGGGCAGCTGGGAAGCCGAAAGGCCGGGAAGTTCTGACACCACATTTCGAATCGGGGAGAACTGGAAATCGTCCAGCAACCGCCCGAATCGCAACTCCGTCTTGCGCAGATTGAGGTAGTGGCGAAATCGGCTCTTGAAACCGGCGCCGCGCATGCGGGGCTGTTCCGGGTCCAGCTCCCAGGGATGGAGGTAGAACACAAAGGGCTGTCCGTCCAACCGGTTGATCCGCCGTAGCCCCCAGCGGGTGAAGGCGTAGGGGAAGAGGCGGAAATAGCCGCCGCCGGCGATGGGGAGGTTGTGTCCAAACAGTTGCAACGTTGTGATGGGGAGTTCGAGGAGGTCAGTTTTGGGTTTTGGGTTTTGGGTTTTGGGTTTTGGGTTTCGATCGAACTCAGTACTCACAACCTGCGACTCAGAACAGCCCCTCTCCGCCGGAACCCAGTTCCCGTCTTCCAGCCGCTCCACCGCAAACGGAAACCGCGGCCAGTCGGGCATGCCGTAGAGGTCGTGGCGGATGGGGAAGACGCTGGAGTCGTAGACGAACCCGGCCTCGACCAACTCGTCGAAGGCCCACAGGCACCCCTGGGAGATGGAGTAGCTGGGGGCACGGTAGCCGAGGACGGGCTGACCGGACTGGTCTTCGAGGAGCGCCTTGCTGCGGCGCAGGTCCTCCCGGAACTCGTCCCGGGTCTGGTTGTAGACCCGCCGGTGCCCGTTGCCGTGGCTGGCCACCTCGTGGCCGGCCCGGGCGATGCGCGCCACCAACCCCGGGCAGCGCTCGGCCACCCAGCCCAGCACGAAGAAGGTGGCGTGAACCCCCCGGTCGGCGAGCAGCCCGAGGATCCGGTCGGTGTTGCCCTCGACCCGGAGCTCCCGCTCGGGCCAGCTGCTCGGCGGGGAGACCGCCTCGAACGCCGAGACCTGGAAGTAGTCTTCGACGTCGATGGTCAGGATGTTGACGAGCGGTTTTGGGTTCTGGGTTGTGGGTTGTGGGTTCAAGCTACCTTCACCTTGCGTCGGAGTGCTATCAGAACCCGGCTCACCTGAACCCCGGCATCGTCAAAACCCATCACCTGCAACTTTTTCTAGGGGTTCTCATCCACTCAGAACCTAGAACGCAGAACCTAGAACTCATTTGTGGGTTGTGGGTTCACGTCAAGTCCGAGACAGGATCGGGCGGAGGATCAGTTCTGAGTTCTGGGTGGTGGGCGCCTCAGCTGCATGGCGCCACCTTGCTTCGTAGAGCGATGAGCATGCGACGCACACGGTTCACACCCTTGATCAGTCTCTCAGCATCGGCAGCGCCGAGCAGGTCGAGGTCGGCGGCGAGCAACAACTGGCACTCCAGCTCACACGCCGACCCGATCGAGATCTGAAGAAATCTCCCCATATCAGCTGCCCCGCCACGGCCACATCCCTCGGCGATATTCGACGAGATGGACACGGCGGCGCGCCGCATCTGGGAGGTGAGGCCGAATTTCTCCTCTGCAGGGAACGTCCGGGTCGTGCGGTATAGGTCGACGGCAAGAGCATGCGCCTTCGCCCACACCTCAAGCTTTCGGAAGTCCTGCATCCCCGTCCACGCCCTTGTCTTTGGGCTGTGACGCTTTCACCCACAACCCAGAACCCACAACTCATAAGCGGAAGTTCGCGGAAATCACTTTATCCCCCGAACTTCCTCATACGTCGTCATCCCCTCCACCGCCTTGGTCAAGCCGTCCTGGAGCAAACTGCGGAAGCCGATCGCCCTCACCGCGGCGTCGATTTTCTCGGCACTCGCGCCGCCGAGGATGAGGTTGCGGAAGTTGTCGTCGGGGACCAGCAGCTCGAAGACGCCGATGCGGCCCCGGTACCCGGTCATGGCGCACTTGCGGCAGCCCACGGCCCGGTAGAGGCGGGGGTTCTTCTTGCCGGTGGCCGCGGTGAGTTCCGCCTTGACCTCCTCCGGGGGGGCGAAGGACTCGAGGCACTCGGTGCACAGGCGCCGCACCAGGCGCTGGCCGACGACGGCGCTCAGGGCCGAGTAGAGCATGAACGGCGGGATACCCTGCTCCAAGACGCGCGCTATGATTCCCAGGGTGTTGTTGAACACCATCCGCGCCAGCACCAGGGTCTTGCCCAGGGCCGTCTCCACCACGGTTTCCAGCACCTCGCGGGAGGTGAGCTCTCCCACCATCAGGTAGTCGATATCCTGCTTCACCAGGGCCCGCAGTCCCTGGACGTAGGTCAGCCCGGCACGCTCGTTGGGTTCCGCCTGGTTGATGTCGGACAACCGGTTCTTGATCGGGTTCTCGTAGGTGAACGTGGCGCGGCTGGCGTTCTTCAACTCGTTCAGCGTGGCGTAGATCGTCGAGCTCTTGCCGCTGTCGGGGGGCCCCGCCAGCAGGATCAGCCCCCGCTGGCTGCGGATCACGCCCCGGTACTGTTCGAGCATCTCCGGGGTCATGCCCAGGTTCTCCAGGCGCAGGGCCTCCTTGGAGAACGGCTGTTGGAAGGTGAGCACCACCTGCTCGCCGTTCAGCACGGGAAAGGTGCTGAGGTCCACGTCGTAGAACTGGTCGTCGGAGCGCACCCGGAAATAGCCCTGGAGGGGAACCTTCCGCTCCAGGATATCGATACCGCCGAGGATCTTCAGGCGGTTGACGAAGTTCTGGGTGTACTCCCGCGGCGGCGTGACCAGGGTCTGCAGGGAGCCGTTGACCCGCAGTTTGACCTCCACCCGGTCCTCCATGGGCACGATGTGGGCGTGGGTGGCGTTGTTGTCGAGGGCGGCGAGGATGATGGAGTTGACGATCTTGACGATGGGCGCCTCGGAGGCCGACTCCAGGGCCTCCTCCAGGTTCTCCTCACCGAAGTCCTTCTTGGCGGTGATGATCTCGATCTCGCGCTTGCCCTTGAGATCGAGGGCCTCCTCCCACTTCTCCGACTTCGGGAACATCTCCCGGATCTTTTGTTTGACGCCGAACATCGACGACACCACCGGCGTCACCCGCAGACCGGTCATGAAGCGCAGCTCGTCGATGACGCGGTAGTCCTGGGGGTTGGCCATGGCCACGGTGAACGTCTTGTCGTGCACCTCCACCGGCACCACGAAGTTCTTCTTCATGAACTTCTCGGAGATGAGGGCGGCCACCTCCGGCGCGGGGCAGTATTTCTGGAGGTTGATCGCCGGCACCGAAAGCTGGCGCGACAGCAGGAACTCGAGATCTTCGACCGTGACGTAGCCCTTGCGGATCAACACGGTGCCCAAGCGGTCGCCGCTCTTCTGCTGCTCGGCGACCGCCTCGGCCAACTGCTCCTCCGAGATCAGCTTGAATTCCTTGAGCAGTTCGCCGATTTTCTTGCCCATGTGCACCTCTTTATGGCTGGTCGGCTGGTCAGCGGGTCGGCTGGTCAGCGAGTCGGCTGTCGGAATCACCTGCCACCTGTTACACGTCACGTCTCACGCCGGATCGACGCTCGACGGGGTCAACTCTGCCGCCCACTCGAACACGGCCTTCTGCTGTCGGTGGATGGCCTGGATGGAGCGCAGCAGGTCGGTCTTGAGGTTGTCCAGGGACTCTCGATGGGTCGCGAAGGAAACCATCCGTCCGTTGGGCTTCTCGATGAAGTAGTTGGCCCCCGCGGCGAACATGCGCCGGCGGATCGTCGAGAGGTCGATGTCGCTCAGATACACCGTGGGCAGATGCGGCAGACTGGTGGCCAGCGTGACCACGTGGTTCTCATTCTGGGCATCGTCGGTACCGGCGCCGACCACAGCCACGGCGAACCACCCGGAGGCAACCGAAAGTTCCAGGGCCTCTCGCATCTCCCGAAAATCGCCGTACGCCTCGTAGGGGATGCCCGCTCCGTCCAGCAGGTCACACAAGGCAACACGCACCCGGGCGTCGGACTCGTAGGCGTAGACCCGCAGCGGGGGGAACCGTCGGTGCCCCGGCACCCCTCCTGCCCGCGCCGACTCCAGGCTCTTCATGCGCTTCTTCCACTCGGCCTTGACCCGTACCAACCTCTGGCTGAACTCCTCTTCGCGCCGCGCGACCGCCTGTTCGCGCTCCCGCAAGGCGGACTCCTTGCGCGCCAACTCCACCTCGAGCTGCCGGTACAGGTGGGCGTCCGCGGCGCCTCCGGCCGCCATGGACGGACCTGCACCCGAGGCGCTCGCCCGCACGGCGGCAGCCATGGCATCCAGCCGCTGTTCCAACTCGCCGATGCGGCGGTCTCCCTCTGTCTGGCCCGTCGCCGCCTCCACGCCGGACACCTCTGGCTGGCCCCGCTGGTCCCGCGTCACCTGCTCGGCCACCGCCGCCACCAACCCCGTGTCGAAGACACGATTCTCCGCCACGTAGGCGTGCAGCAAAGCGGTGTCGCAGAACACATTGACCAGCCGCGGGATGCCGCCGGTGGCCTCGTGGATCGCAGGGATGACCGTGTCCGGGATGACCGGGGCCTTGTCCGGATCGGTGATCACCTTCCCCAGCCGGTGCTGGATGTACTCCCCCACCTCCCCCGCACTGAGCGGCCCCAGGTGGTAGCGCACGGTGATGCGCTGGCGCAGTTGCTCGAGCTTGACCGAGTCGATCAGAGTCCGCAGGCCCGGTTGCCCCGCGAGTATGATGTGCAGCAGTTTATCCTTCGCCGTCTCCAGGTTGGACAGCATGCGCAGGCCCTCGAGGGTCTGCAGCCCCAGATTCTGCGCTTCGTCCACCACCACCACGCAGCTCAGGCCTTCCCGGTACTTCTCGATCAGGAACTCGTTGAGGGTCGAGAGCAGGGCGGTCTTGTTCAGGCCCCGGGGCTCCAGACCGAAATCCTCCAGGATCAGTTCCAGGAGTTCCTTGTAGGACACCCGCGTGTTGGTCACCTGGCTCAACACGATGCGGTCGTTCAGGTTGCGCACCAGGGTGCGCAGCAGGGTCGTCTTGCCCGCCCCCACATCGCCGGTGACCATCACGAACCCGGACCTCGACTCCACCCCGTAGGTCAGGTGCGCCAGAGCCTCTTTGTGGTTCTGGCTCAGGTACAGAAACTCCGGGTCGGGAGTCAGGCTGAA
>JARGFW010000148.1 GCA_029211085.1 Deferrisomatales bacterium | reverse complement strand
CTGCACCCCATGACAGTTTGCGTACGTATTTGTGAGAACTTATGACTGTCGAGCTCTTCAGAATCTTCCCATAATTGTTCTTGGGGAGCTCGGACACGAAAACGACCTTTTTCGGCTTCTTGTAGCTCGCCAGGTGATTCTTGCAGAAGGCGATGAGTGCCTCCTCGCTTACCGCAACGCCTGGGCTGCACACCACATGGGCGGTGATGGTTTCGCCCCACTTGGCGTCGGGCACCCCGATCACCGCCACCTCCCGCACCGCGGGGTGGCGAAGCAGGACCTCTTCGAGCTCCCGCGGGTAGACGTTTTCCCCGCCGGTTATGATCATGTCCTTGGAACGGTCCATGATGAACAGGTAGCCCTGCCCGTCCAGATACCCCACGTCGCCCGTGTGCAGCCAGCCGCCCCGGAGCGCAGCGTCGGTGGCTTCGGGGTTGTTCCAGTAGCCCGCCATGACCAGGTCGGAACGGGTGACGATCTCCCCCACACACCCCTGCGGCAGCTCGTTGCCGTCGTCATCGACGATCTTCACCTCCACGTCGGTGCGGGCGATCCCGGCCGACGCCAAGCGCCCCATCTGCTCGGAGGTCCCCCGGGTCACGTGGTCCCGGGTGGGCAGGTAGGTGATGGTCATGGGCGACTCCCCCTGGCCGAACAACTGCACCAAGCACGGGCCGAGCTTGTCGATAGCCTTCTTGAGGTCTTCCACATACATGGGGCCGCCCCCGTAATTGAGGCACCGCATGGAACTCAGGTCGAAACGGTCGACCCAGGGGCTTTCCACCAGCACCTTGAGCATGGTGGGGGCGACGAACATGTTGGTGATCCGGTGCTCCTCGATGGCCCGACACACCGCCTCGGGGTCGAAGGATCGGGTGGGCAGGATTACGTTGGTCGCAGCCTTGGCCACGTTGGGGATTGCGTAGAGGCCGCTGCCATGGGACAGGGGGGCGGCGTGCAGGATGGCGTCCCCCGGGCCCAGCGGGGCCATGTCGGCGAAGAAGTTCATGGTCATGGCCAAGAGGTTGCGGTGGGTAAGCATGGCGCCCTTGGGGCTCCCGGTGGTGCCCGAGGTATAGAACAGCCACGCCACGTCATCCGGTTGGACGTCGGCGTCCACCCAATAGTCCGACTCAACGGACAGCACCGCCTCGTAGTCGAGCAGCCCCCCCCGGGCACCCTCCAGGGCAACGAACTGCTGCACCTTCGGCAGACTCGCCTGCACCTCCCGAATGGGGTCATTGAACTCCCGGGAGAAGATCGCCGCCTTGCACTCAGAGTGGTCGATGATGAACGCGAACTCGCGGGGGTGGAGGCGGAAGTTGATGGGCACCGCCGCGCACCCGGCCTTGAAACAGGCGAAGAGGGCCTCCAGGGTCTCCAGCTCGTTGTACTGGAGGATGGCGACGTGGTCGCCCTTCCGGACCCCGAGCCTACACAGGGCGTTGGCGAGCCGGTTGGCCCTGGCGTTGAACTCCCGGTAGGTGCGGTGTTTGGCCCCGTGAACCAGTGCGACGTGGTCGCCGCAGGTTCGGGCCGACTTGGTAAGCAGGGTTCCGAGGTTCACGGCGGTCCTCAGTACTAGCGCGACACAGGGCGTCGCATCGCGCGTGGCGCCTGCACGGGCCCGACCGTGGGCCTCGCCCTTCGGGCGTGCCCCGTGGCACGTGCGGTTCCGTTGTCCTGCGGAATCGCCGCCGGGGCAACGTTCGGTCACGGTGCTTCCCTGCAGTGCCAGGCCGAGAAGGTCATTTCTTCTGCACAACCATGCCATGGCGCAGGAGCGTGCCCAGGGGTTGGGCACGGGGTCGACCGGGGTTGACCCGGGGGCTCAGCCCCGCGACGCTGACTCCTCCTTGAGCGCCCGGCGCAGCACCTTGCCCACACTGGTCTTGGGCAGCTCGTCTCGGAACTCCACCAGTTTGGGCACTTTGTAACCGGCCAGGGAAACCCGACAGTGGGCGATCAAGGCCTCGGCGGTGAGTGCAGGGTCCTTCTTCACCACAAACAGTTTCACCACCTCTCCGGAGGTGTCGCTGGGTACCCCCACGGCGGCGACTTCGAGCACCCCCGGGTGGTGGGCGGCCACGTCCTCTATCTCGTTGGGGTACACATTGAACCCGGAGACCAGGATCATGTCCTTCTTGCGGTCCACCACCCGCACGTAGCCCCCCTCCTCCAAGCGCCCCACATCGCCGGTCGCCAGGAACCCGTCGGCGCCCAGCACCAGTGCGGTTTCCTCCGGGCGCTGCCAGTAGCCCTTCATCACCTGGGGCCCGCGGATGCAGATCTCTCCCACCTCCCCCAGGGGCAGGGAGGCGCCGGCATCGTCGCGGATCTCCACCTCCGTGGAGGGCAGCGGCAGGCCGATGGTGCCGTTGTAGCGTTCCAGATTCAGGGGGTTGATGGTCGCCGCGGGGGACGTTTCGGTGAGCCCGTAGGCCTCCAGCAGAGGCCTTCCCGTAACCTCCTGCCAACGCTCGGCCACTGCGGCCTGCACGGCCATGCCGCCCCCCAGGGTGAGACGCAGGGAGCGCAAATCCAGGCGGGCAAATCCCGGGTCGTGGAGCAGGCGGTTGAACAGGGTGCTCACCCCGGTCATGGCGGTGAAGCGGTGTTTGCCCAGTTCTTTGACGAACCCGGGAAAGTCCCGGGGGTTGGTGATCAACACGTTGAGCCCGCCCAGGCTCCCCCAGGTGAGGCAGTTCGCGGTAAGGCTGAAGATGTGGTACAGGGGCAAAGCGGTGATAATCACCTCCTCACCCTCGACCACGAACGGCAGTACCCAGGCGCGTGCCTGGAGAACGTTGGCCACCATGTTGCGGTGGGTGAGCATCGCCCCCTTGGACACCCCGGTGGTGCCGCCGGTGTACTGGAGGAAGGCCAAGTCCTCCGGTACCAACTCCACCGGCTCCAGGGGGAGCCCCCGCCCGGCCCGCAGTGCCCGGCGCAGGGGCACCGCCCCGGGCAGACGCCAGGGGGGCACCAGTTTCTTCACGCGCCGCACCACCAGGTCGACCACTGCCCCCTTGGGAAAGCCCAGCAACTCGCCGATGCTGGTGACCAGCACGTGGCGCACCGGGGTGTCGGCCAGGCACGCCTGAAGGGTGTGGGCACAGGTTTCCAGCACCAGCATCGCCACGGCGCCGGAGTCCCTGAGTTGATGGCGAAGTTCGGCCGGGGTGTAGAGGGGATTGACGTTGACCACCGTGAGCCCGGCCCGGAACGCCCCGAACAGTGCCACCGGATACTGCAGCACATTGGGCAGCATCAGTGCCAGGCGGTCGCCCTTGCGCAGTCCCAGGTGGTTCTGGAGGTAGGCGGCAAAATCCCGGCTGAGCTGTTCTACCTCGCCGAAGGTGAGGGTGCGGCCCATGTTGGTGTACGCCGGGCGCTCCCGGAACCGCTCCACGCTGGTGTGGAACAGCTCGGCCAGGGACCGGCAGGCGTCTGGGTCGATCTCCGCCGGCACTCCGTCTGGATAGTTATCAAGCCAGATCCGCTCCATCCCCTGCCTCCCCTCGCCGGCGCCTCTCCCCGACCCCTTGCCGGTGGAGGACCTCCGCAGTGTGGGAGCCCAGTGTGCCAACAACCGCACCCGGGTACCAGGGGGGAAATGGACAGAAGAGGTCTCCGGTTCGATGACCGATCCGTTTCGCCGCAAAAAAAGGCGCCCCAAGGGGCGCCCGCAATCCAATGGACTGGATCAATGAAAGGAACTACTCGGCGTGGCACTCCTTGCACTTCATCTTCTTCTCCGCGTCCTTGAGCAGGTGGCACGCGTAGCAGGTGCCCTTATCCTTGCCGTGGAACGCGTCCTTGATCTTAGGGGCATCGCCGTCTTCGAGCTTGTGACACTCGCCGCACTTGTACTTGCCATCCCCTTCGTTGTGGTGGCAGGTCGCGCAACCCTGGTCCTTGTGCGTGTCATGGTTGAACGTGGCCACCGGTTTCTCGCCGTAGTTGGTCACTTTCTGGGGCCCGGCCGGAGCATCTTTGGCGACGGCGGCGAACGTGCCAAGCAACGCCAGGGTGACCGAGACGGTCAGTGCTACCAGAACCTTCTTCATGTTCCCCTCCTGTGGATATGGGCCAGTACAACGGAAAACTTCGTTGTTTCCACATGGAATACGTTGCAGAGGATACCGCACAAACCAGAGCGCATCAACGAATATATACATAATTAATGTATATATTGGCATGCCATGGCGTCCGGTAGTCCCACCACACATGGGAAAGATAGGGGCTGCCTACACACAGCTTTTTTTTACAGGATTGTCCGAAGTCGTCACATCGTTTACAATTTTGTGCTGCGGTCACCGAACAGGAGGCTTTCGTGGCAACAGACCAGGCACTGGACCGGAAACTCAGGGAACTCGGCGCCCTCTACGAGGTGAGCACTGCCCTGGCATCGAGCATGACTCTGGACGAGCGCCTGCACCGGGTGATGGCGTTGCTGGCGGACAAACTGGGGATGACCCGGGGCACCGTCGCTCTGGTGAGCCCCTACGCCGAGGAAGTGCAGATCGAGGTCTCGTTCGGCCTCAGCGCCGAGGAGGTGAGGCGGGGTCGATACGGCTTCGGCGAAGGCATCACCGGCCGGGTGGTAGCCAGCGGGGAACCGATGGTGGTGCCGGACATCGGCGAGGAGCCCCTGTTCCTCAACCGCACCCTGAGCCGAGCCAGCGTGGACAAGGCCAACATTTCCTTTCTGTGCGTGCCGATCCGGGTGGGCGACGAGGTGGTGGGGGCGCTGAGCGTAGACCGACTGTTCAGCGAGGAGGTCAGTTTCGCGGAAGACGTGCGTCTGCTCACCATCATCGCCGCGATGATCGGTCAGGCGGTGCAGCTCCAACGCCACGTGGAAGACGAGCGTCGGCGCCTGGTGGACGAGAAGGAGCGGCTGCAGGCCGACCTGGTGCGCAAGTACAACATCACCAACATCATCGGCAACAGCAAGAGCATGCACCAGGTGTTCGGCATGATCGCCCAGGTCGCCAAGTCCAACGCCACGGTGATGGTCCGCGGGGAGAGCGGCACGGGCAAGGAACTGGTCGCCCACGCCATCCACTACGGCAGCCCCAGGGCCAAGAGGCCGTTCGTCAAGATCAACTGCTCGGCGATTCCCGAGACCCTGATCGAGAGCGAGCTGTTCGGCCACGAGAAGGGGGCGTTCACCGGGGCCATCGCCCGGAAACCCGGAAAATTCGAGGTGGCCGACGGGGGCACCCTCCTCCTCGACGAGATCGGCGATGTGAACCTCGCCACCCAGGTGAAGCTGCTCCGGGTGCTGCAAGAAAAGGAGTTCGAACGCGTCGGCGGGTGGGAGACCCAGAAAGTCAACGTGCGGGTGATCGCCGCCACCAACAGGAACCTGGAAGAGTGCATGGCCGCCGGCACGTTCCGCGAAGACCTGTACTACCGCCTCAACGTGTTCCCGATCTACATGCCCCCACTGCGAGAACGCAAGACCGACATCCTGCTGCTGGCCGAGCACTTCCTGGAAAAGTACAACGCCGAGAACGCCAAGGAGATCCGCCGCATCACCACCCCCGCGATCGACATGCTGGTGAGCTACCACTGGCCGGGCAACGTGCGGGAGCTGGAAAACTGCCTGGAGCGGGCCGTGCTGCTGTGCAACGAACCGGCGATCCACTCCTATCACCTGCCCCCCACCCTGCAGACCGGCGACGAGTCCCACAGCGCCATCGACCTGCCCCTGGACGAGGCGGTGCAGAACTTCGAGACCGACCTGATCGTAGACGCCCTGAAGGCCTGCCGAGGCAACATCCGCAAGGGTGCCGAGCGCCTGCGGTCCACCCCGCGCATTCTCGGCTACAAGATTCGCAAGTACGGCATCGACCCCCGGAGGTATCGGTGAACGATGCCGGCGCAGGCGGCTGGGTCTTGGTCCGGCCGACCAGCCGTCCAGCTGACTGACCGGGCTACGCCGTGTGGAATATCGTCTGCAAGACCTGGACGAGCTGGGACGGGGCGAACGGTTTGGGCAACAGGGGAACGTCGCCGAAGGCGCGCAACTCGTCGCGGTGCTCATCCACGAACCCGCTCATGAACACCACCGGCAGGGTTGGCCGGCGACCGCGCAGGGCCCGGGCCACCTGCACCCCACTCATCCGCGGCATGCGCAGGTCGATCACCGCCGCGTCGATCGCCCCGATGGAGCGGCCGAACTGCTCCAAGGCCTCGGCCCCGCTGGCGCAGGCCAACACCTGGTAACCGGCCCCTGCCAGGGCCTCGGCGAGGCCGTCGAGCAGCAGGGGCTCGTCGTCCACCAGCAGCACGGTACCCCGGGAAACAGCGGGCACCCTGCTGCCAGCGTCGTCCCTCCCCATGGGGGGCAGCTCGATCTCGAAGCGGGCCCCACTGCCCCGGGGCGTGGCCACCCGGACCCGGCCCCCGTGACGCTCCACCACCCCGTACACGATCGATAGCCCCAGCCCTGTGCCCTTGCCGGGAGCCTTGGTCGTGAAGAACGGGTCGAAGATCTTTTCGCGCTGGTACTCGGCGATGCCCGGCCCCGTGTCCTCGATCGCCAGCAAGGCCCAGCCCTCCGGGGTAACCTCGGTGGCCACCTGCAGGGTCCCTTTGCCTTCCATGGCATCCACGGCGTTGATCGCGACGTTGATCACCACCTGCTGGATCTGGGTCTCGTCAGCCCGCACCAGTGGCACACCCGTGCCGGGGAGCCACTCCAGTACGACACCCTTCAGACCGGGGCGCAGCAGCTTGAGCGCCCCGGCCACCGCGGCGTTCAGCTCCAGGGGCAGGGGGCGAAACTCCCCGGAGCGGCTGAAGGTGAGGAGCTGGCGCACCACATCTGCGGCGCGTCCGGCGGCGCTCTCGATCGTCTCCAGGTACGAGAGGGACTTCTGGTCGCTGGTGCGTCGGCGCAGGATGTCCACGCAGGGCACGATGGCGCCGAGCACGTTATTGAAGTCGTGGGCCACCCCACCGGCCAGCCGACCCACGCTCTCCAGCCGCTGGGACTGCTGCAGTTGCTGCTCCAGGGTACGGCGCAGGGTGACATCCTGGGCCACCCAGATCAGCCGGCCCCCGGAGCCCAGCGGGGTAAGGCTCACCAGGAAGGTGCGGCCCAGGCGCACCACCTCGGTCTCCCGGGGCAACGCCGCCGCCTCGGAGCAGCACAGGGCGTAGAGCTCTTCACCGTCGGCGTCCCCGAACAACTCCCGGGCGGCGGGGTTCGCGTAGCTGACCCGGTGGTCGGCCTCCAGCAGGAACACCGCCTGGCTCATCCCCGAGAGCACGCTGTCGAGCAATCGGCGCTGTTCCTCCAGTTCCCGGGTCTTCGCGTCGACCCTAGCCGCCAGGGTGGCGTTGGCGTCCGCCAGAGCCAGGTTCTTCACCGCCACCTCCTCCAGGGCCCCATCCAGATCCTGCACCAGCCCGGTGAAGGCCTGAGAGAGAACCCCAAGTTCCTCCACGCGGGCCAGATCCGGGGGTGGGCGGGGATCATCTGGGGAGAACTCTCGGGCCCAGGCGGTGAGCGCGTCGATCTCGTCGGTTGTCGCGGAGATTACCCGCCGATACAACACGAAGAACAGGGTCAGGGCCACCGCCACCGCCCCCAGGGGCCACATCGCCAGACGCGCGCTCAGCGCAAGCAACTCGTCCACCGGCCACAACACCGCGTAGCTGCCGAAGCGGCGCTGACCGACGTGCAGGGGAAACGCACGCAGGGCGTAGCGTACCCCGTCGACCTGTACCGTCCCCCCGTCCCCAGCCGCCAACACCTCAGGGCTCGTCTTCTGCAGCGCCGCCGTGCGGGTCAGGCTGGACGAGTAGAACTCGCCGTTGATTCCGAACAGGGCCACCTCACCCCCGGCCCGCAGCGCCAGAATCTCCAACCACTCCTGGTCCAGGGGTAGGGTGGTCACCACCACCTCATGGACCCCGTCCGGGCCCTCCAAGGGAGTGGCACCGAGCAGCACGGGCGCCCCGGTCTCCACGAGGTAGAGCTGCGCCGTGGGCACCCCGGAGAACGCCCGCTGGATCGCCCCTGCCTGCAGTCCGTGCCGTTCCCAGTAGGCGCGGTCTCCGCGCCCGTTGACCCGCAAACCGTCGCGTTTGAGCCAGCCCAGGGTCTGCACCTGGATCTCCCGGACGGGCCGGGCGTCGAGCCCCATGGCCTCGATGCGGGCGATGTCCGAGAGGATCCGGGTGCGGTTGAGCAGCGAATCCGCAGTCTCCCGCAGGGCGGTCTCGAAGCGTCGGCGCACCTCATCGGTGCGGTCGGCCACCGTGGCCCGGTAGTACACCACCAGGGTGCCGGCCGTGCTGAGCACCGTGAGCAGGGACAGGGCCAGCAGCAGGGCCAGGAAGAACTGGTGAAACTGTCGTCGCAGGCTGCGGCGTCGTGGGGTCATCGGTACTGGAAGTAGTCGACCAGTTGGCCGGCGATGGCCTCAACCATCGCGTAGAGGTCCGCGTAGTCGGCGTCAGTGGTGGGCAGGAAGCGCACGGCGCCCATGTCCGCCAAGGCCTTGCGACCCCGGGGGGACTGATCCATAGACAATAGCAACCCCTGGATCTGCTGACGCAGTTCGGCGCCCAGCAGGGGGCCAGCGGCGAAACCGTTGGACGGTACCGGCAGCGAGCTGTCCAACTCCCGGAGCCGGGTTGCCAACCCGGGCTCCTCGCGAGCCATATCGGCCACCACCAGATCCTTGGCGGCGGCCGCATCCACCCGCCCTTCCAGCAGCAGGCGCACCGCGGTTTCGTGGGAACCCGCGTCCACAACCTCGCGGAAGAACTTCTGCGGTGGCGGCAGGCCGCGGGTGGACAGGGCGTAAGCGGGGTAGACCTCGCCAGCGGTGGTGGTCTTGCCGGCGTGGGCCAGTCGCGCCCCCCGCAGGTCGGCAACCGTGCGGTACGGGTCATCGGCCCGCACGTAGAGCACCCCGCGGTAGTGGGAGGTGCCGTGGTAATCGGGCCGAGCCAACACCTCTACATCGGCTTCCAGGTGCGCCACCAGGTAGGCGAAACTGCCGACGAACGCGGCATCTACCTCATTGGCGCGAAACGCCTCGGTGAGGTCGGTGTAGGTGGCGGTGTGGGTCAGTTCCACCGGCCGCCCCAAGCGTTCTTGGAGATAGCGGGCGAGTCCGCCGTACTTGACCTCCAACGCGACGATGTTGCGCATCGGCGGCACCGCGATGCGCAGTTCCCGGCGCAGGGGCACCAGGGCCTTGGCCTCGACCACCCCGCGGCCCGTGTAGGAGTCGAGGTGATTGAACCACTCCTTAACCCCCATGGACACGGGGTCCCGGGCGGCGAAGAACAGCGGCCGGGAGAACGGGTAGCGGCCGGTCGCCACCGCAGGGGGATCCGGGTACACGCCATCGATCCGCAGCACATCGACCGCGTCCCCCAGGGCCAGGGCGTCGCGCAGGCTGGTGTAGCCCAGGGCTCCGGCAATGGCACCCAGGGCCTCGTCCATCGACTCCGGACCATCCAAAGACAGCGCCTCGGGGTGGATCTCCAGGGCCGCGAACGGACCGGCGAGCAGCAACGCCTTGGGGGAGGTGTAGTCCGGCCGATCCAGCAGCACCACCGGTACGTCCTGGCCCCCCAGCGCCGACCAGTTGCGCACCGCACCGCGGTAGAGGTCGCGAAGCTGGGGTACCGTCAGGCTGGACACGCCGGTCCCCCGGTGCGCCGCGAACACCAGGGGATCTCGGGCAAAGGGGTAGAAGTACAGCCCCTGCCGCTCCGCGGCGGTGGGCTCCCGGGTCAGATAGGCCAGGTCCAACTCCCCCTGGTGCAACGCGCTCAACGCGGTGCCGGAGTGGGTGGACGGGGCGTGGTTCAGCGCCACATCCGGATGCCCGGTCGCGAAGGAACGGCTCAAGTCCTCCGCCACGTCCCGCGCCGCGGACGAGCCTCCCAGACGCAGCTCGGAGCGCTGCCGCGGGGCATCGGGACCGCTGCACGCGGCAAGCAACGTTGCCATCACCAATGGGAACAGTGTGCGGGGCGTCACGGGAAACCTCGGCTGGGAGATGTTCGCATCGTACCACACAACGGCAGTTGGCCCCGATTTCATGAGTCTCGCCCGCCGCTACCGGACACCGGCGGACACACGCCGCAGACACGGCACGACCCCGGCCGGCAAGGCACCAACGGCCCGCCCACCGGACCTGCCTCATATTGGTCCCGGAGGTAGGCCGGGTCCGGAGTGCCGCCGACGAACCCCCAGGGCAGGGGCGCCCCAACGTCCCAGGGCTGGTCCAGCACCTGCCGGGCCAGTTCCCCCTGCAGCACCCGGCGCCAGGTACCGCCTCGGGCCACCCCCTCCAGCAGCTCGGCCACGGCCCTCCCCCCACGGCTGAGCAGCCCCTGCACCCGGGCACCCTTGGGAGCCTCGGCGGTGACCTTCACCCCCCTCTCGCGGCGGCCCAGGCTCTGCAACAGGCGAATGCGGCGGCGCAGATCGCTCTCGGCGGCCATCGGTGCCCACTGCAGCGGGGTGTGGGGCTTGGGCACGAACGGCGCCACGCTCAGGGTGACAGTGCCGCGCCCCAGGGCGCGCCGGGCCCTTGCCCCCAGTTCCGCCAGTGCCTCCACGTCCGCGTCCCGCTCCCCGGGCAAGCCCACCATGGCGTAGATGCGCAGGCCGTCCAACCCGGCCTCGCCGGCCAACGCGGCGGCGTGGAGGAGTTGTTCCTCGTCGAGGTTCTTGCCCAGGGCCCGCCGCAGCTCGGCAGTGCCGGCCTCCAAGGCCACAGTGAGGGTGCGCAGCCCGCCCCGCTGCAGCAGCTCCAGGCGCCGGGGGGTGAGGCTCTCCGCCCGGAACGACGACACGGTGAATCCGCCGCCGCGCTCCAAAGTTGCCTCGAACAGTGCCTCCAGTTCCGGGTGGTTCGACACCGCGGCGCTGACGAAACCGACGCGCCCGGCGGCGGCCACACCGGCCTCGATCCACGGCAGCAGGGCGGCAAGGGGCAGGAAGCGCATCGGCCGGGTCAGATAGCCGGTGGCGCAGAAGCGGCAGGCGTGGGGGCAACCCCGGCCGATCTCCAGCAGATAGGCGCCGCCAAAGGCGTCGTCCGCGGCGAGGATACGGCTGCGGGCGGGGCTCCAGGGGAGGGTCGCCCAGACCCTCTCGACCAGGGCGGGGGCGTCTCCCAGGGGCTCGCGCTCGATGCCGGCACCCCCCTCGGTGACCCGGTAACGGGACGGCACGTACACCCCGGGCAGTGCGGCGTCCGCCAGAGCGGCAAGCAGTTCCGGGCGGGGGCGGTGCAGGTGTGCTGAAAGGAATCGGTGCAGAGCCGCGAGCCCGGCCTCGGCTTCCCCCAGGAACACCACGTCGGCGAACGGAGCGAGGGGTTCGGGGTTCAGGGTCGGCGCGACCCCGCCTACCACCACCAGGGGGTAGCGGGCACTGCGCTGGTCGCTGCGCAGGGGAATGCCGTTGCGGGACAACTGGTGCAGGGCCTCGAGATAGTCGCCCTCGAAAGACAGGGTGAGGGCGACGACATGGTACTCGCCCAACCCGCGCCCCGCCTCCAGGGTCCCGCTGCAGTCCGCGAAGGAGCGGTGGCACAGGGCCCCCGGCAGCCCGGCGAGCAGCCCGGCCACGGTCTGCAGGCCCAGATTTGCCATCCCCACCGCGTGGCGGTTGGGGTAGAGGACGGCGTAGGTGACCGCCCCGGGCCCGCCGGCGGTGGGCACCGCCTCCAGGACGCGCTCAGTCGGCCTGTTTGCGCAGGAAAGTGGGTACGTCGTACTCGTCTTCAAATTCCAGATCGGATCCCGCCACCCGGGCCACCCGCACCGCACGGGTGGTCTCCTGTTTGCGGCGGATGAAGGTGGGCACGTCCCGGTCGATCGGGGGCGTGCGGTCGGCTCGTGGGGTCTGGATCAACTCCAGGGACGGGGTCTCGGTTTTCGCCTCCCCGAAGCCGGTGGCGATCACGGTGACGGCCACCGCGTCGCCCATGGTGTCGTCGATCACGTGACCGAAGATGATGTTGGCGTCCTCGTGGGCCGCCTCCTGGACCAGGGTCGCCGCCTCGGTCACCTCCAACAGGGTCATGTCGGAAGGCCCGGTGATGTTGATCAGCACCCCCTGGGCGCCCTCCACGCTGATGTTGTCCAAGAGCGGGCTGGAGATCGCATCCTGGGCGGCCAACACCGCACGGTTCTCCCCCTGGCGCCGGCCGCTGCCCATCAGCGCCATGCCCTTCTCGCTCATCACCGTGCGCACGTCGGCGAAGTCCACATTGATCATACCCGAGGTGGTGATCAGGTCGCTGATGCCCTGCACCCCCTGGCGCAGCACGTCGTCGACCATCTGGAACGCGTCCACCATCGAGGCCTGTTTGCCGGCGATCGCCAGCAGCCGGTCGTTGGGCACGGTGACCAGGGTATCCACCGCCTCGCGCAACTCCGCGATCCCCTCCTTGGCCTGGCGCATGCGCCGCTTGCCCTCGAACGCGAACGGCTTGGTCACCACCCCCACGGTCAGCGCGCCGCACTCCCGGGCGATGCGGGCCAGGATCGGGCTGGCCCCGGTGCCGGTGCCGCCCCCCATGCCGGCGGTGATGAACACCATGTCGGCCCCAGCCAGGGCATCGGCGATCGCCGAGGTGTCCTCCAGGGCCCCCTGGCGGCCGATCTCCGGGTCGGCGCCGGCACCGAGGCCACGGGTCAACGCTGCCCCCAGCTGGATCTTCTGGGGCGCCAGGCTGGCACGCAGGGCCTGGGCGTCGGTGTTGGCCACCAGGAAATCGACCCCTACGATGCCCGCCGCGATCATGGTGTTGACCGCGTTGCCGCCGCCGCCGCCGACCCCGATCACCTTGATCCGGGCGTT
>JARGFW010000437.1 GCA_029211085.1 Deferrisomatales bacterium | reverse complement strand
CGTGCCGAGTACGCCGCCCGGGCCACCCGCACCACCTGCCCCTATCCGGGCATCCCCGAGCTGCTCGATGCCCTGACCCGCCTGGACATCCCCATGGCCATCTGTTCCAACAAGCCCCAGGAGCCGCTGGAGACGCTGGTGGCATCGCTGCTCGGACGCTGGCGCTTCGCGGCGGTAGTCGGCGCCCGGCCGGACCTGCCCCGCAAGCCGGACCCGACCGGCGCCCTGGGTATCGCCTCGACCTTGAGCATTTCCCCTACCCACTGGCTGTACCTGGGCGACACCGACACGGACATGGGCACCGCGCGGGCCGCGGGCATGCGCGCCGTAGGGGTGCTGTGGGGGTTGCGCAGCGCGGAGGAACTACTGCGGGCCGGGGCCGTGCGGCTACTCACCCACCCCCGGCAGGCGCTCACCGAGGTTTCCGCGTCCGGAGAGCTGGCGTGAGGGCAGCTTGACGACCGTACCGCACAGCCTGTGCTTGGCCCTGGACGGCGCCCGCTTCGGTCCACGTGCCGCCGCCCTGACCCCGGCGTGGCTGTGGGTGCATCAGGGGATGGTGAAACATCTGGCCGCGTACCCGCCGGCCGCGTTGCCTCCGGACACGGTGCATTTGCAGGGAGGCTGGGCGGTGGAGCCCCTCGCCGACGCCCACGTGCACCTTTTTCTGTGCGGCGCCTTCTCTAAGGAAGAGCGTGCGGCCACCGCCAGTTTGGACCGGGACGGAGCGCTGCAACGCATTCTGGACCTACTCGCCGATTACCGAGGTCGGGGCATCGCGGCGGTGCGCGACGGGGGCGATCCCCACGGGCTGGCCCTAGAGGCCGCGGAGGTCGCCAACCGCCATCCCGACCGTTACGCAGCCGTGCGGCCGTCCGGCGAGCCGGTATTCCGGCGCGGACTCTACGGTGGATTCCTGGGGGCCGGTGTCGAAACCCCGCGAGAAGCGGCGCGATTACTGGAGCGCAACCGCCGTCGGGGAGCTACCCAGGCCAAGCTCTTGGCGACCGGCCTGAACAGCCTGGACCGACCGGGGCAGGTAGGCCCCACCCAGTTCGGACCCAACGAATTGCGGGAGATCACGGCAGCGGCCCGCGCGCTGGAACTGCCCACCATGGTGCACGCGAACGGCCCCTTGGGGACGGTCCTTTCCTCCGCACCCACCTCGGTGGAGCACGGCTTCTGGGCCGAGCCCCAGGATCTGGCGGCGCTGGCCGGACAGGGTATCGCGTGGGTGCCCACTGTAGGCGCCTGGGCGCGCCTGGCCGCGCACCCAGGGCTCACCCCTGCCCAGCGACAGGTGGTGGCCGCCACCGACCGCCGCCACCGGGAGGCGATCGCCGTGGGGTTCCGCCTGGGGGTTCGGCTGACGGCCGGCAGTGACGCGGGCACCCCCGGCGTGCGGCATGGGGCCGGTCTTCTGGAAGAGATCGAGCGCTTGGCCGCCGCCGGGTTGGGGCGGGCAGCCGCCTTGGCTACCGCGACCTACCATGCCAGGGGACTGTGCCGCGGCAGCGCGGACCGGGCCTTGGGCGGGCTTGCCCGCGGCGGGCCCGGCGGGTTCCTGTGGCTGACGGCCGATCCCGTCGCAGACCCGCAGGCACTGTCCAGCCCCCGCGGCGTGTTCCTCGGCGGGGAGTGGTCCTCACAGGGGAACGCCAGGGGATAGATTCCAGGGCAATCGCGTATAAACTTTCGGTGAGGAAGCGGGGGCTTTTTGTAGGTGGGCAGGGCCTTTCGTGGAGGACCAAAGGCACGCGGAAAACCTTTTTTACTCGTTCCAGCCAAGCCCGAGGCACCAAAACTTCAAGTTTCCTGCCCACCGGAGGAAAG
>JARGFW010000436.1 GCA_029211085.1 Deferrisomatales bacterium | reverse complement strand
TTGGTGAGCGCCGGCACGACCTTGAACAGGTCGCCGACGATGCCGTAGTGGGCCACCCGGAAGATCGGCGCCTTGGGGTCCTTGTTGACCGCCACGATCAGGGCGGCGCCCTGCATGGCGGTCACGTGCTGGAACGCTCCCGAGATACCCAGGGCGAGATAGATCTTCGGTTTGACGGTCTTGCCCGAGATGCCCACTTGGCGCTCCTTGGGCAGCCAGCCGGCGTCCACCACCGGCCGCGAACAGGAGAGGGTGGCGCCGAGGGCCTTGGCCAGGGCTTCGGCCACGTCCAGGTTCTCCGGGTCGGCGATGCCCCGGCCCACGCTCACCAGCACGTCGGCCTGGGTGATGTCCACGTCCCCGGCGGCCTCCTGCACCCACTCCAGGAAGCGCTTGCCCAGGTCGGCGGGAAGCTCGGCTGCCGCGGCTTCCACCGGGCCGATGTCCCTGGACTCCTGGGCCGTCCAGGTTCCCGGGCGCAGGGTGGCGACCGCCACCGGCGCCTCGGGCAGGCGCACCCGGGCCTGGAGCTTGCCCCCGTACACGGCGCGCACGGCGCACAGGGCGCCCTCGGCCCAGGTGAACTCGAGGGCGTCGGTCACCAGCGGTGCACGCAGGCCGGCGGCCAGGGTCGGGGCCCAGTCCAGGCCGGCGGCCGAGTGGGCGCCCAGGATCAAGTTGGGCTGGCGTTCGACGGCCAGGCGGCGCAGGGCTTCGGCTACCGCTCTGCCGTTGAAGCCCCCCAGGTTGGAGTGCTCCACGGCGAGCACTGCGTCCGCCGTCCCCGCCAGGGAAGCGGCGAGGTCTGCCGCCTCTCCCGGTCCCGCCAGCACCACCGCGGTGACCGGTCCGGAGCCCAGGGCCGCGGCGGCGGCCAGCAGTTCTCCGGTCACTTCGCGCAGCGCGCGGTGGCGGTGCTCTGCGACCACCCACACGCTCATAGCACACCTCCCTTCTCTTTGAGCACGGCCGCCAGCTGGCGGGCCGCTTCATCCGGCGAACCCTGGAGTAGCTGGGCCTCCCGACCCGGGGGAGGGAGCTCCAGGGACACGAGATCCAGGAAGCCGCAGAGTGGGTCGAACTGGTCTTCGGACAGATCCAGGGCGGTTCGGTCCAGGAGGTCGATGGGTTTCGAGCGGGCCTTGCGAATGCCCAGGATCGAGACGTAGCGGGGCTCGTTGATCCCGGTCTGAATGGTCACCACGGCGGGCAGGTCCAGTTCCACCCGCTCGCTCCAGCCCGCCTCCAGTTCCCGATGGCACACCGCCACGCCATCGCCCACCTCGAGCCGGGTCACCAGGGTCGCCGCGGGGAGATCGAGGAGTTCCGCGAGCAGGCCGCCCACCGCGCCGTAGCCGTCGTCGTCGGCCTGGGCACCGCACAGGACCAGGTCGTAGCGGGTCTCCCCCACGGCTGCAGCCAGGGTGGCGGCCGCGGCCCAGGGCCCCCCGGAACCCAGCGTGGGATCCCACACCCGCACCGCCCGGTCGGCACCCACCGCCAGACAGCGGCGCAGGCTGTCCTCGCACTCCTCAGGGCCGAGCAGGTACGCGGTGAGATTGCCCCCGCTGGCCTCCTTGAGGCGCACTGCCTCTTCCAGGGCGAACCGGTCCCACTCGTTCATCTGATAGGGCAGACCGGCGGCCTTGAGGGACCTTCCGTCGGCGGCAATCGCCAGATCGGCTTCGGCGGTGTCCGGTACGTGTTTGACGAAGACGGCTACGTTCATGGTTTCCTCCGTTGTAAATCTTTCTTTGGACAGGATTTACAGGATTTGAACTTCGAAACCGAAAACCTTCTTTTTTGACAGGATTTCACGGATCGCACGGATCCAAAATCAACCCCGAC
>JARGFW010000147.1 GCA_029211085.1 Deferrisomatales bacterium | reverse complement strand
TGGTTCGAGCGGTTTTTCTGGGTGCTCTTCGTGCCCCCCTCCATGCACCGCATCCACCACTCGGTGGTGATCCGGGAGCGCAACACCAACTACGGGACGATCTTCTCGGTATGGGATCGGCTGCTCGGGACGCTTCTCACCGGCGTGGACCAGGACCGCATCCGGATCGGCATGGGCGCGTACCAAAAACCCGAGCAGCTTCAGCTCGGAAGGCTTCTCGTCATGCCGTTCACGCGCCCGGTCCCGTAAACCCCACGCAGGGGCTTCGCCGCGATGCTCGCCATGGTGCTCGACGTCGAAGGGCGTGGTCTCATTGGCGGGGTGAGTTCGACCTACATCAACCGCCCCGCGGCCCGTACAGGATGACCCCCACCCCGGCCAGGCAGATCAGCGACCCGAGGACGTCGAACCGGTCGGGGCGGACCCCGTCGACGCCCCAGCCCCAAAGGACCGATAGCACCACGAACACCCCACCGTAGGCGGCGTACACCCGGCCGAAGTGGGGGAAGTGCTGGAGTGTGGGGATGATCCCGTACAGGATCAGGACGAGGCCCCCCAGGAGTCCCATCCAGGCCGAGCGGCCGTTTCGCAGCCAGAGCCAGACCAGATAACCGCCGCCGATCTCCGCGAGGCCGGCGAGGAAGAACAAGATCGAGGTGCGAAGGAGGGGCACGAGCGATTCTCCTGGGCGAAGGATTGGAGGGACGGCAAGGTACCAGAAGACAGGAGCCTGTTCCCCACAGGAACGACGGCGGGCCCGGATTCGGGCCCGCCGCCGTATTTCAGCACGGAAGGATGATCCTACTGCATCATCCCGCCGCCCATCATCGGCCCACCGCCGTGCATCGGGGGTTGCATCGGCCAGTCGATGGGTCCGTGCATGTGCGGACCATCGCCCATGTGGCCGAAGCCGTTCGTGTACCCATGGCCGGTGAGGTCGTTGATGCCGTCCCCGTCCTCGTCCACGAAGGCGTCGTTCACGCCATCGTGGTTGGCATCCACCCAGCCGAAGCCTTGATGGTAGGGCATTCCGGTCGCATCGTCGATGCCATCACCATTCACGTCCGTGTGGGTGCCGAGATACCCGTAACAGTACGATATCCCACCTCGGGTACCCATCATTTCACCCGGATCCACCACGCCGTCGCCATCGGCATCCACAAAGAGATCATTGACCCCGTCGCCATCGAGATCCATCCACCCGAAGCCGTGGCCGTAGGGCATGCCGGAGAAGTCATTGATCCCGTCGCCGTCGGCGTCGACGAAGAAGTCATTCATCCCGTCGCCGTCTAGGTCCGCCCACCCGGGCATGGCCACGTAGGGCAGGCCGGTCACATCGTTGAGCCCGTCGCCATCCGCATCTTGGAAGCGGTCGTTGATCCCATCGTTGTTGGTGTCGACAAACCCGAAGCCATGCCGAAACGGCATCCCGGTCACGTCGCAGATGCCGTCGCCGTCCGTGTCCCGGTGCCAATCGTTCACCCCGTCCTGGTTCTCGTCCCACCAGCCGAAGCCGTGGCCGTAAGCCATCCCCGTTACGTCGTTCACGCCGTCGCCGTCGGCGTCCTGGAAGCGGTCGTTGACGCCGTCGCCGTCTGCATCCACGAACCCCATATCCATGATGTACGGGTACCCGGCGTAGGGGCGGCCGACGTCACAGATCCCGTCGCCGTCTTCGTCGACGAAGAGATCGTTCATGCCGTCCCCGTCCTCGTCCACGAAGCCAAACCGGTAGCCGTCGAAACCGGTGTGCCGAGGGCCCTGGTTACCGCTTACTGTCACTGTGCCCAGGTTCAGTCCCATGCCCTCGTGCATCCGGAACGGCACCTCGACGGTTCCGCCGGTGCCCAGGTGTGCGAAGAGGGAGTGGTCGCCGTCGGAAACTCCCGTCACCTCGAAGTGCCCGTCAGCATCCACGGGGTGGAGGATCGCCGAACCGTCCAGTGTGATCGAAGTACCGGCCGGTACAGCGGCCCCAGCCGAGCGACCGGCGGCGCGCGGTGCGGAGGCGGTGTCCAGGGTGCCGACCACGGTTCGGGCGGCGGGAGGTTGCAGAGCGGTTCCGCCGGCATCCGCCGTCGGGCCGTCACTGCCACCGCCTCCGCCGCCACAGGCGGAGAGGAGGAAAAGGGTTCCCGCGGCCAAACCAACCGCCAGCAGGGTGCGGTACATGGTTCTGAAGTGCATGGGTTCTCCTTCCAAGTGTTTGGGCACGCCTCGTCGGGTGAAGGCCCGTCCAAGGGTCTTTCCGGATTTCGTGCGCCAGGTTTGGGTTCAGGGGAAAGAGCCGGGGCAACGTCGCCGAGGGGAGTGGCTCAACAGCGAAAGGACTCGTTTCGGAGGTACACATCGACGGCCGGGAATCGTTCGGGGCCACCGGCATCTCCGGGGCGGGAGCCGCGATCGCCGACGGTTGTCGGGGGATCGCTGTACGCCGTCACGACCGGCGGCGGACCCTCGAAGGGCGTGCCCGCCAGCCATGCCTGGTCGGCGTGCGCACAAGGGTCCGCGTCCCCAACCCCACAAGGCCCCGGGCAGGGCAGCGCCCCTGCGTTTGGAGCGCCCCCCGTGGACGCGAAGGCACCGCAGCCGGGAATGCCCCCGGTGGTGGGGAGCCCGTGAAACCACAAACCCGAGAGGATCGCGATCGCCGCCCAGAACCGCGGGCCGAAGAGAGAAGGCATACGCTGCGAAATCCCGAGTGAAGAAGGTGCCACAAAAATATCTAACAGTTCAGATACCCCGACCACTCGAGTCGGGTCACAACCCGGGCCCGAAAAGTTAGTTGCTAAATTTAGAATGAATACATTCTACACCAGCCCTGATGCCAGGTCCATGGGGTCCAACCCCACGCACGACCGTCAGCGCGGCCAGGGGAACGACGAACCTGCTCTTGGGTGCCAGGTGGGATCCTGGGGAGAAATTCCGGGGCGACCGGGTGTCATGGTACCACGCGGGGGAGGGTTGCTGTGGGCCTCATCGGAGAAGATCGAGGAGGGTGCGCGCCCCGCCGAAGGGGAGGGGTTCGCGTGCGGCGGTGACCGGCTCGCGCAGGTGTGGTCTCACAGGGCTTCTCCGGAATGGCCCCGTTTCGTTCCGTTCATGTAACGCCGGACGCCCTGCGCCGCATCCCTTCCGACCACGCCCTCCAGGAGCAGGAAGGCGACGTCGAGGGAGGAGCTCGGCCCGGAGCAGGAGATGATCCGGTCGCAGACCTCGATGGGTCCGGCGGTCGGGGTGCAGCCCAACTCTCGCAGCCGGCCCGGGTTGTCGTGATTCCGGCTGAAGGGGTAGGTGGTGGCGCGCCTGCCGCGGAGGAGGCCGGCCTCGGCCACGGGCAGCACGCCGACGCACAGGGTCGCGATCGTCCCCCCTTGGGCATGGACCTCCCGGATCAGCCGATACAGCGCGGGGTCGAACGCCTCGTCGAAGCCGTGGCTGAAGAACCCGCCGGGGATGGCGAGGGCGGCATAGTCCGCGGGATTGGCAGCGGAGACGTGAAGATCCGGGCGCACCACGGTGCCGAATCGGCCTCGCACTTCCTCGTGCAGACCGGCGGTGGTCACATGGACCGCGGGAAGGTGCTCCCGATATCGGGTCCAGCCGCAGACCGAGATCACCGCCGCGGCTTCCAGGTCCTCGAACCCCTGGCTTAGGAAAAGGAGTACGTTGGGCGCTGGGCGGTGGGGCGGTGGCGTCTCTCGCACGTGGGATTCCGTCGTGTGCTTCACCGAAGCACCGGGTCAGCGGCCTCAGGTGGCGCCGGGGGGGTGAGTCTCCCCGGTCTTCTCTCCCGCCGTCGGCGTCGCTGCCTGGCCCTTCATGTTGTCGAACAGGAGCTGGGTCCGGTAGGCCCCAACGCTCATGGCGATGGCCGCTGCCACGTCCATCTCCTCGTCGCTGGCCCCGTTCTCCCTCGCGACCGCGAGGCTCCAGTTGGTTCAGAGCTCGCAGCCCCCGGCCAGGGACGCGGCCAGGAAGAGGAGCCCCTTGGTCTTGCCGTCGAGGGCCTGGCTCTGGTGGGTGGCTTCGAAGAACTCCTGGAACTTCTCCATGGGTCGGGTCATGCACGCCTCCTCGGGGACCGGCAAGGGGATGACACTCGGATCCTGTCGTAGCGTGACCAGGTAGAGGTCGCGCGGCAGGCTCCCCTCCTGCGTCCGCTCGATCGCGAGGACCTCGTAGCCCCGCGCCAGGCGGCGGATCTTTGCCTCGGTGAAGAAGTGGACGACGAAGCCGCCCACCTCGTAGACGTCCTCGCCCAGGTGGGGGCCCGCGCCATAGTGCACGTCGTGGTCACTGCGCACGGAGTAGAGCGCGAGCCCACCGGGTCTCAGCACCCGGTGGACCTCCCGCAGGACGAACGCGATCTCGGCCTCGGTGAGCTCCATGCACAGGAGCATGTGGGAGTAGCAGGCGTCGAAGGAGCCGTCGGGATAGGGCAAGGGCTGGCGCACGTCATGGACCTGGGCGGCGACCCAAGCTTCCAGGCCCTTGCTTCGAGCCTCGGCTGTCATTTCGGTGATGGCCTGCTCGGAGTAATCGAGGGCCGTCACCTGGAGGCCCTGCTCTGCGAACCAGAGCGTGTCCCGGCCCTGGCCGAAGCCGAGCTCCAGCACGGCCTTCACGTCGTTCCGGCGGAAGCGGTCGAGGGCACGGTGGGCGAAGGTGCTGGCTTCCTCCCCGAAGAACGCGCGCGACCCGGCATACACCTCGCTCCAGTGTTCTCGCTGCCCGGTGGCGGGTCGTCTCAGCATGCGGCGCTTGCCTCCATCAGGCCTGGCATGCAGCCCGTTGGCCCGTGCGTTCTTCTTCCCGTTGCCTTCCCTCGCGCCTCACGTCCTCGCGTTCGCGTGGTACCGCCGGGTACTCCCCGGCGATGAAAACCAGCAGCGCCTCCACGAGCGCCGGTCGCGGCAGGTAGTCGCAGCGCAGCTGCCATCTCTGCCGTACTGCCCTCAAAAGACGGGGAACTCCTGCTCTTCGCCCTGCCGAGGGTCATGTTGCGGACGCCCTCCTATCAGGACCTCCAGAACGTACTCGTTCGGGTTGCACTCGGCCATGCGGTACTTGGAGATCCCGCAGTTCATGTCCGGGTTGTGGAGAGCGACGCTCACGGGTTTCGGCGGCGTGGGGGTCGCACCGCTCATGGGGAGTAGCGCCAACACCGGGGTGGCAAGTAACACGCGGAGGAAGGACGGCCTGGGTCTCTTTGTCGGAAGGGCCGGCTCTGGGTGGAGAGGCACGACCTTGTCCGAGGCCGCGCTCCGCATGATGTGACGGACTCTCCGTGCCGTGATGCAGCGTACCCTGTCGTCCATGATCTCCCCCTTTCCGTTCAACGGTCTCAGGTTGCCAATTTGACCATCCTCGCGATGTGCGTCCGGGCCGGTTGGTCCCCCTCCTCGGTCGCCATCATCTCGTAGAGCAGCACCACCAGCTCGGCCTTCTTCTTCGGCTCCAGGGTCGCCCCCAGCTCCCGGAGCTCCGCCTCCACCCCCTCGATGACGCCCGCCAGCACGGACTCGTCCGGCGCCACGCGCTCTCCGCCCCTTCCGTGGTGGCTATCGCGCCCGAGCACGAGCCAGTCACACGAGACCCTGGCCACCCCGCTGAGAGTCCCCAAGAACTCGGCGTCGGGCAGCTGACCCCGCTCGATGCGGCCCACCGTGTCCCGGGACACGCCCGTCCGCTCGGCCAGTTCGGACTGGCTCCAGCCCATCCTCTCGCGCGTCTCACGCACTCTTCGACAGACCTCAGGAAGCGTTTCCATGTGCGGATTATACACTTCCACTCACTCCTGTCAACTGCCAATCCGAGCAAATCAACGAAATTGGCCTCATGGCTGTCATTCCATTCCTGTGTGCATTCGGCTCAAGAATTCGCTTGACCTGCGCGCTATACGCTCATATTCTGCGCGATATGCGCCCAACACAAGGGAACAGGCAGAGGTGCGACGGCAGATCGACGCGGCAGGGAGGAACTGGCATGCGGGCAAGAGAGGACCTCGGAGCACTGATTCAAGCGGATGAACGGCTGGTCGGTGGCGACGCGTCGGGGCCACCGGGACGACACGGGATTCCCTGCGAACCGGGCGGGTGGGAGGATAGCGAAGCGAATTTCGCACAGCCCCTGCCGACTGGGCACTCGGACGAGGCCGGGGCTCAGCCGAGTTCCCCACGGGGAAACCGCGCGGGGGCGAAGACCGTGCCCCAGGCATCGCCGGCCCCGGCGGGGGCATCCCCCTCCGCCGCCGAGGCCTGGGCGCACGCGGTCCGCTGGGTGGACGAGAACCGGGGCCTGGTCGTGCGAAACGCAGAGAAACGGTACGCGGGCTTCGCCCCTTACGACCGCGAGGACTACGTCCAGGAGGCCTACGTCGCGGCCTTCCAGGCGTTGACGGACTGCGGCCGGGCCGGGACGCCGGAGCGGTTCGTCGCCCATCTCTTCCTGCGCTTCCGCCGGGAGTGCCGGGAGGAGATGGGGATCCGCCGGGAGGCGCCGAGCAGCCTGCAACCCGGGGATCGGGAGCTCCCCGCCGATCGCTATGCCCTGTCCAACCGTCCCCGTTCCCCGACGACGCCCGAGGAGCGCGCGGAGGCCGAGAGGCGCCGGGAACTGCTCTGGAAGGCGTTGAAGTGGATGACTCCGAGGCAGCAGGTGGCCTGGCTCCTCGCCCTCGGCCACCTGGGACACGGCGAGGCGGACGCCCGTGATATCGCGCGAACCCTGAAGATCAGTCGGCGGGCGGCGTACGGGCTCCTCACGCGGGGCCAGGAGCAGGCGGAGGCCGCCGCCCGGAGGGAAAAGGGCCGGATCGAGCAAGAAAACTCGCCTTGACCCCTCCGTCGTGTTCCACCCGCCCCGTTTTATCCGGTGAAGGGACGGAACGTGGATTGGACAAGGGGACGGGAACCATGAAGATCCGGATCGGCGCCGTGTTGCTCTGCCTCCTCTGGGCCGGAACCACCGCCGTGGCCGGCCTCGTCCAGGAGCGCTTCCGGTACGAAGCAAACCTGGTGCGGTTCCTGCCGGGAGAAGCGACCTGGGTCCTCCGGGCAGATCCTCCGACGGCGACGGTGTCGCCCTCGACGGCTGCCCTCCCCCGACTTTCCGTCCGCATTTCGGCTCCACCCGGTTCGGCCGACTCCAGGGCCGAGAACGCAGACGCTCCGGCTACCCTACCGGAAGGCCCTCACCCCCCTGCCATGCCCGAGGACAGGTCCTGCCCCGAAAGGGTCCCGCCATGAAGCGCTTCGCACCGGCGCTCGCCCTGTGGCTTGTCGCGGGCCTCCCCGGCGCCCGCGCGGCCGACCCCCTGACGGGCGGCTGCGCCGAGTCTGCCTTCCGGACGGTCTTCCCCAAAGTCCGAGTCGACGCCGTCCACCCCACCCCGGTGCAAGGCCTCTTCGAGGTGGTGGCAGGCGAGAGCGTCCTCTACTTCGCCCCGGCCACCGGACATCTCCTCTTCGGGGAGCTCTGGTCCAAGGAGGGCGTGAGTCTCACCGCGGCTCGGAAGGAGCGCCTGCTGGCCGAGAAGGTCGTCCGCCTCCCCCTGGACCGGGCCGTGAAGCTCGGCGACGGCCCCACGGTAGTGATCGAGGTCACCGACCCGGACTGCCCGTTCTGCCGGCTGGGCAGTGACTACCTGAAGACCCGGGGGGACGTCACCCGCTACGTGTTCTTCCACCCTCTGCCGAGCCATCCCCAGGCCCGCGCCAAGGCCGGGTTCATCCTGGCCGCCTCCGACCCGGCTGCGGCCTACGAGGAGGTCTTCTCCGGCCGCTACGACGAGGACCCGCTGCCCAAGTTCGAGCCCGCCGGCCGGTTGGAGGAGCACGTCCGCCTCGTGGAGGAACTCGGCGTCCGAGGGACACCGCACTACTGGATCGGCGGCGAGCACGTGGCTGGGGCCGGCCTCGACGCCATCCGCAACCTGCTGCCGTAGGCGGCACCCACCTCAGGGGAGAAGAGCATGCGAAAGACCTTCCGGAAGCTCCGCGGCAAGACCGGCCTCGTCCTCCTGGCCACGACCGCAGTCGTCGCCGCCGCCGGCACGGCCCTGGCGCTGCCGGTCCCGGCGGCCGGCGACCTCGGTTACGACATCTACACCCTCTTCATGGACATCAAGGACGGCCCGGTGGGCTACGCGGGGGCCGGCATTGGCATCGCCGGCGCGGCCTTCCTTGGCTACAAGTCCCAGTGGATCCCGGCCATCGGCGCGCTGCTGGGCACCGGCGCGATTGTCAAAGCCGACACGATCGTCCAGAGCCTCGGCGCCCTCATCGGCTGAACCGACGCACGGGCCCTCCCGGCCCTCGGGAGGGGCGCGGCGCCCCAGACGCGTCCCTCCCCCCTTTTCCCTCTTCGAGGATGCCATGAAGCGCGTGCCCTTCCCCCAGTATCTCTCCCGGCCCATGCAGTTCCTCTGGTGGGAGAGCGACGAGCTCGCCGTGATCCTCCTCTTCGTGGGGCTGGCCATGATGTTCGGTGGGGTGTTCTGGTTCCTGCCCTTCCTCGGGAGCTACGCCTTCGTGCGCTTGAAACGCGAGTACCCGAAGGATTTCCTCCGCCACGTCTTCTATTTCCTCGGGCTTACCCGCTTGAAAGGATACCCGGAGTACTGGGAGCGGGAGTTCTCCGAATGAGGGCCGCGAAGTTCCTCGACGAGAAGAGCAACCTCACCTCCCAGAACCGGCTCCTCAAGTTTGCCGTGGTGGCGCTGGTCCTAGCCGAGGCGCTCCAGGGGGTGGCCACGGTCCGGGCGCTTCGCTACCAGCGGACGATCCTCGTGCCCGCGTCCCTCAACCGCCAGGTCGAGTTCGTGGGGGACCGGGCGAGCCCGGACTACGTGCGGGAGTTCGCGCGCTACGCGGTGGGCCTCGCGCTCAACGTCACCCCGGCGACCGCGAGCGGGAACTTCGAGGAGCTTCTAACGCTCTACTCCCCGCGGGCCTACGGCGTCGGCCGGAAGGCCTTCTACGCCATGGCCCGGGACATCGAGGCAGCCAAGGTCTCCGGGGTCTTCTACCCCCTGAAGATCCGCCCCGAGGAGGCCCAGGGCCGGATCGAGATCGAAGGGCACCGAAAGCTCTACACCGACGACCTCCTCGTGGAGAGCGCCCGGAGGACCTACGTGCTCCGCTACGAGCTCGTGGACGGCCGCTTCCAGATCCTGGGCCTCGTGGAGAAGGCGGAGGAGGCGAAGCTCGAGGCGGCCATCCGAGAGCCGGCACCCGGCGAGAAGGAGGAGACAACCGAATGATCCCCATGAAGCGAACGACTCCCCTCCACCGATGGCGTGTCCTTCTGACGGTCTGCGCCCTGGCGCTCATCCTCGCGGCGGCCGCCGGCGCCGCGGAGCCCGAGCCCTCTGCCGATCCGGACCTCCGGTTCCGCAACGTCGTCGTCCACCCGGAGACCCCCACCGTGGTGGAGATGAGCTCCACCGACGTGAACCGGGTGACCTGCTCCGAGCCGATCCAGGACGTCGTCTACTCCGCGGAGAAGGGCGTGAGTGTGCGCTTCCTCGACCGGGAGGCCTTCGTGAAGTTCCTGGTCCGAAAGAAGGGCACCGAGACGCTCCACGCCACCGAGCCCACCGAGCTTTACGTGGTCTGCGGCGGCGCGGTCTACACCCTGATCGCCCAGCCCCGCAGGGTTCCGCCGCCGCCGATTCGCCTCGCTGCCCCCAAGGGGGACGCGGTGCGGGAGAACCGCGAGCACCTGGCAGGCCTCCCCAGGGAGCTCAAGCTCGTGACCCTGATCCGGGAGGCCTACACCGGAGAGCTGCCGGAGAGCTACCTGGTCCGGCCGGTCAACCGGACCGTGGACCTCTCCGCCGGGCTCACCGTGGTGGTCCGGCGGCTCGTGTTGGTGGAAGGCGAAGGGCTCCAGGTGAAGGAGCTCCACGTCACGGCCGGATCCGATGGAGGCGAGCGCCACTTGGCCGAGCACCTCTTCGCCGATCCTGCCCTGGGCCCCGAGCGAAAGGCCGCGGTGGCCATCGAGAAGACGAACCTCCAGCCCGGCGAGACCACGCGCGTCTTCGTGGTCGAGCTCGCCCAGGGGGGCTGAGCCATGGACCGCCTCACCAAGTGGTTCTCCGGGCTCCCGCCGAAGCGGAAGCGCCGGTTGGTGCTCTTCGGCATCCTGGCCCTGGCTGTGGGCCTCTTCATGCTTGGCTACCGGCCGGACCAGGCGCCGCGCCGCCGGGAGGCCCCGCTGGTGCGGGAGCTCACCCTGGACGGGGAGAGCCTGGAGCGGGCCAAGTACCTGGACCTCCAGCGCCAGCTCGAGGCGCTCGCCAAGGAACAGGCGAAGCAGGGGAAGGACGAGAGGGGTCCGAGGCCTCCCCAACCGGACCGTGTGCCTGCGCGCACCGAGCCGCCCCAGGGGGAATCGGCCGGACCGGACTCCAGCTCCCTGCGCCTGCCGACGGCCGACGAGGTCGCACGGCTCCCCGACCCGAAGCCGGCGCCTGCCCCGGCGCCGCAGCCCACGCCCGCCCCGCCCGCCCCGATGGGACGTTCGCCACTTCCGCAACCGGCCATGGAGCCGGTGGAGGAGATCGTCGGCGGCATCGAGGTGGCCACCAACGCGGTGGCTGCGGCGAAGGCAAAGGCGCCGGAGCAGAAAAAAAAAGACCGCACGGAGTCGGTCTATCTCCCTCCTTCCTTCATGGAGGCGACCCTGCTCACCGGGCTCGACGCCTCTACCTCTGGGGAAGGTAGGAAGAGCCCGGAGCCGCTGTTGCTGCGCGTCCAGAAACCGGCCGTGCTCCCCAACCGGGTCAAGGCGAACCTCCGGGGCTGCTTCGTGATCGCCGAGGCCACCGGGGCGCTCGCGAAGGAGCGGGCCATGGTGCGCCTGGTGTCCTTGAGCTGCCTCGACCGGGAGGGGCAAGCGGTGATCGACCAGCCGGTGAAGGGCTTCGTCGTCGACGTGGACGGCAAGGTCGGACTCGGGGGGCGGGTCGTCTCCAAGATGGGCGCGGCCACGGCCCGGGCGGTGATCGCCGGGATCTTCGGGGGCGCCGGCGAGGTGATTCAGTCGGCGAGCACGGCCCAGACCATCTCGCCCCTCGGCGCGACCCAGATCGTGGACAGCGAGAACCTGGCCCGGGCCTCCCTGGGCGGGGGCCTCGCCGCCGGGGCCAACACGCTGCGGGACTTCTACCTGGAACTCGCCAAACAGGCCACTCCCGTAATCGAGGTCGGGGCGGCCAAAGGGGTCACCGTGGTGGTCAGCGAGGGCGTCAACTTGGCAATCCGGGACGTGAGCCCGGTCCCCTGACGGAAAGGATGGGATCGTGAAACAGATCCGACGGGCCTGCGGAGGGCTCTTGAGTGGAGGCCTTATCAGCATGTTGTTCCTGGGCGGCTGTGGCGTCGTGAACCCCTACCGGAGCGACTTCAAGTGCCCGCCCCTGGACGACGGGAAGTGCATCAGCGTCGGGGAGGCCTACGACGAGGCCCTGGGCTTCGGAGCGGACCTCGCTCCCCGCCGGGAGTGCCCGAAGGAACCGGCTCCGACACCCCCCTGCGAGCCGTGCCCCAACTGGCCCGACTGCGGGGACGAGTGGTGTCCGGATGTCGCGACCCCGGAGCCCTGCGAGGAGCCTCCGGAGCCTCCCCCGCCCACTCCGGCCGCTGAGTACCAGGGGGCCCTCTACCGGAGACTGGCCGGACTGGTGCAGGAGCCGCGCACGCCGCTGGTGGCTCCCCCGGAGGTCCTCCGGGTCTGGCTCCTG
The DNA here is from genome assembly GCA_029211085.1 of Deferrisomatales bacterium. Lineage (GTDB taxonomy): Bacteria > Desulfobacterota > Deferrisomatia > Deferrisomatales > JARGFW01 > JARGFW01. The sequence continues at coordinate 1,318 of JARGFW010000147.1, read as the reverse complement.
CCCTACGAGGGGGAGAACGGCGAGCTCTTCATGGAGCGCTTCGTGTACGTGATGGTCCAGAAGCCCCGCTGGGTGCTTGGCACCTACCTTACGGAGCGGGAGGGCAAGTGATGCTGTCGGCGCTGCGATCCTTCGGCCAGCGGGTGCGGGACGCCTCGGAGCAGGGCCTTCGGTTCTCGGACCTCCTCCGGGCCGCCGACCGTCACCCCTTCTCGGTCTACCTCCCCTGGCTCGCCTACGACGGGGAGACCGACACCTACGTCCTCCAGGACGGGACGGTGGGGGCCCTGTGGGAGTGCCACCCGCTGGCCTTCGCCTCGGCCCAGACCGCCAACGGCCTGGACGGGCTCTTTCGTCTCGGGCTCCCCGACGGAGCCGTGCTCCAGTTCGTGCTCCACGCCGATCCGCACCTGGAAGGCCACCTGGCTTCGTACCAGAGCTTGAAGACCCGGCGCGACGCCACCGTGGCGGCCTGCGTCGAGGAGTTTACGGCGTTCCTCCGGGAGGGCACCGCGGGCATTCCCAAGCTCTCCGGCATCCCGGCCCGGGACTTCCGGCTCTTCGTGGGGCTCAAGGTCCCCATGGACAAGACCTCGCCGCTTCGCTGGGAGGATCTCCGGGCCAGCACCGAGGAGATCCTCCAGGGCGCCTCCCTCTGGCCCCGGAGCGTCACCCCCGAGGCGCTCCTCGCCTGGGCCCGGCGGCTCTTCAACGACGACGCCGGGGGCAACGCCGCCCACTACGACGCCGAGCGCGCGATCCGCGACCAGGTGATCTACGCCGAGACCGGGGTCTGGGACGAGGGGCGGCACCTCGCGATCGGCGAGAGCGCTTGGGCCTGCCTCACCCCCAAGGCGAACCCCAAGGAGGTGGACCTCTTCAGCACGAACCAGCTCGCCGGCGGGGTGTGGGGCCTGGTGAGCGACGCGGACCAGATCCAGACCCCGTTCCTCCTTTCCTTGAACTTGATCTTCGAGAGCCTGGCGCCCCGGCTCCACGCCAAGTGCAACCTGGTCCTGGGACAGGGCGCCGCCGGGAGCTTCGCCCCGAGCCTCGCCCGGAAGAAGGAGGAGTACCTCCGGGCCGTGGACTCCCTGGAGCGCGGCGCGGTCTTCGTCCGGGCACTCCCCACGCTCTGGGTCTGGGGCCGGGACAAGCAGCTCGTGGCCGAAGCGCTCACCCGCGCCAAGCGCATCTGGGAGAACTCGGGCTACGTCATGCAGCAGGACCGGGGAATCCTGAAAGTCCTTTTCCTCCTCTCGCTCCCCTTCGGGCTCTACCTCCAGGGGAAGAACCTCGAAAACATCGCCCGGGACGC
>JARGFW010000146.1 GCA_029211085.1 Deferrisomatales bacterium | reverse complement strand
GGAACACCACCCCGGCGGGCGGGGGCTGGGGAGCCTCCGTCACCCGCAGCGCCCCCCCCGAACCGGCGGCGAGGGTGGCAAGTTCCGCCCGGTAGCGGTCCCGACCCGTCTTCGCGCTCGCCACCAGCTCGCCCACCAGCGCCTCCGGGGCGGCGGTGCGGACCCCGTCGGGGGCGTGGAGCAGATAGCCCAGGGCGGCATCCTCCCCCCGGTTCACCGCCCCCCACGCCAGGTAGCAGCGCTGGCGCGCCCGGGTCAGGGCCACGTAGGCCAGGCGCACCCGCTCGGCCAGGGCCTCCCAGCGGGCCAGGGCCCGGTGGCGGTCGTGGTCGGTGGAGCCCAGATCGAGAACCATCCGGGCCGGGTCGGCCGGGTCGTGGCAGGCCACGGCGTCGTCGTCCGGGTCGTCGCGGAGTCCCTCCCAGAGGAACGGGCACAGCACCACCGGGTACTCGAGCCCCTTGCTGCGGTGGACCGTGACCACCTGCACGGCTTTCTCGTCGGTCTCCAGCCGCAGTTGATACTCCTCGGCCTCCTCCCGGTCGGCCACCCGGCGCCCCAACCAGCCCACCACGGCCTCGGGACCCAGTTGCCCCGCCTCGGCGGCGGTGTGGAGCAGTTCCACCAGGTGCAGCACGTTGGTCACCCGCCGTTCCCCGTCGGGATAGGCCAGGAACCGCTCCCGGACCCCCAACTCCGCCAGGGCCCCCCGCAGGGCGGCCACCAACCCCCGTCCCGCCCACAGGTCGTGGATTTGCCGGAACCGCTCGAGCCACGCCTCCCAACGCCGCTCGTCGTCCCGAAGCGCGTGCAGCTCCCCGGCGGAGAGCCCGACCAGCTCCGTGGCCAGGGCGGCCCGCACCCGGCCCCCGCGGGTCGGCTCGGCGACGGCCCCCAGGAACGCCAGCATCTCCCGCGCCTCGGCGGAGGCGAATAGGCTCTCGCCGCTGGCGATCACGCTGGGAATGCGCCGGGCCGTCAGCGCCTGCTGCACCCCACGCGCCTGGTCGTGGGTGCGCACCAGCACCGCCACCTGGCCGGGCTCCAGGGGAACGCCGGCGATGGTCGCCTGGCCGGCCTGGCCCGCGGTGACCAGCCTGAGGACCTCGGCGGCGGTGGCCTGGCACAGGTCGGGAATCACCCGTTTCTTGGCGGGGAGACCCCCCCCCGGGGCCGCGTCGATCCACCACACCTGGAGGGGCTCCGGGTCGGCTGCCCCGTCGAGCACCAGGGGCGGCTTTCCCCCGCCCCCCGGCGCCACGGGCACGAAATCGATCCCCTCCAGGACGAAGGGGCTCGCACCCCGGGTGTAGAGGCGTTCCACGGCCGCGAGCAGGTCCGGGGTGGAGCGCCAGTTCTCCACCAGGGTGAAGCGGGCATCCACGGCGCGGGCCGCCCCCAGGTAGGCGAACAGGTCGGCACCGCGAAACCCGTAGATCGCCTGCTTGGGGTCGCCGATGAGGAACAGGCGGGGCTCCGGCGCGGCGGCGAACACCCGCTGGAAGATCTCGTACTGGAGGGGGTCGGTGTCCTGGAACTCGTCGATCAGGGCCGCCCGGTAGCGGTTCCGCAGGGCCTCGGCCAGGCGCTCCCCGCCGGGGCCCGTGAGCGCCCGGTGCACCTCGCGCAGCAGGTCGTCGAAGGTGCGCACCCCCTGGCGGGCCTTGCGGGCCGGCAGCTCCGCCTCGGCGAAGGCGAGGAGCTGCCCTCGAAACCCGATCCACGCCCTCCGGTACGCCTCGGCCAGGTCGGCGCGGGCTTCCAGGAGGGACTGGCACGCGTCCAGCAGGGGGTGGCCCGGGGTCTCCCCCCCCGGTCTGGTCTCCGCCGCCAGAAACTCCCGGCCGAACCGCTCGATCCACTTCACCGGCACCAGCAGGTCGTCGCCGGCCAGGTAGGCCTCCAGGGCGTCCGCCATCTTGGCCACCGAGCTCTGGCTCAACTTGCCGTGGCCCAGGGCCGGGTCGCGGGCGAGGAGGTCGACCACCTCCTCCCGGTGGACCCGCCACAGCTCCGCCACCGCGTCGAACCGGGCCCGGGCCAGGGCCTCGGCCCCCGCCGGGTCGGCATCGGCCCCGGTGATCTTCGGCACCACCGTCAGGTGGGAACGCCCCGCCCAGGTGCGCACGGCGCCGGCGAGGTCCGCGAGCCCCTGGTGCTGGGCCGCCACGTGCCGTGCGAACCCGGTGGACGCCCCGTGGAGGCGTTGCCGCCAGTGGTCGGCCACCAGCTCCTCCAACAGCGCCGAGGGGTCGGGCAACAGTTCCGCTCCCAGGGCGACGCCGCACTCGAACGCCCGCTCCGCCAGCACCCGCTGGCAGAAGCCGTGGATGGTGGAGATCGCCGCGTCGTCGAAGCAGCGCAGGGCGGCGGTGAGCCGCCCCAGGGCGCGCTCCCGCGGCACGTCGGGATGGGCGAGCAGGTGGGTGAGGAGGACATCGCCCCCGGGGTCGCCGGAGCGCAGCGCCTCCTGGGCCTCCCGCAGCCGGGCGCGGATGCGCCCGCGCAGCTCTTCGGTGGCGGCCTCGGTGAAGGTGACCACCAGGATCTCGTCCACCCCGAGACCGGCCTCCACCACCAGGCGCAGGAACAGCCCCGCGAGACTGTAGGTCTTGCCGGTGCCGGCGCTGGCCTCCACCAGGTTGCGGCCCGTCAGGGGCGCGGTGGTGAGTCGGAACGCCGTGGCCATCAGCGGTTCTCCCGGTGGTCGAGGAGCGGCCCGAACACGGCCAGGGCCAGCTCCCGGAACCGCTTCCCCAGGGGGTCCGTGCTCCGGAAGCACATCTGGAGGTCCGCGTCCTCCCGGTCTCCCCAGCTCCGGTACCCCCCCTCCCAGGCCGTGCGGGCCGCGTCGAGGGCCTTGTCCTCCCCCTGGTCTTTGCAGACGGCCTCGGCGTAGGCCAGGGATGCGGTGGGCAGCAGGGGGAGCGGCTCCCGAAGTCCTGCGCCGTAGAGGTCCAGCAGGCGTTCCAGGTGTTCCAGGGCCCCGTCGGCGGGCCGGAACCCGTACATCTTGTCGAGCCCCACCAGCACCGTGCGGTCGGGGTCCCCGTCGCGGCGGGCGGCGCACAGCACCAGGTGCTCGAGCCAGCCCACCGTCTGGTCCCTGCCCTTCTTCTCCAGCTTGGCCGGGCGGTGGCACACCCGGGCGCCGGGGTAGAGCCCCGGGAGGCGACCGGAGAGCCGGTAGGACCCCACCCTCAGGTCCACCTCCAGGGGGGGGAGTTCGTCTCCCGCCCGCCGCCCCCGAACGGTCTCGGCCAACCCCCGGGCCTCGCCGGCCAGCGCCGCGAACGCCACCTCGCCGGGCCGCCCGGGGGGAAGCTCCCCGGCCGCCCGCAGCACCGGATAGGTCGCTGCCGGGTCGGCCCCGGTCAGGCACCGTTCGGTGAGGGCGCCGAGGATGCCGTAGCGCTCCAGGGAGCCCACGGCGAACGGCTCCCGCTCCTCGGCACCGGCGGCCTCCCGGAGCCGCTGCACCCCCAGGCACCGCTGCAGGAAGAACCGCGCCGGGTGGTGGTAGAAGCGGGTCAGGGTCGCCAGGTCCACCTCCCGCCACGGCTCTTCCGGCTCCGGCAGGGGCTCGGGGGCCAGGACCAGGGGTTCGGTCTTGGGCCCGGTGAGGGCCCGGGCGCCGGCCAGGTTCTCCGCCGAGGCGCTGGCGAGCCCGCTGCCGGCGCGGAAGTAGTCGGGATGGAACGCCTGCAGGCGGTGCACCGTGACCAGGGCCCCGGGCAGCGTGCCCCCCGGGTGGCGAAACCCCTCGGCCACGGCGTCCATGAGCTCGCTCACCACCACCGACGGCGGCAGCTCGCCATCGTCCTTGGCGCTGCGCCCCAGGTAGCTCACCAGCAGCCGTTCCCGGGCCGCCAGCAGGGTCTCCAGGAACAGGTAGCGGTCCTCGTCCCGCAGGCTCGGGTCACCGGCCCGGGGGGCCGCGGCGATGCGGTCGAAGGTGGGGGGGCGGTCGGCCCGGGGGAACGCCCCGTCGTTCATGCCCAGCAACGCCACCACCCGGAAGGGGATGCCCCGCAGGGTGCGCAAAGACGCCACCGTGACCCGGCCGGTGAAGGTGCCGCCGCCGGCCGGGTCGCCCTCCAGGGCGGCCCCCAGGTGGTCGCGCACCGCCGCCAGGGACAGGGGTTCGGCGAACCCGGCGGCGCGGGCGTGCTCGGCCAGCCGGGTGAGCGCCCTGCGCACCGCCAACAGGTCTCGCTCCTGGTCGTCGTCGGGGGCGAAGAACCGCTCCAAAACCCCCCCCAGGGTATCGGCCCACGCCTCGGGCGGGCGCGGAACGGACAGCTCCCCATCGAGGGCGAACAGGGCCTCGGCCCACTCCGCCAGGCACCCCAGCACCCGGGCGCCATCCCCCTCGACTTCGCCGTGGGGCAGCACCCCGGAGAACAGGCTCTGGCCGTCCCCGGGCAGGGCGTAGCCGAGCAACAGCCGCCCCAGCCCTGCACGCCAGGAGTTCTCCGAAAACCCGGGGACCCCGCAGCGCTCCCGGTGGGCTGCATCGATGCCCCAGCGGATGCGGGTCTCCTCCACCCAGCGCGCCACCGTCTCCCGGTCGTCTCCCGTGAACCCGAAGCGCCGGGCCAGGGGTGCCACCTCGAGCAGGTCGAGCACCCCCTGGGCACCGAAGCGGCTGCCGGGCACCGCGAGCAGGCGCAGGAAGCCGTCAGCCAGGGGGTTCGCGGCCCGCACCCCCCGGTCCGCCAGGGCGTAAGGGATGCGGCACGCCTCCTCGCCGACCCCGTCGAACACCGCCTGCACGTAGGGGCCGTAGGTCTCCGGGTCGGGGGTCATCACCAGCACGTCCCGGGGCGCCAGTCCGGGTAGTTCATGGTCATCGAACAGGCCGAGCAGCCAGTCGTGGAGGGCCTCCACCTCCCGCAGGGGGCTGTGGCAGGCGTGGAACCGCAGGGAGTGGTCGTCCGCGGCCAGCTCCCGCCCGGGGGTGCCGTCCACCCCCCGGTGGCGCACCTGGAGGATGTCGGACTGCAGGCACGCCAGCAGGGAACCTTGCCCCGGATCGGCGAACAGGTCGTCGGGGGCGTGGGCGGCGGGCAGGGCCGCCAGCTCGTCGAAGAACGCCCGCCCCTGCCGCCCCAGGGATGCCAGCAAGGGATTGCCCACCTCGGGGAGATTCTCCCCCGAACGCGGTGACTCCCCGCCGCGGCGGGCCCCTCGGGCCTGCTCCCGGGGCGAGCGCAGGTCGGCCCAGTAGTGGAGCGACGGGGCGGCAAGGTACAGGTTCACCTCGATCCGCCGGGCCAGGGCCTCGAACGCCCACAGGCGCAGGGGCGCCAGGGCCCCCACCCCGAACACGTGGACCCGCGCGGACCGTTCCGGCGGCCGCTCTTCCGAGGGGGCGATGGCCGGCCGGTCACTCAGTGGGGCGGCTATCAGCCGCTCCAGGGCCGTGGCCCGGTGGGCGCCGGGGCAGCCGGCCGTGAGGGCCCGCCACAGGTTCGCCTGCCAGTCGCCGGGCTCGGCCCCGGCCTCCCAGTCCCGCAGCAGTTCCGGACGGAACACCGTGTAGAGCTCGAAGATGCCGGTCAGCTGCTCGGCGAGCTGCAGGCGCTTGCGCTCGGCGGCTTCGGGGCCGGCGGGGTCGGTCAGATACCCGGCCAGGGGTGCGCCCCCTGGGCGCTGCGCCGCCTGGGGCAGCAGGCCCAGCACGCGCCACGGCAGCACCCCCAGGGAGAACGGCGCCGGGTCGGGCAGGTCGCCCACTACCGCCCGGGCGGCTTCCAGCAGAAACTGGTCGGGGAACGGAAACCGTACGTTGGCGCACACCCCCAGCGCCTCCGCCAGCCGGTGGGCGAGCCAGCGCGCCGTGCCCTGGTTGGGCACCACCACCACCTCGGGGGCGAACGGGTCGGATAGGGGCCGCGCCAGTGCCCCGGCCAGTTTCCCGGCCAGGGTCTCGATGCGGTTGGACACGAACAGGTTGAGCTGGGTCACGGGGCCGCCCCGGTGCGGGTGCAACGTTGCCTCCCACGGTACCACCCGCGGGGGACGGATCCCGTCACTCCGGGGCGGTGCCGGCCCATACTGGGAGGTGCCGGGGGAAGTGTCAACGGGGGCGGCGGCGTCCGGGCGGGAGACGCGCCGCGCGGGCCTGCCCCTGGCGTCCCGGCGGATGGTGGTTACGGTAGTGGCTACGGGAAACCAATCTCTACCGGGCGGGGCGCGGGTTGCGGGAGAGGAGAACAGACATGGCCAGCAGACGTATGGAGAACTGGGACGCCGGCGAGTTCAGCAGGAGCTTCCGCGACGCGGCGGAGCACAGTGAGGATCCCCGCTTCCGTGAGAAGTTCTACGCCCTGGCGGCGGCGCTGGAGCCCATGGACCGCGAGTTCATCCACGAAACCGTGAGCTGCGCCGTCGACCTCGGCGAGGTCATGACCGAGGTGCGCGACATCGCGTCGCGCATGGGCTACTGCAGCCACCAGCGGGGTTTCGAGCACACCTGCGAGGAGATCTACCGGGACGTGGACCGGGTGGTGGATTACGTGGTCGCCCTGCGGGAGGTGTGCTTCACCTGAGGTCGGAGGCCCGTGGCGGGGGGCGCGCTCGGGCCGCCTGCAGACCGGGTGGGAGGTGGGCTTTCAGGCCCGCCGCGCACCGCTCAGATCGCGCTCAACTCATCCAGTTTGTCCGCAACCGCTTCCGCCAGCTTGCGATAGCCGTCGGCGGACCCGGGGAGCGGCTCGCCCCCGGTCTGCCGCTCCGTCGGCAGGCCCTCTACCGCGGCATGCACCAGCGGGATCTTAAGCTCTTTGGCCAGCGCCGTATAGGGGTCAACATCAGGCGCCGCCCCCCCGGGAGGGAGAACGGCGATCATGACCACCGGGACCCCCAGCTGGTTGACGGCATCGAACATGCGGCGCAGGTTGCCCTGCTGCCGCTGCCGGTCGGGCTCGACTCCCAGACCCAGGATCACGAGATCCGGCTCCTGTTCCGCGAGCACGCGCGGCAGGCGCCCGGCCCCTGCGGCGCTGTCCTCGCCGGCGACTCCCGCGTTCACCACCTTGCGCCGGATCAGTGCCTCCAGCTGGGCGGGATAGGTCAACCCCGGCTCCACCCCGCTTCCGGCGGTAAGGCTGTCGCCAAAGGCGAGGACCACGGAGTCGGGGCGCAATTTGTGGAAGATCTGCCCCCGGTCGCAGGCCGCGAGAAGCAGAACGATACCGATACCAATGATCCACAGCCGTGGTTTGCAGGGCATGCGTTTTCCGCCTTGGGGGAGGAGGTGAGAACTGCTGGGCCGGGGTCGGACGGACCCAGGGTACAGAGATCGGCGTGCGGGCACCAACAAAGAACCCCGCCGTGGGCAGCGGTGCGCCCAATCGCGGTTCAACCGCGGCGGGCGTCCGCCTGCAGCTTCTCCCACACCGCGAGCACCTGGGCCCGGCTGGCAGGCAGGTCGCCGCTGTTGTCCACCACGTAGTCGGCGAACTGCAGCTTCTCGTCGATGGGCAACTGGGCCTTGAGGATGTTGGCCGCGGCGTCCGCGGTGATGCCGTCCCGCGCGGCCAGGCGCCGCACCTGCTCCTCGGCGGCGACGTGGACCACGAGGACCCGGTCGAACAGGTACTGCAGATTGAGCTCGACCAGCAGGGGGACGACCACCTGGATGATCGCCCGGGGGTCCTCCTGGGCGATGGCGTCGGCCTGCTTGAAGAACTCCTCGTAGATCGGCGGATGGGTGAACGACTCGAGCTTCTTGCGCTTCTCCAGGTCGCCGAAAACGATGGCCGAGAGCTTCTTGCGGTCCAGGGTGCCGTCCGCGGCGAGCACCTGCTGGCCGAAGTACGCGACGACGTTCGCCAGCCCCGGGGTGCCGGGCTCCACCACCTGGCGCGCGATCAGGTCGAAGTCGATGGTCCGGGCCCCCAGTTCGTCGAACATGCGCGCCACGGTGGACTTGCCGCTGGCGATTCCCCCGGTGACGCCGACCAGCAGGCGCCCGTCCTGCCCGCGCACTCTCGCCAGCATCTCGTCCAGGCTCTTGTACGCCACCGGAAACTCCACCCCCAGGTCCCCCTCGGCCCCGGCGAACGGGATCGGGTAGCGCACCCCGCGCCGGTACAGGGCCTCGAGCCCGGCCAGGGCCTTGTCCATCAGGGCCGCAGGGACGGCCATGACCAGTTCGTCGTCCTGGGCGTGTCCGTAGCGGCGCTCCCCGTAGCAGGGGATGCCCACCGAGGGTTTGCCGCTCTGGTAGCAGCGCACGATGGCGTCGGAGCAGGAAGACTCCCCCACGCAGCGGAACTCCATGACCTCGTAGTCGCGGAACTGCAGGGCGTTGACCAGCAGCATGATCTGCGCCGGGTTGGCGTAGATCAGCACCAGGTCCGGCTCGAACGGGTTGTACACCAGGGGCGCGAGGGCCACGGCCGCGTACTTGCCCACCGGCAGGCGCGGGATGGCGGCTTCGTACCTGCGGCCGTCCTCCTTGGTGGCTACCCACACGATGTTGCGGAACGTGCCGTCGCGGTGGCTCTCGGGGAGTTCGCTGAGGCCGAGAATGGAGGGGCAGGTGGCGAACACGAAGTCATCCGCCTCGGCGCCCACGCTCCAGTCGAAGTTGCGCGCCAGGTTGATCAGTTGGCACAGGGTGTTGCCGCCCCGGGGGCGGCGCAGGAACGGGATCGCCTCCAGTTCCGCCTTGCTCGCGAGCATCTTGAAGGCCACCGGGAACGACTTCAGACGCAACAGGCGCTCCATGCGCCGGACGAGCGGTTCCCAGTCGCGTTTCTCCGGCATGGGGTGTTCCTCTCCTCTGCCCTACGCCAGGCCCCGGTCACGGCGGAACGCGACCGGCTGGCAGCGTCCGGCGCGCAAGGCGGCGATCAGGTCGGCTTCGCTGTGGATCGGCGCGTCGAAGCGGGTCGCGTAGCAGCCGACCATGGAGGCATGGTGGGCGTCGCTGCCGCCGCTGGCGGTCAGTTCGAGCCGCTCCGCCACCTGGCCGGCAAGGCCGTTCTCGGTGCTCGTCACCTTGCCGTTCTGGGTTTCCAGCCCGTCCACCCAGCGAAAGGTGTCCCGGGAGGCGGCCTGCTCGACGCTCAACCCCAGTTCCCCGGCACCGAAGGTCAGGAAGCCGCGAAACGGGTGGGCGGCGAGGACGACCCCGCCGGCGGCGGAGACCTTTTCTTTGAGGTCGGCCAGGCGGACGACGCCCCGCACCTCCTCGTCGAAACCGAACACCAACATGTCGCCCTGGTCGGTGACGATCTCGTTGCCCCGCAGCACCAGCAATCCGCTCTGGCGCGACAGTTCTGCCACCTGCTGCGGGTCCCACACGTGGTTGTGATCGGTGAGACAGAGGGCGTCGAGGCCGATGCCCTTGGCCGCTTCGATCATCGCCTCCACCGAAGAGGAAGCACAGGGAGACGCCGGCGAGGTGTGCACATGGAGGTCGACGAAGAAGCCGCCGGCCGCGGCACCCTGTCGCCCTGCCGTGGCTCCTGTGTCGGCACTCTCCTGCGCCGGGGGGGCACCGGGCGTGGCAGCGGCAGGGCTGGTGGCGGAAACGACCCGCGCGGCCGGTGCGGAGGCCCCCGACGATGCCGGCTCCCCGCCCAGGAACTCCGCCAGGGACTGGTCGTTGGCCGCCGGGTCCCGCCCTTCCCAGCGGAGGATCTTCGCCGCCTCGCGGGCGGCGTAGCCGCAATCGATCAACAGGTTGGCGAAGTGGTGGCAGGCGTGTCGGTCGAGGGTCTTCTTGACCTTGGCCGTCACCTCCTCGGTGAGACAGAAACCGCGGGCTTCTTGCAGGAGTTCCAACGCCCGCGGACACTCGGGAGTGGTAAAGCGGCGGAAGCGGCCGGCGATGGAGACGCAACACAGGTCCGCGATGCGCACCTCGAGATCGAGTTCCACACTGTAGATCGTGTCGTCCAGGGAGCCGTTGATGCGCAAGGTGGCGGCATCGCGGCGGGCCACGCTGATCCGCTTGTTGCGCATGAACTCCTGCACGGGGCGCGCCACCGCCACGGTCACTCCCCCTCCCGTTGCGCCGCCTCGAGCCCCCGCACCAGGGGTGTGCCCTTGCCGAAGGCGGCACAGCGGTCGTAGAGACGGACATTCTCCTGGACCATGTTCGAGTAGAACGCCACCTTGCCTGCCTCGTCATCCGGGGCCTGGGCCAGGATCTTGCGGGTCAGGGACAGGATCACCCCGTCGCAGGCCTCTTCCACCATGTACACCAACTGCTCGAGGCTCTCGGCGTCGCCCAGCAGACCCCGGAGGATCTTCCCCATGCCGGAACCGACGCGCACGCCGACGATGCGCTGCAGCCGCTGGGCCAGATCCGCCACCGGCTCCAGATAGGCGTGGGCGAAGAACCCCTCGGCGCTCTGGATTTCCAGCCCGGGGAGCTGCACCGTGATGCTCACCTCGGCATGGCTCAGGGTGTCCTGCAGCCGGCAGGTGGAGCGCAGCAGCCCCGGGCCGGCGTTCTCCACGCTGGTGCAGCGGTTCAGGCTGAACTGCAGGATGTTGCTGGACATGCGCCGTGTGTCCTCTCGGATGCCGGGGCCAACGCCGCACCCACGGGCGCGCACCCCTAGCCCCCCGCGGGCCTACTCCCCCAGTGTGAACTTCCAGGCGCAGTACCAATCCTCCGGGTGCGGGTCGGGCGGACAGCCAACGCACTCGGTGGTGATGCGCGGGTCGATGGCGCGGGCGAAGTACGGGTACTCCACCAGTCCCACCGACTTGCAGGCGTAGTCCTCAAGACCCTTGCGCTTGCGCGCCGTCTGCACCCGGCACGCGTTCATGCGGAAGATGAAGCTGTGCTCGTCCACATCCTCGATCGATTGCCGGTTGACCAGGGCGTACATGCGAAACGCCAGGGCTTTCTTCAGGGCCTCCAGACCGCCGTTCTCCGGCAGGCCGAGCAGGGCCTTGGTGCGCGCCGCCTCGAACGGGGAGTAGCGGGTCCAGCAGCTGTCGTTGCAGCGCTTGGCGTCGTTCATGCCGCAGGCGCGCTCCACCGCCTGGAACCAGATGCCGTCGTTGGCCAGCCAGTTCACGCCGAGGCCCTTCAACAGCTCGATCAGGGTCTCCCGGGGCAGCTGGTGCAAGGCTTCGGGGGCCCCGTCCCGCACCGGGAAGCCCAGGGTCTTCCCGAGGCGCTGGAGTTGGGTGCCGGCGGAGGCGTCCCACACCTCCTGTTCCAGTTCCAGGGCCTTTTCCAGACCCAACTGGTGCTCGACCTGGGCGAACCAGTGCCCGTAGTGGACGATGGTGCGACGCAGCCCGTCCATCGCCAGCTTCACCAGGGTTTCCTGGTCGGCGTCGGCCACCAGATGATTCAACAGCTCCATGACGGCTCCTCGCGGGGCGGGACGGCCCCCCTACCCCACGTGCTCCTGCATGAACCGCAACACGTCCTCCAGGGGGGTGCCGGGTCGGAACAGTGCCTTCACCCCGGTTTCCAACAGGGCCGGGATCTCGTCCTCGGGGATGGTGCCGCCCCCGAACACCACCACCTCGCCCATGCCCCGGGCCCGGAGCAGTTCCATCACCTCGGGAAACACGTAGTTGTGGGAGCCGCTCAGCACCGAGATGCCGATGGCGTCCACCGCCTCCTGCATGGCGGAGATCGCGATCTGCTCCGGGGTCTGGTGCAGCCCGGTGTAGATCACCTCGTAGCCGCTCTCCTGGAGGAACTTGGCGATGACCTTCGCCCCCCGGTCATGACCGTCCAGGCCCGGCTTGGCGATCAAAACTCGTACTCTCTTCATGGTTGGCTCTCCATAACTGGCTATCGGCTGGTCAGCGGGCCGGCCAGTCAGCTTTCCGGCTTCCGAGCTTCCCTGCCGACTAGAACACTCCCGGGTCTTCGTACTCGCCGAACACGTCCACCACGGCGTCGCGCACCTCGCCCAGCAGGGCGTACTCGCGCACCGCCTCGACGATCGACGGCATGAGGTTGTCGCTGCCCCGGGCGGTGTCGCGGATGCGCCCCAGGCACTGCTCCACCTTGGCGTTGTCGCGGTTCTTCTTGGTTTCGGCGATGCGCACCAGTTGGGCCTTCTCCACCCCGTCGCCGATCTTGAGCAGGGGGATGTTCTCCTTCTCACCGGTGGCGTACCGGTTGACCCCGACGATCACCTTCTCGCCTCTCTCCACCTGCTTCTGGAACTCCATGGAGGCGCGGATGATCTCGTTCTGGGGATAGCCGGCCTCCACGGCCGCCACCATGCCGCCCAGCTCGTCGATCTTGTCGATGTAGGCCTGGGCGGCGCGCTCCATCTGGTCGGTCATGGCTTCCACGAAGTAGCTGCCGGCCAGGGGGTCGATGGTGTTGGCCACCCCGGTCTCGTGGGCCAGGATCTGCTGGGTGCGCAGGGCCACGGTGACCGCCTGCTCGGTGGGCAGGGCCTCGGCCTCGTCGAAGGAGTTGGTGTGCAGGCTCTGGGTGCCGCCGAGCACCGCGGACAGCGCTTCATACGCCGTGCGCACGATGTTGTTCAGGGGCTGCTGGGCGGTGAGGCTCACCCCCGCGGTCTGGGTGTGGAAGCGCAGCCACTGGCTCTTGGGGTTCTTGGCGCCGAAGCGCTCCTTCATCAGCCGCGCCCAGAGCCGGCGGGCGGCGCGGAACTTGGCGATCTCCTCGAAGAAATCCAGGTGGGCGTCGAAGAAGAACGACAGGTGGGGCGCGAACTGATCCACGTCCAGGCCCCGCTCCATCGCCGCCTCCACGTAGGCGATACCGTCGGCCAGGGTGAACGCCAGCTCCTGCTGGGCGGTGGAGCCCGCCTCGCGGATGTGGTAGCCGGAGATCGACACCGGGTGCCACTTGGGTACGTGCTTGGCACAGAACTCCATGGTGTCGACCAGGAAGCGCACGCTGGGCTTGGGGGGCCAGATGTAGGACTTCTGGGCGAAGAACTCCTTGAGGGGGTCGTTCTGCACTGTGCCGCCCACCCGGTCCCAGCCCACCCCCTGCTGGTCGGCCACCGCCAGGTACATCGCCAGCAGGATCGGCCCCGGGTGGTTGACGGTCATGGAGGTTGTGACCTCCCCCAGGGGGATGCCGTCGAACAAAAGTTCCATGTCCCGCAAGCTGTCGATGGCCACCCCGCACTTGCCCACCTCGCCCCGGCTCAGGGGGTGGTCGGAGTTGACGCCCTTCAA